>JAEUHU010000501.1 GCA_016793305.1 Planctomycetota bacterium
CCCGAGCGGCCACACCATGCTGACGCTGACCAGCCTCGGCATCCTGTGGCGGTGGAACCGGCGCTGGTTCTGGTGGACCTTGCTGCCGGCGTCGTCGCTGGTCGCCAGCACCGTGCTGCTGCGCTACCACTGGGTCGGCGACGTGCTGGCCGGGGCGCTGCTCGCCTGGCTGTGCACGCGCGCGTTCGACGCACTCGCCGACCGCGACGGGTGGCCGCCGGCTTGAGGCCGGCGTTCAGCGGAACTGGATCGCGAGGCCTTGCGAGACCACGAAGGTGCGCGGCGAATTCGCATTCAGGCAGACGGCCTGCATCGTGCCGTCCCAACTGCCGAGCGAGGCCGGCAACGGCAGCACCAGGTCGAGGCGGCCACCGACCACCGGGATCGGCGAGGTCAAGGCCAGCAGCGTGGTCATGCGTCCCATGCAGCCGTCGCCGCTCAGCTCGATCGGTCCCTGGCCTTCGCCGAGGGCGAGCAGCGCGAACTCGTCGGTCGGGATCTGGTCGATCACCAGCGTCACGGTGTTGCCTCCCGTCGGGCAGCCGAGCATGCGCAGTCGCGGGACGTTGCCGGCCGGATCCCCACAGCCGAAGCCGAACGGCGTCGCCGAGCCGGCGCAGGCCGGTGCTCCGACCTGGATCGTCACGGTGCCGAGGTTGCTGTTGCTCTTCGTGTCCGCGGCCGCGTAGGTGAAGCTGTCCGTGCCGACGAAGCCGTCGCGGGCGCGATAGGTCGCGGTGGTGCCGGCGAACGCTACGGCCCCGTGCTTCGGCTGCTCGACGATGCGCAGGGTCAGTGGATCCTGGTTGGCGTCACTCGCGGTCAGCGCCACGACGAGCGGCGTGTCGGTCGGCGTCGCCAGCGTCGGCGAACTCACCACTGGCGGCGTGTTCGGCGAAGTACTCTCGCTGTTCGGGCCGTTGTGGCAGTCGTAGCAGCCGACTTCGTAGCCGCGCCAGAAGGTCTTGGTGCCGAACTCCGTGGTGAGGATCCGGTTGCCGTGGCTGCGCGACAGCACCGTGCCGCGGTAGGTGGTGCCGTGGCAGGGCTTGCACGACGCGGTGCCGTTCTGCTCGGCGATGTCGCCGTGCTTGTCCACCCACGCATTGCCGGTCGGGTGCATGCCGTGCGGGCCGATCTGCTGGTCGTCCTGCAGGTTCGTGTGGCAGGCGCTGCATTCGTTGATCGTGCCGACGTGGCCCTGCGCGGCGAGGCTCTGCAGATTGTCGTTGGTCTCGGTGGTCGGCCAGATGGCGTGGGGGGAACCATGGCAGGCGGCGCAATCGAGTCCCCCGTGGCCCTCAGAGAAGCGATACAGCGAGAAGCCGGCCGCAGGGGTGTTCGGAGTGGTCGCGAAGCGCTGGTTCGGCGGGGTCCGGAAGTGACCGGGTGCGTCGAACACGTTGTCGAAGCGGATCGCGCCGGCGTTGCTCACGGCGTCGCCGGTGTGGCAGCTCTGGCAATTCGGTTCCTGCAGCCAGCCGGTGCGGGCCGGATCGCCGACCATGGCCATGCCGCCATGGCAGTCCTGGCACGACATCATCGACTCCCCGTCGGCGCCGATGGCCTTGCCCATGGCTCCGCGCAGGCAGCGCGTCGCGGCACCGGGGTGGCACGTGTAGCACGAGCTGCGGTCCGTGACGTCGTCCAGACGCCGGCCGTCGGGCAGCCGCGCGCTGGCGTGGCCGAGG
>JAEUHU010000531.1 GCA_016793305.1 Planctomycetota bacterium
CGCGCTACGGTCGCTGCAGTGGCTGCGAAGCCCGCGACAGCTTCCTGGTGATGAAGGCGCCGGCGACGGCGGCCGGCGAGGCGGCGCTGTCGCGCTTGACGCTCGCCGACGTGCGCGCGGCGCACGGCTGATCGCAGGCTCGTCGACCGGAGGCTCAGCTGGGCTTGGGCCCGGCCTGTGAGTCGTCGCGCGCAGGTGGCCGAC
This sequence comes from Planctomycetota bacterium, assembly GCA_016793305.1. Next base: position 205 of record JAEUHU010000531.1, read on the forward strand.
CCTGGTCGCACGAGTCGTTCAGGACCGTGGCGCAGTGGACGCAGATGCCGTGCGACGCCTCGCGGGCAGCGTCCCCCGCGCGGATCGTCGCGTTGCACCAGGCGCAGAGTACTCGCACGGTGTCGGTCACGCGTTCTTCCCGGAACCAGCATCGGGCGAATTGCTTCGGCGCCTCGGCCAGGATTTCCCGCAAGGGATGGCACCAGGGTCCGGAGCACGACGCCATGCTGGGCGCATGCTCAAGATGCTGTCCCTGGTCGCCGGGATCCTGTTGGGGCTCGCGTTCGTCAATGCCGCTGTCATGGTCATGTTCGGACTGGTGGAGGCGCCGCCGCCGCCGGAAGGCACCCCGGTGGCGCAGTTCTTCGCCGCCTTCGGACCGACCGGCTACCTGACGCTGGTCAAGGTGCTCGAGCTGGTCGGCGGTGTGCTGGTCGCGATCCCGCGCACGCGCTGCCTCGGGCTGCTCGTGCTCGGGCCGATCCTGGTCAACATCCTGGCGTTCCACTGGTTCGTCGCCGGTGATGGCTTCGGCGGACCGATGGTGCTGGGCCCGTGTGGCCTGGCGCTGTTCCTGCTCTGGGCGGAGCGGCGTGCGTTCGCCGGGCTGGTGCGGGCCGAACGCTGACGGATGCGATCAGCTGCGCCAGCAGGCGGCGCTGCGGGCGGCGTGGTCGAGACTCTCCTGGCCGATGGCATCGGCCGGACGCGGGGAGGGCTGAACGCGAGCCGCCGCGAAGCCCCTGGATCGCTCAGTCCGGCCGCACGACGTCACGTTCGCGTTCCTTCGGCGTGACCACGAGGCGCTGCACCCGCCCGTTACGGAACTCGCACTCGACGACCGTTCGCCGCGGCGCGTGCAGGCGGAACGACACGTTCCACTCCTTCGGCCAGCACGGCAGCAGCAGGATCCGTTCGCCGTCGGCCTGCAGCAGCATGCGATGCACGGTGTCGAGCAGGTTGCTGCCGTGGCACTGGTCGGGGCACCAGTCGAAGTTGGGGCCCCACATGACCGGGAAGCGGTGCGCGCGATTGCCGTTCTGCAGCTTCGCCAGCACGTTGCTGCGCGCTTCGTCGACGAGGCCGAGCAGGGCCGCGAGCTGGCCGTCCTGCGGCCAACCGTTGGTGAAGCGATCGTGACGCGCCGCGAACGTCGCCCGCGCGAGTTCGAGATCCGGCTTGCCGAGGCCGAAGTGGCGGAACGGGAACACGGCGTAGAGCTCCGGGCTCTCGCAGTTCTGGCGGCTCGGGTCGTACTGCGACGCAGGCGCCAGCAGCGTCGTGTCGCCCTGCTGGCGGCGGGGGATCGGCGGCAGCGATCGCTCGAGCTTCGCCCACGCGGCGAGCTGGTCCGCGGGTACGAGCTCCGGCGCCAGCGTGCGCAGTCTCGCGAGGCACCAGTGCAGACCGGCGACCGTCGGCAGGTCGTTCTCGACGCCGTGCCAGTGCGTCTCGAGCGCCTGCGTCGGCGTGATGCGCAGCTGCCCGGCGTCGGTGCGCGGGCAAGCGTTCGCGAACCACTGCAGCACCGGCGTCGCGATCGGCAGCAGTTCGT
>JAEUHU010000374.1 GCA_016793305.1 Planctomycetota bacterium
CACCACCAAGATCCTGATGCGCGACGGCCAGACGCTGGTGCTCGGCGGCCTGATCGGCGAATCGGTGACGACCACGCGCGACCAGATCCCGCTGCTCGGCTCGCTGCCGTGGATCGGCTGGCTGTTCGGCCGCACCAGCGAGGCGGTGACGCGCCGCGAGCTGGTGATCCTGCTGACGCCGCACATCCTCGATCCGGTGCAGGCCGCCGCCGAGGCCGAACGCACCCGCGCCCGCTTCGCCGCGGTGAAGCAGAGCCATTGGGACTCGCTGTCGCCGTACGTGCGGCCGGTGCTGGCACGAGCGGCGTTCGCCGACGCCGAGGTGCTGCAGCGCCGCGACGAACCGGAACGCGCGCTCGGCGCCGTCGAGCGCGCCCTGTCGCTCGACCCGACCTTCGCCGACGCGGCGGTGCTGCGCGAGACCCTGCTGGCGACGCTCGCGCTGCGCAACCTGTCGCTCGACGACGCGGCCCGCACCGTCGAGCTGATCCGCTCGCTGCCCCCGCCGGACGGCAAGGAGCAGGACCAGGAGGCGCCGCGATGAACGCCCACCCATCGGTCCGTTCGTGGCGCCACGGCGCGTGGCTGCTGTTGGCGCTGCCGTTCGTCGTCGGCTGCACCACCGTGCCCCAGCCGGGACACGACCCGCTCGACGCCGGCGAGTGGCGCACCACCAAGGCGCGCATGTACCAGGAGCTCGCCGCGCAGTGCCTCGCCGCCGGCGACCACGCGCGCGCGCGACGCCTGCTGCAGGAAGCCGTGCAGTTCGCGCCGAACGACCCCGAGTCGCTGCGCCTGCTGACGCGCCTGTGCTGGGCCAGCGGCGACGTCGACGCGGCCGATCGCAGTGCGACGCTGCTGCTGGCCCTGCAGCCCGAGTCGATCGACGGCCTGTGCAGCCGCGGCGCGTGCGCCGAGGCGCGCCACCGGCTCGACGAGGCGGAACGGTTCTTCCGCAGCGCTGCAGCCCTGGCCCCGCACGAGCCACGCCCGCGCATCGAACTGCACCGGCTGCTGCTCGCCGCCGGCCGCACCGAGGAGGCCGCCCGCGTGCGCAGCGAACTCGCCGCGGCGTTCCCGCGCAGCATCGAGGCCGAACTGGACCTCGGTGCGACCCTGTGCGCCGACGGGCGCTGGGGCGACGCCACCACCGCCTACGCCAGTGCTTCGGCCGCTCGCCCCGACGACGGCGGCACCGCGGCCCGGCTCGCGCTCAGCGCGGTGATGGCCGAGCAACCGGCCACCGCCGCGGCGCTCGGCACGCGCCTGCCGCCGCACGTGCGCGGCAGCCAACCGTCGCTGGCGCTGGCGCTGGCGGCCGCCCAGCTGCAGCTCGGCGATGCACGCGCAGCCCTGCGCGAACTCGACCAGGCGAGCCGCCCGGCCGGCGATCCGCCGGCGGTGGCGCTGCTGCGCGGCGAGATCCTGCTGCAGCTCGGCCGCGCCGAAGCGGCGCACGGCGCGTTCCTGCGCGCCACCGCAGCGCTCTCGGGCGCCGACGCGGCGCGCGCCTTCTCCGGCAGCGGCCGCGCGCTCTTGACGATGCGGTCGCCGCACGCGGCGGCGCGCGCGTTCGAACAGGCCCTGCGGCTGCGACCAGGCCACCGGCCCGACCAGGCGCTGCTCGCCTGCGCGCTGGCCGACGCCGGGGAACGAGCCGCGGCCCGCGCGGCCGTCCAGCCGCTGCGGGACGACCCCGCCGCCACCGCGCTGCGCGACGAACTGCGCGCCCGCCACCCGTGGCTGCTCGACGAGCCCGCGGCACCACCGGAGGGACGACGATGACGGCGTTGCCGTTCGACGTGGTGTCGGCGCTCACCGGCCTCGCCGCCGGCCTCGGGTTCGGCACGCTGCTGGCCCGCCGCTGGTTCCGCGGCGAACGCCGGCCGCCCGACGAGCTCTGGCAGGCGCTGCAGAAGGAACCTCCCGTCGGCGGCGACACCGCCGCCAGCTGGGCGGAGGCGCTGACACAGACGCAGCGGTTGCACGAGGCCGCCCTGCGCAGCCACCATCTGCACCTGCGCACGCTCGCCGCCGAGCAGCGCCTGCAGCGCACCGAACTGGTGCTGGCGAACCTGCAGGACGGCCTGCTGGTCGTCGACGCCGACGAACGGGTCCTCTACGGCAACCGCACCGCCCGCACCGTGCTGCAGCTCGGCGACCGCGACCCGGTGACCCTCGCCGAGGCCGGAGCACCGTTCGCGGTGGTCGACGCGGTGCGCAGCGTGCTGGCCGCCGATCTCGGCCGCACCGTCAAGACGAGCCGCATCGAGGTCGAGCACGGCGGCGAACGCCACGTCTACCTGATCCGCGCCGTCGCCGAATCCGAGGCGTCCGGCACGCGCGCGCAGGTCGTCGCGCTCGAGGACTGGACCGCCGAGGAACGGCAGGCGCGTTCGAAGTCCGAGTTCATCTACTCGGTGTCGCACGAACTGAAGACGCCGCTGACCGCGATCCAGGCGTCGCTCGAGCTCGCCAACGACGGCGACGACCTCGACCCGAGCGATCGCGACAAGCTGATCCGGGTCTCGTACGACGAGTCGGTGCGGCTGTCGACGATGGTCCAGGAGCTG
>JAEUHU010000018.1 GCA_016793305.1 Planctomycetota bacterium
ATCTACATCGTCGACGAGAACCTGAACCCGGTCGACGCCGGCGTGCAGGGCGAACTCGTCATCAGCGGTCGCGGCCTGGCGCTCGGCTACTGGAACCGTCCGGAGCTCACCGCCGAGAAGTTCGTGCAGGCGCCGTGGGACGCGACGCTGCGCATCTACCGCTCGGGCGACCTGGCGATGGACCCGGGCGACGGCGTGATCCGTTTCTTCGGCCGCATGGACGGCCAGGTGAAGATCCGCGGCTTCCGCATCGAGCTCGGCGAAGTCGAAGCGGCGCTCGAGAGCCACCCGCAGATCCGCCAGGCGGTCGTCGTCGCGGTCGTTCCCGAGGGCCAGACCGACAAGGTGCTCGGCGCCTACCTGCTGGCCAATGGTGCTGCGCCCGAACGCAAGGCGCTGGTCGCGTGGCTCAAGGAACGGCTGCCCGACTACGCGCGGCCGGCCCTCTACAAGGTCGTCGACGCGATCCCGCTGAACCACAACGGCAAGGTCGACCGCCGGGCGCTGCCGAAGTTCTCGGCCAGCGACCTCGCCGCCGGCGACGAAGCGCCGGAAGGGCCGATCGAGACCAGGATGGTCGCGATCTGGTGCGAGCTGCTCGGCCTCAAGCAGGTCGGCGCCGAGGCGAACTTCTTCGAGCTTGGTGGCCACTCGCTGCTGGCGGTGCGCCTTTTCGACCAGCTGAAGAAGCAGTTCGACGTCGAGATGCCGATCTCGACGCTGTTCCAGAATCCGACCGTGCGCACGCTGGCGGCGAAGGTGCAATCGCTGCAAGGCGCGCCGGCAGTGCCGGTGCAGGCCGCCGACGACTGGGACACGACGACGGTGATGCACCGTGGCCCGCAGGGCACCGGCGAGAGGGCGTTGTTCATCGTCGGCGGCGTCGGCGGCAACGTGAACAACCTCTACGAGCTCGCGCAGAAGCTCGGCCGACGGCGCCCGGTCGTCGGCTTCCAGACGCGCGGCATCCTCGGGCACACGCCGCGGACCAGCATCGAGGAGATCGCGGCGGAGCACATCCGCTACATGAAGGTGCACCAGCCGACGGGGCCGTACCTCGTCGCCGGCTACTCGGGTGGTGCGATCACCGCGTTCGAGATGGCGCGCCAGCTGGTCGCCGCCGGCGAGCAGGTCTTCGAGCTGTTCATCTTCGACACGTTCGCGCCGGGCTTCGCGGTCGACTTCCGGCCGCAGGTGCGGATGACGGTCGGCGAACGGCTCAAGAACGAGGTCAAGCTGCTGCGCGAAGAGGGCGTCGGCTTCCTGTTCGAGCGCGCCTCGGCGGTGATGCAGCGCAAGCTGTGGCGCGGCCCCGCGCGGGCGCTCAACAAGCTGCTGCGGCCGGCGGTCTACCGCCTGAAGCTGGTCGAGGAGTCGTGGCTCGCGGCGGCGGCGAACTACCGCGGCGGCGACTACCCGGGCACGATCCAGCTGCTGAAGACGGAGCCGCGCGGCCTGAAGAGCAAGCTCGCCTACGCGCAGGACCCGACGCTCGGCTGGGGCTCGATCGTCGGCGATCGCCTGCGCGTGGTGCGTGTGCCGGGGGATCACCTGCGCATGATCGTCGGGGCCAACGCGGACGCGGTGGTGGCGGCGATGGAGCAGCGCATCGAGGAACTCGGCAAGCGGTGAGGAGAGGAGTGCGGTGTGCCCTCGCTCGCTTCGGCGGGCGCTGAACGTCAGCGCAGGCGCGTCGCCATCCACTTCGCCATCGCGTCGAGCGCCCCGTGCTGCATCAGGTCGGCGTGCTCACCGTTCGGGTAGCTGACGAACTCCTTCTCGCCGACGCACGCCTCGAACAGGTCGCGCGCCCACGCTTCGGGCACCGCCTGGTCCTTCGCTCCGTGCAGGAACAGCTTCGGCACCGTGACTCCGGCGAGCTTGTCGACGACGTCGTGCCGTTCGCGCCACATCAGCCAACACATCGGCAGGTGGAAGCGCTGCGCGTAGTACCTGCAGCAGCGATCGAACGTCGCCTCGAGCACGAGCCCGGCCGCAGCGCGCTCCTTCGCCAGCCCCGCAGCGACCGAACTGCCGAGGCTGAAGCCGTGCAGCACGCGGCGCTCGGGCGGTACCACGACGCCGAGCAGCGCATCGAGCTGGTCGTAGAGAGCGCGCGCGTCGGCGGCGAACGCCGCTTCGCTCGGCACGCCTGCTTCGCCCGACGAGCCGCGGTAGACGAGCATCGCCAGGCCGTGGCCCTGTTCCAGCAGCGGTGCGAGGCGCGCGGCCGAGCCGGCGACGCTGGCGAAGTTGCCGTGGAAGCT
>JAEUHU010000031.1 GCA_016793305.1 Planctomycetota bacterium
GGCGACCATCGCCTTCAGTTCCTTCTCGCTGGTCGGGCCGACGGTCGGCAGGCCGTCGGTCAGGAACAGCACCAGCGGCACGGTGCCGGGCAGGGTCGGGGCGCGCAGGGCGGTCAGCAGCGCATCGTGGATGTTGGTGCCGCCGTGCGGGCGGATCGCGTCGAGGTGCGCCCGGGCGCGGGCCAGCGAGTCCTTGCTCTTCGCCACCGGCTGCGCGAACGCCGCGGCGACGTCGTTGCCGTAGTCGAGGATCTGGATGCCCTCGCCGTCGGCGAGCCCCTCGAGCACCTGCAGTGCGGCGGCCTTCGCCTGTTCGAGCTTGCGACCGGCCATGCTGCCCGAGCGATCGAGCACCAGCGTCACCTCGCGGCGCGCGACCGTGCCGGCCGCCGGGGCCGGCGCACTCGCCAGCAGCAGGAAGTAGCCGCCGCCGATCGTCGGGTCCGGGTACGCGAACAGGGCCGCGGTCGGCTGGTTCGCCTCGCCGACCGTCGTGTAGCAGAGCCGGAACGCGCCGGGGTCGCGCTGGCTGCGTTCGCTGAGCCGCAGCGAACGCGTGCGTTCGCCGGTGGCGGTGACCTCGAGCTCGTGGCTCGGCGAATGGCACAGGCCGATCGGCGCGCGCGCCGCCAGTTCGACGGTGATCGTCCAGCGCGTCTCGCTGCCGAGCAGCTCGCTGCGCGGCAGCAGGTAGTCGACCTGGTCGCCGTGGCCAGAGAGCACGTGGTCGTAGCTCAGCCGGATGCGCTGGTTGCCGCGGGCCGGTACCGGGAACACGCTGCTGCGCAGACAGTGCAGGCCGGCGAACTCGAGCAGGGCCGGGTCGCGCAGCTTGCGGGTGATCTCGTCGTAGAGCTGCCGTGCTTCGTCGCGCGACAGGATGCGCGCGGTCGCCTCGGCGGCGCTGCCGAGGAACGCGAACGACGAAACGGCCGCCCCGTCGGGCACCGGCAGCAGCAGCACGGCCTCCTGGTCGTGGCCGCCCGGGTTGTGCAGGTCGAGCTCGAGCGTGGTCGTGGCGGCGCGGTCGACGATGCGCACGTGCGCCTTCGCGGTGACCAGCTGCAGCGGGGCGGCCACCGGCGAGCTCAGCACGGTTCGGCCCGGCACGACCCATGCGGTCGGGCCCTGCGAAGGCAGCGGCGCCACCAGGGTGGCGAGCAGCAGGGAGCACAGGAAGGAGTTTCGCATCGGCATCGTCGGCACCTCGATTCGGCGCATTCGACGCAGAACTCCGCCTCGGACCGGTAAGCGCTCCGTAAGCCCCGGCTTGACGGACCTGCGCCGGCGACTACTTTCCTGCGCAAAGCCCATGGAACTCGACGACGCCATCGCGCAGATCAGCACGATCCGCAGCCACTTGGCCGCCACCGAGCACCTGCGCAGCCTGCGGGCCCTGCCGGTGGCCGCGTCGGGAGTGCTCGCGGCGGCGGCGGCGGTGCTGCAGCCGTGGTGGTGCCCCGAGCCGCTGCGCGATCCGAACGCCTACCTGTCGCTGTGGTGCGGCGTCGCCGGCGTGAGCGGCGCCCTCGCCGCCGCGGCCGTCGTGCGCCGCACCGCGCGCTGCCCCGGCAGCCTGTCGGCCGCGAACGCGCGCCTCGCCGCGATGCAGTTCCTGCCGCACGTGGTGGTCGGCGCGCTGGTGACGTGGTTCGTCGCCACCGAGCAGCCAGCCCAGCTGTGGTGGCTGCCGGGTCTCTGGCAACTGCTGTTCGGCCTCGCCAATCTCGCCACCCACCGCCTGCTGCCAGCACCGGCCACGGTCGTCGGCGCCATGTTCCTCGCGTCGGGGGCTTCCTGCTTGTGGTTCCGCGAGCAGGCGCTGCACCCGTGGGCGATGGGGCTGCCGTTCGTGGTCGGACAACTGACGCTGGCGGCGATCCTGTGGTGGCACCACGAACGCACGTCGCCGCGGGCCGGGTGCGCGGAGGAGCACGCATGAACGACAAGAAGCCGGACGGCGGCAAGCCCGACGACGGGCGCTACGCCTACGAAGGGCTCGACCGTGTGCTGCACGAGAAGGCGCGCCTGGGCATCGTCACGTCGCTGGCGACGCGCCCCGACGGCCTCGTGTTCGCCGACCTGAAGTCGCTGTGCCACCTGACCGACGGCAACCTGTCGCGCCACCTCGCCACGCTGCAGGAGGCGGGCATCGTCGCGATCCAGAAGGGCTTTCGTGGCCGCCGGCCGCAGACGCTCTGCCGCCTGACCGACGCCGGCAAGAAGCGCTACCTCGACTACGTCGCAGTGCTGGAGTCGGTGCTCGCCGACGCGGTCGAAGCCGCACGCTCGACGCGGCGCGCGCGGCGCACGCTGCCGGACGGGTTCTCGCCGGCGTGAACTGCCGGCCACCGCGGCGAAGGGTGCGCTACGGCAGGACCTTCGCGCCCTCTTCGCCGGAAGCGACCAGCTTCGCGGCGATCTTCGGCGCGTCGATCAACTTGCTGTCGAAGTGGATCGTGAAGTCCTTGGCCCCTTCGACATAGTCGACCTCGCCGACCCCGGCCACGTTCGCGAGGTGCTTGCGCACGCCGGCGACGCAGTTGCCGCAGAAGTCGCGGCCGAGATCGAACTTCGCCTGCGCGTCGGTCGGGATCGGCTGGGATCGGGACACCGGCTCCATCCGCTCGGACGAGCAGCCAGCGAGAACGGCCACGGCGAACGCGGCGGCCAGGTTGCGGAAGGTCGGGTTCATGGAGTTCTCCTGTCTGCGCCGGCCGGGCGGCCGACGTTCAGCGCGGCACGCGCGGGTCGGCGAACACACCGCCGATCGGCAGCGCCCGCAGGCTCGAGTGCAGCACCTGGAAGTGCGCCCGGCCCTGCGCGTCGGGCCCACGGAACACCAACGTCGCGGCCGCCCCGGTCGGCACGACGCGACGCAGCATGTCGACCAGCGCGTCCGGCTTGCGCACCGGCACGTCGCGGCCGCCCTGCTGCGGCACCAGCAGCACCGAACGACCGCGGAAGCGCGGCAGGTGCGCCTGCAGTTCGGCCTCGACGGCGGCGACGTGCGCCGGATCGGTACCGACCGCCACGCCGAGCAGCACCATCGGCGGCACCGCTTCGTCGCGGCGACCGAGCACGGTCAGGTGTGCGGCGGTGGCCGGCAGCGGGGCACTGTTGGTCGGGGCCGCGGCCGACGCGGCGGTCCCAGCCGAGACCCTGGCTCGGACCGCAGGGGCTGCGGCTGGAGAGGGGACCTGGGCCAGCACCCCGGCCGACGCGGCGGCCGCCTCGACCCCGGTCGGAACCTCGGCCGGAACCACCTTCGGCTGAGGGGCCGGATGCAACGTCAGTGGCTTGTCCTTGCCCTGCTCGAGCACCACCTTCTTGGCCTTCTTGTCGGCGAGGGCTGCGACCAAGCTCGCCAGTTCGGGCGCCGCCGGGTCGATGCCCGGCCACACCACCTGAACGGTCGCGGTCGACAGACCCGAAAGGCCCGCCAGCACCGACGGCAGTTCGCGCGCGAGTTGCCGCCGTGTCATCGCCGGATCGCCGCCCGGCTGCAGTTCGAGGCGGATCGTCTGCACCTTCTTCTGCGGGGCCGCGAACAGCGGCGGGTGCACCTGGACCGGCTCGGGCCCGTCGAGCACGAGCCGCGCGGCCCCGCGCGCCTGCAGGGCCGCCAACACCGCGTCGCTCGCCGACGAAGCACCGACCACGAACGACCCGCCGGCCGGCAGACTGAGCGCATCGAGCTCGCGCACCAGCGCCAGTTGCACCTGGGCTGCATCGCGCTTGCCGGGCACGGCCGCGACCGAGATCGCATCGCCGTGGTTCGCGAACGTCAGCATCGCCGGCAGCAGCACGTCGACGACGCCCGCTTCCTCGACTTCGAGCTGCATCACGCCAGCCGCCTCGATCGCCGAGCAGATCGTGCGCAGCAGGGTGCGCGAGACCACCGCACTGCCGGCGATCTGCACACGCAGCGAACGCCCGCGCCACGTGGCCAGCAGCGGTGCTGTGGCCCGGTCGAACGCACGCTGCAGTTCGGCGGCCTTGCCGGCCTCGCTGTCGAGGCGCAGCAACAGACGCTCGCCGTCGGCCGTGCAGGTGATCGGCACGGGCAGGACCGGCTCGCGAAGCTCGCCGCCGAGCGCGAACGCGACCGAGCGCGCCGCCATCACCGACGCCGCGGTGTGCAGCGCGGTCAGCGCCGCGGCGTCGACCACGAAGTCGCGCGGCCAGTCGACCAGCACCGGCTTGCCCTTGGTCGACGACTGCAGGCCCGCGGCCTCCTGCACCAGCGCCGCCAGCACGGCGTCGCGGCTGCGGCCGTTCGGCAGCACACGCACGACCACTTCCGCCCCCTTGCCGACCTCGAGCAGGCCCGGCCAGACGATCTGCGGGGCCCCGCCGACCACCACCTCGATGCGCCGCGCGCCGTGCTCACGCGCGAACGCGACGCAACGGTCTCGCGCACCGTCGGCCGGCCTCGTGGTGGCGATGCGCACCACGGCACCCCGACAGGCGGCACCGTGCTCGGGCAGCACCATCGACAGCGCTTCGTCGGTGGTCGCGTCGAGGTCGGCCGGATCGACCAGCAGGTTCACCACGCCGTCCTGGACGGTGCACTGCACGCGCCGCTGCAGGTCGAGGTCGAAGTAGACCCGCTCGCCCACGGCGAACGCGCTGGCACCGGCCGTCTTGGCCGCGTCGGCCCATTCGGCGCGCTGTGTGCTGTCGGGCTTGGCACTGCCCTGGACGACCAGCTTCAGCTTCTTGCCGCTGGCGCCGGCGAGCAGGCTCGACCAGTGCGCGGCGAACGCGATCGGCAGGTCGACCGGCTCGAGGTTGCCGGTCGCGATCGTGGCGACCGTCGACGCCCCGCTGGTCTGCACGGTGACCTGGACCTCCGGCAACCGCCCCTCCGCGACCGTCTCCTGGCCGAAGCCGCGGTCGACCACACCGAGCAGCGGGCGATGCGCGGCCAGCAGCTTGCCGATCGTCTCCTTGGCCGCCGAACCGACCACCCCCTCGCCAGCGAACTGGACCAGCACGCGCTGGTGGCGGACCTGCCGCTGCTGCGCCGCGAAGTGCCGCTGCAGCGGTCCCGACAACGCGGCGAGCACAGCCTGCTTGTCCATCGCCGGCACGGTGACCGTGAACACCGTGTCGAACGTGCGGCCGTCGCCGGCAGCGACCACGACCTGGATCGGACCGTCGTCGACCACCGCGTCCCCCGCTTCGTCGACCGCCTCGAGGGTCGGCAGCTCGTCGGCGACCGGCTCGAGCGTCGGCAGCTCGTCGACCGGCTCCAGCACCGGCAGCTCCTCGGCGATCTCCTCCTTGGCGGGACGGGTCGGCTTCTTGCGGGGCAACTCGTGACGGTTCTTGGTCATCGCAGGGGTCGTTGCGGGAGAGGGCCCGATGAAGCTACCGCGACCCGCGGCCACGGGAAGAGCGCCCTTTGGCTCTTCGCCGGCGGCACGGCCCACTGGCAGCTTTCCCGGGGCCTTGCCGCCATCGCACGGGTGCAACCGCCGCGCCGGCGGCCTACCTTGAGCCCCGGAGACCGCATGCCCACCTCGTCGCCCTGGCTGCTCGCCTTCGGGACCGTCGCCACGCTGGTGGCCGGCTCGGCGGCGTTCCGCCAGGAGGGCGCCACGGCACACCGCCAGTTCGAGGAACTGGCCCAGGAGCGCCTGCAGGTGGCGCAGCGCGAACTGCAGCGCAGCGCACTCGCCGCCGAGCTGCTGGTCGCGTTCCACGGTGCGAGCGACCGGGTCGAGGTCGACGAGCTGGCGGGGTTCTGCGCGCCGCTGCTGGCGGGCGACGCCGGCGTGCGCTGGGTCGCCTGGCGGGCCGACGCGGCGGCGGCGACCACGATCCTGCCGAGCCGATGCGCCGACGAGGCCAACCGCCTGCTCGGCGGCGCCACGTTCCCGCCCGTGCGCGCCACCCGCCTCGTCGCGGCCGACGCACCCCAGCCGCTGTTGCTGCTGCTGCAACGACGCACCCGGGTCGGCGAACGCAGCGCCGACGGCCCGACCGGCGAGCTGACGGTGGCCATCGACCCGACCGCCCAACTGGAACGAGCAGTGCGCAAGCGGCCGAGCGCGCCGATCGACCTGGCGCTGCTGCCGGAGGGCGCCACCGAGCCGGCCGTCTGGATCGGCGTCGTAGGCCTGCCGCCTCCTGCATCACGCAGCGCATGGCCGCAGGCGGCCGCCACCGGCGAACGGCTGGACCTGCGCCTCGACGACCTCGCCGTGCAGCTGCTGGCGACCGCCCCGGGCGGAGTCGTGCACGGTGGCCATCCGTACGCGATCGGCATCTGGAGCACCGGCATGCTGCTGACGTTGGCGATCTGCTGGGCGTTCGGCCATGGCAAGCGCACGCGGTCGCGCATCGAGCAGCTCGTCGTCGAACGCACCCACCAACTGGCCGAGGCGAACGCACTGCTCGAGCGCCGGGTCACCGAGCGCACGCGCGAACTGGCCGAAGCGAACCGCGAGATGGAGGCGTTCAACTACTCGGTTTCGCACGACCTGCGGGCGCCGTTGCGCGCCATCGACGGCTTCGCCGGCATGCTCGCCGAGGACCACGGCGAGCGACTCGACGCGGACGCGCACCGGCTGCTCGGCATCATCCGTTCGAGCTGCGCCGATCTCGGCCGACTGATCGACGCCCTGCTGCGCCTGTCGCGCACCGGCCGCCAGGCATTGGCGCCTGCACTCGTGGACCTCGACGCGCTGGTCGCCGAAACGGTCGCCGAGCTGCGGGCGCACGGCGACGCCGCGGCGACCCAATTCGACGTCGGACCACTCGGCACGGTGCAGGCCGACCCGGTGCTGCTGCGCGAAGTGGTTCGCAACCTGCTCGGCAACGCGGTCAAGTTCTCGCGTGGCTCGGCAGGCCCGCGCGTCACGGTGACCCGCGCGAACGACCCGGGCGAATGTTCGCTGACCGTCGCCGACAACGGCGTCGGCTTCGACCCGGCCTACGCCGACAAGCTGTTCGCGCCGTTCCAGCGGCTGCACCGCAGCGACGAATTCGAGGGCACCGGCATCGGCCTCGCCCTGTGCCAGCGCATCGTCGCCCGCCACGGCGGCCGCATCACGGCCACGGCGAGCCCTGGCGCCGGGGCGACGTTCCGGGTCCACTTGCCGGCTTCGACGAGGGCCACCGAGGAGATCGCATGACGCCGTTCGACATCCTGCTGGTCGAGGACGATCCGAGAGACCTCGAGCTGACGATGCGCACGCTGCAGCGCCACCGGATCGCCAACACGATCCAGGTCGCGCGCGACGGCGCCGAAGCGCTCGAACTGCTGCTCGGCAAGCAGGCCGGCCCACCGCCGCGCCTCGTGATGCTCGACCTGAAGTTGCCCAAGCGCACCGGCCTCGAGGTGCTGACGGCGATGCGGCAGGATCCGCGCACGCGCGGCGTGCCGGTCGTGGTGCTGACCTCGACCGACGACCAGCCCGAGATCGACGCGTGCTACCGGCAGGGCGTCAACAGCTTCGTGCGCAAGCCGGTCGAGTTCGCCGCGTTCTCCGAGGCGGTGCGGCAGATCGGCATGTACTGGATGCTGCTGAACAAGGCGCCGACCGAAGCGCGGGCGACCGGACCAGGAGGCCAGCCATGAGCCTGCGTCTGTTGCTGCTCGAGGACAATCCTCGGGACGAAGAACTGATCCTGCGCGCACTGAAGAAGGACGGGTTCGAGGTGCACGCGACGGTGGTACGCTCCCAGGCCGAGCTGCATGGCCTGCAAGGCCAGGGGTTCGACGCCGTGGTCGCCGACTACCGCCTGCCCGACGGCAATGCCGTGACCGCGATCGGCGAGCTGCGCCAGCGCCTGCCCGACGTGCCGATGGTGATCGTCTCCGGCAGCACGACCGAGGAGCAACTGCTGGCGATGCTGCGCATCGGCGCCGACGACTACCTGCTGAAGGACCGCCTGGTGCGCCTGAGCGCGGCGCTGCGCTCGGCCCAGGAACGCCACCGCCTGCGCGCCGAACGCGCCGCGGCCGAGGCCGCCGTTCGCCAGCGCGAGGCCGAGCTGCGCCACCTGCAGCGCGTCGAGTCGATCGGCCTGCTGACCGGCGGCATCGCGCACGACTTCAACAACCTGCTGACCGTGGTGCTCGGCAACGCCGACCTGGCGCTGACCCTGATCGACCCGGGCAAGCCGGCCTACGCGCTGGTCCGCGAGGTCACCAGCGCCGCGCGCCGCGCCGCGACGTTGACCCAGCAGCTGCTGTCGTTCGCGCGCCGCCAGTCGGTCGGCCCGCAAGCGCTCGACCTCGGCTACGTGGTCCGCTCGTTCCTCGCCATGGCGGCCCCGGTGCTCGGGCGCGGGGTCGTGATCGAGCTGGACGTGGCGAAGGACCTCGGTCGGGTGCACATCGACCGCCTGCAGATCGAACAGGTGCTGATGAACCTGCTGCTGAACGCGCGCGACGCGATGCCCGAAGGTGGCCGGGTCGAGGTGCACGTCGGTCCGGCAGCAACCGCCGGCATGGCCGAGGTGCGCGTGCGCGACCACGGCACGGGCCTGGCGCCCGAAGTGCGCGGCCGGCTGTTCGAGCCGTTCTTCACCACCAAGCCGACCGGCATCGGCACCGGGCTCGGGCTGTCGACGTCGCTGGCGATCGTGCGCCAGTTCGGCGGCGACATCACGATCACGACCGGCCTCGCGAAGGGCAGCGAGTTCCGCGTCACCCTGCCGTTGTGCCCGCAGCCCGCAGCGGCGCCTCAGGTGTTGAGTCCTGCCGCGGCCACCGGCCACACGATCCTCTTGGTCGAAGCGGAGCCGCTGCTGCGCAACACCGTCGCGCAGATGCTGGTCCAGGCCGGCTACCAGGTGGTCGTCGCGGCTTCGGCGCACGACGAACCCGCCCTCGCGCAGGCCGTCGCCAGTCCGATCGACCTGGTGCTCGCCGAGGCGCAGGACGTCGACGCCGTGTCCGGCTGGCTCGGCCGCCACTTCGGCGCGGGCAAGCAGCCAGCGGTGGTGCGGCTCGACGGCTCCGGCCGACCGCGCGACCAGCACGGGCGCGACGTGCTGCTGAAGCCGTTCACCGCACAGGAGCTGCTGTACAAGGTGCGCGAGCTCTGCCCGGCCGGCTGACGTTCCTCAGCCGCCGCGCTGGCCCGGCATCGGCACGGGGTCGACCGGCAGCGGGCCGAACTCGTAGGTCTCCGGGCCCCAGCGCCGGTCGTCGACGAGCGCCTGTTCCCAGGTGATCTCGCGGCCCGAGTAGCTCGCCATGCGTCCCATGATCGCAGTCAGCGTGCTCTCGGCGACCATGCGGCCTTCCTGGAACGGCTTGCCGGCGCGGATCGCCGCAAACAGGTCGTCGTGCTCGGTCTGGTACGGATCGTTGTGCCGGCCCTCGAACGTCCACGCGTTCTCGCCGGTGATGCGGAAGCCGTTGCCGAGGTGCGCTTCGCCGTCGCTGCCGTAGACGTGTTCACTGACGTCGTTGGCGCAGCCGTCGATCTGCCGGCACTCCGAGAAGCAGTAGGCGCCGCTCTTGTACTGGTACTGCACCGCGTGGTGGTCGAAGATGTGGCCGTACTTCGGGTCGGTGCGCACCTGCCGGCCGCCCATGCCGCGACAGCGCGCCGGATGGTCCTGCAGCGCCCAGTTGACGACGTCGAGGTTGTGCACGTGCTGCTCGACGATGTGGTCGCCCGACAGCCACGTGAAGTAGAGCCAGTTGCGCAGCTGCCACTCCATGTCGCTCCACTCGGGCTGGCGCTCGGCGTGCCACAGGCCGCCCTGGTTCCAGCTGCAACGGGCGAACAGGATGCGGCCGAGATCGCCGCGGTGGATGCGCTGCATCGCCTCGAGGTACGGCACCTGGTGGTGGCGCTGCAGGCCGCTGCACACGGCGAGGCCGAGCTTCTGCGACAGCTCGTGGGCGGCGAGCACGCGGCGCACGCCGGGCGAGTCGACCGCGACCGGCTTCTCGAAGAACACGTGCTTCTTGGCGGCGATCGCGGCCTCGAAGTGGGCCGGCCGGAAATGCGGCGGCGTCGCGATCACCACCACGTCGCAGCCCGAGCCGAGCACGCCCTGGTAGGCGTCGGGGCCGACGAAGCGCCGTTCCTTCGGCACGTCGGTGCGGCGCTTCAGCTCGTCGCTCTCGGCGAGGTTCTGCAGGCACCCTTCGAGCCGATCCGCGAACATGTCGGCGATCGCCCACAGCCGCGTCGGCCCCTTCGTGCTGAGCGCCTGGGCGATGGCCCCGCTGCCGCGGCCGCCGCAGCCGATCAGGCCGACGCGCAGTTCGTCGCCGTCCTGACCCTGGCCGGCGAAGCGGCCCAGGTCGCGGGCTCGGGCGAGACTCTGGGCGGTGGCCGCCGCAGCGGCGGTGTAGAGGAACGATCGGCGGGTCGAGGCCATGGTTCGTCGGAGGTCGGGGAGAACGAGGCAGGAGACGGAGGTGCGGCAGCCGGGTGCGCGTGGGGCGACGGTCACAGCGCTTCGAAGCGTGCGCGCTCATCCGCGCTCGGTGCGCGCAGCGGGCGCACCACGCGGAAGCCGATGTGCTGGCCGTCGGTCAGGTACCACCAGCTCTTCGGGATCTGCGGATCCCGCTGGTTCCACGCCGGTTCGCTGGCGAGGCGCTCGGCGCAACGCAGCCGCTCGGCGGGATCGCGCCAGCTGCCGCCGCGCGCGACGTGCGGGAAGCGCACCGGCCGGCCGCGTTCGTCGCGCGGCGGGGCGAAGAACGGCGCCGTTCGTGGCGCCTTGCCGTGGGCTTCGGCGTAGGCGTCGGCGAGGTAGTGGTCGGCGACCCACTCGGCGACGTTGCCGTGCATGTCGCACAGGCCCCACGCGTTCGGCCGCTTCTCGCCGACCTTGTGGTAGGCCATCACCGGTGCGGCGCCGGGTTCGAGTTCGCGCGCGCTGTTGCCGACGAACCACGCGAACTCGCCGAGCTGCGCCGCGTCCGGTCCGCAGGCGAACGCGGTCTTCGCCCCGGCCCGGCAGGCGTACTCCCATTCGGCCTCGGTCGGCAGCCGGTAGAACTGGCCGGTGCGTTCCGACAGCCACTTGCAGTACTGCCGCGCCGCTGTGTGCGACATGCAGATCGCCGGGTAGCCGTCGCGCCCCATCGTGAACGTCATGTCCATGTAGGGCGGCGTCGGCCTGGCAACCCCGTCGGGCTTCTTGCTCTGCGGCCGCTGCTCGTCGGTGTTCCACAGGTCGTACTCGGCCCAGGTCACCTCGCAGCGCCCCATCCAGAACGGCTCGACGCGCACCTCGACCTGCGGCCCTTCGTCGTCGTCGCGCCCCTTCTCGTCGGCCGGACTGCCCATCGAGAACGTGCCCCCGGGGATCGGCACCAGGTCGAAGCCGACACCGGTGTCCCCGATCGCCTGGCGGTGCGCGACGAAGCTGGCTTCGCCGGGCTTCGGGTCCTGGGCGGCGGCCACCGCCACCAGCAGGGCGGCCGGGACGAAGGCGGCGGAACGGATCGGACGGAGGGCGACCGGCATCGTGGTGCAGAGCCTAGCCGCCGGCCCCGGGCGTGGGCACGGCCGTTCCCGGCCACCGCCCCACCACGCCCCTTGAACCTCGGCAGGGCGGTCGCAATCCTGGCTCCCCCCAATTCTCCAAAGCGAACCGCCAGCATGACCACGACCGTCGAGAAGCACGTTTTCCAAGCCGAGGTCAACGAAGTCCTCTCCCTCGTCGTCAACTCCCTCTACTCGCACCGCGAGGTGTTCCTGCGCGAGCTGATCAGCAACGCCGCGGACGC
>JAEUHU010000035.1 GCA_016793305.1 Planctomycetota bacterium
TCGTTCTGGTAGGTCAGGGCCAGCCGGGCGCCTTCGCGGTGCAGCGCCTGGGCGATGCCCCAGGCGATGGAGCGCTTGTTGGCGACTCCGAAGATGACGACTTGCTTGCCGGACATCAGACTCATGGCTCGTTCCTCGTGGCTCTGCGATCGGGAAGGGCGGGAACCATAACGAACGGCCCGGCGAGGTCACGCGCGCAGCGTGCCGTCGGCGCCGATCGCCCGGGCGAACAGCTTGCGCGCCAGCGTGGTCCACGGCGTCGCGGCGTCGAGCGGGAACCAGCCGAGCCGGCCGATCGCGCGGGCCGTGGTGGCGGGAGCGGCGCTGTGCGCGTGCATGGTGATGCGGTGGTGGGTGATCGCGTGCCGCGCACTGGCCACCACGGCACCGATCCGCAGTCGGGCGGCGAAGCGCTGGTGCACGACCTGCGCCAGGTCCGCTTCGTCCAGGCTCTGCAGCGGCCCGCCGCCCGGCAGGTCGACCTGGCCGGCGTTCGGCTCGCCGGCCGGCACCCGGTGGCCGAGCACCTGCCCCTCTGCGAACACCAGCGCGGCGCGGGCCGTGACCTCGACGGCCGCGCGCGGCGGCTTCCTGTTCGGCAGCTGGTCGGCGAGGCCGAGCCGCTTCGCCGCGCAGTCCTGGGCGACCGGGCACCGTTCGCAGGACGGCGAGGTCGGCGTGCAGACGACGGCGCCGAGCTCCATCAGCGCCTGGTTGAAGTCGCCGGGGCGGGTGCTTTCGAGCCAGCCGGTCACCGTGCTGCGGATCCTGCGCCGCGCCGGCGCCGTGCCGACGTCGTCGGTCAGCCCGAGGTGGCGCGCGGTGACGCGTTCGACGTTGCCGTCGATCGCCGGCTCGGCGTGCCCGAACGCGATCGACGCCACGGCCCCGCGCGTGTAGGCGCCGATGCCGGGCAGCTCGCCGAGTGTGTCGGGGTCGGCCGGAACGGCCCCGCCGTGGGCTTCGACCACCGCGCGCGCGCCGTCTCGCAGCAGCCGGGCGCGGCGGTAGTAGCCGAGCCCGCGCCACGCGGTCAGCAGTTCGTCGTCGCTGGCCCTCGCGAACGTCGCCGGCGTCGGGAAGCGCTCGAGGAAGCGCACGAACGGCTCGCGCACCGCTTCGACGCGCGTCTGCTGCAGCATCACCTCGCTGACCCAGATCGCCCACGGATCGCTGGTGCGCCGCCACGGCAGGTCGCGGCGGTGCCGGTCGAACCACGGCAGCAGGCGGTCGGCGAACGGCTTCATGCGGAAGCGCAGTCCGGGGCTGCGGGGCACCCGGCGGCCCGGTCGACGATCAATCGCCGAGCACGCTGGCGTCGGTCGGCCGCGCGCGCAACTCGAGGCCGAGGCGGTCGCGCAGGTCCTGTTCGGCCTTGTCGAGCAGCTCGTTCAGCCTCACCGCGTCCTCGTGCTCGGCGACCAGGATCAGCCGGATCGTGCGCGCCAGGTCGGTGCCCTGCACACGCGTGCGCAGGCTGACCAGCGGGTGCGCCTTCGACAGCTCGGCCAGCGCCTTGTTGATCGACGATTCGTCGTGGCCGTGGTAGTCGACCTGGCGCTCGCCGCGCACGGTGTCCGGCCCGGCGGCGCTCATCACCGGCATCACGTGCTGGGTGAAGAAGCGCTGCATCTCGGCGGGCACTCCCGGCAGCAGGAACACCGTGGTGCCGCCGACCGTGAGCTGCACGGCGGGCGCGGTGCCGACGGTGTTCTCGTAGACGACCGAGCCGGTCGGCACGTTGGCCATGCCGCGGCGCGCGTCGTTGAGCTCGGGGTCGTCGACGACCTCCTTCGCGTGCAGGCGGCGGTAGGCGTTCTGCACGAACTCCAGCGCCTTCTTGTCCTCGAGCAGCGGCACCCCGACCGCCTTGGCGAGGCAGCCGCGCGAGCTGTCGTCCCAGTTGGGGCCCATGCCGCCGGTCATCAGCACGAAGGTCGGCTTCTGTTCGAGCGCCCAACGGATCGCCGCCGTCACCTCCGACTCGACCCGGTCGACCACCTGGATGGTGCGCACCCGGTAGCCGATGTCGTCGATCCGGTTGGCGATGAACGCCGCGTTGCGGTCGACGACGGACCCTTCGAGGATCTCGCGGGAGACGACGAGGAGGATGACGCTCTTGTCGAACAAGGTAGGGCTCCGGGGTGGCAGTGCTGGTCGGTGTCGGGGGGTGGGTGGGGTGGGTTCGGCGACCGCCGTCCCGGCGGGCGTCGGACGAACGATGCTAGCGGGTCGGGCCCGATGTTGAAGCGTTCCCGGCGCTCCGGAAGAATGAAGGTTTCGCCGTCCGCCTCCACCGACCCGACCTGCGCTCATGACCGATCCGACCCCGCCCCAAGGCGGCCGCATCACCGATCTCCTGCTCGAGCAGGAGATGCGCGAGAGCTACCTGAACTACTCGATGAGCGTGATCCTGAGTCGCGCTCTGCCCGACGCGCGCGACGGCCTGAAGCCGAGCCAGCGCCGCGTGCTGGTGGCGATGAACGACCTCAACCTCGGGCCGCGGCGCAAGCACATGAAGTGCGCCAAGATCTGCGGCACGACGTCGGGCGACTACCACCCGCACGGCGAGTCGGTGGTCTACCCGACGCTGGTCGGCCTCGCCCAGCCGTTCTCGACCCGCTACCCGCTGGTCGACAGCCAGGGCAACTTCGGCGCCATCGACGGCAGCCCGCCCGCGGCGATGCGATACACCGAGGCGCGCATGGCCGCACCGGCCATGCACCTGCTCGAGGACCTCGACAAGGAAACCGTCGACATGGTCCCGAACTACGACGGCCGCCTGATGCAGCCGTCGGTCCTGCCGGCACGCTTCCCGAACCTGATCTGCAACGGTTCGACGGGCATCGCGGTCGGCATGGCGGCGAGCCTGCCGCCGCACAACCTGCGCGAGGTGGCGAAGGCGATCGTCAAGCTGCTCGACAACCCCGAGGTCACGCTCGACGAACTGCTCGAGGTCGTGCCGGGTCCCGACTTCCCGACCGGCGGCACGATCATGGGCCGCGGCGGCATCCGCAACGCCTACGCCAGCGGCCGCGGCAACGTGGTGGTGCGCGCCAAGTGCCACGTCGAGGAGAAGAAGGGCCGCAAGCTGCTGGTGTTCACCGAGGTGCCGTTCCAGATCAAGACGACGACGATCCTGGAGCGCATCGACCACCTGGTGAAGACCGACCAGATCGACTCGATCGCCGACGCCAACGACGAGAGCAACGACCGCGTCGGCCTGCGCCTCGTCGTCGAGCTCAAGAAGGGCGTCGAGGACGAGACGGTGACGCTGAACCAGCTCTACAAGCTGTCGCCGCTGCAGAGCACGTTCTCGATCATCAACCTCGCGATCCTGGACGCGCGGCCGCGCACGCTCGGCTTCAAGCAGATGCTCGAGTGCTACCGCGACCACCGCATCGAGGTGATCAAGCGGCGCACGCGCTTCCTGTTGCGCAAGGCGGAGGAACGGCTGCACATCCTCGACGGTCTGCGCATCGCCGTGCAGAACATCGACGAGGTCGTCGAGATCATCCGCCGTTCGGCCAACACCGACGACGCGCGCCAGCGCCTGATGACGCGCTTCTCGCTGTCGGACCTGCAGGCCCGCGCGATCCTCGACATGCGGCTCGCGCGCCTGACCGGCCTCGAGATCGAGAAGCTCGAGGACGAGCACCGCAGCGTGGTCGAGGAGATCGCCGGCTACAAGCGCATCCTCGCCGACCGCACGGTGCTGATCGGCATGATCAAGCAGGACCTCGCCGAGATGGTCGAGCAGTACGGCGACGAGCGCCGCACGACGATCAGCGACGAGGAGGTCGGCAACTTCGTCGCCGAGGACCTCATCCCCGAGGAGATGATGGTCGTCACCGTCACGCACCAGGGCTACATCAAGCGCACGGCGCTCGACCAGTACCGGACCCAGGGGCGCGGCGGCAAGGGTGTCAGCGGCGCCGAGACCAAGGAGGGCGACTTCCTCTGGAACCTGTTCGTCGCCAGTACGCACGACTTCCTGCTGTTCTTCACCGATCGTGGCCGCTGCTACTGGAAGAAGGTCTACGAGCTGCCGAGCTACGGCCGCACCGCGAAGGGCCGGGCGCTGGCCAACGTGGTCGAGACGCAGGAGGGCGAGAAGATCACCGCGATCCTGCGCGTCGAGACGTTCGACGACCGCTTCCTGGTCACCGCGACGAAGAAGGGCCTGATCAAGAAGACCGCGCTCGAGCAGTACAGCCGGCCGCGTGCCGGCGGCATCATCGCGGTCGGCCTCGAGGAGGGCGACAGCCTGGTCGGGGCCAACCTGTGCCGCGCCGGCCAGTCCATCGTGCTGGCGACGCGCGACGGCATGTCGATCCGCTTCGAGGAGGCGGACGCGCGCGCCATGGGCCGCAGCGCGGTGGGCGTGTGGGGCATCCGCCTCGAGGACGGCGACGCGGTGTGCGACATGGTCGTCACCGACGGCACCGGCACGCTGCTCACCGTCTGCGAGAACGGCTACGGCAAGCGCACGCCGGTCGAGGAGTACCGCCTGCAGTCGCGCGGCGGCAAGGGCATCATCGACATCAAGACCAGCGACCGGAACGGCAAGGTCGTCAACGTGCTCGCGGTCGGCGACGACGACGAGGTGATGCTGATCACCAAGGACGGCCAGATCGTCCGCACCAAGGTCGACGGCATCAGCGTCGTCGGCCGCAACACGCAGGGCGTGCGCTGCATCGCGCTCAACGACGGCGACCGGCTGGTCGGCGTCGCGCGCATCCCGCGCGAGGAGCCGGAGACGACCGAGATCCCCGCAACGGAGACGAAGTGACCATGGCCAACTATCTCGAGAAGCTCACCGCGGACATGAAGACGGCCATGAAGGGCGGCGACAAGCCGCGCCTCGAGGTCATCCGCATGCTGATCAGCGAGCTGAAGAAGAAGGCGATCGACGCCAAGGTCGACAACCTGCCCGACGACGAGGAAGCCGCCGTGCTGCAGAAGGCGATCAAGACGCGTTCCGACTCGGTGGCGCAGGCGAAGGCCGCCGGCCGCGCCGACGTCGCCCAGAAGGAACAGTTCGAGATCGACGTGATCGCCGCCTACCTGCCGAAGCAGATGTCGGCCGACGAGGTCGCCCAGAAGGTCAAGGAGGTCGCCGCGGCGATCGGCTACCAGGGTGGCAAGGACACCGGCCGCTTCATGAAGGAGTGGATGGCGAAGTACAAGGGCCTCGCCGACGGCAAGCTGGTGCAGGACGCGCTGAAGACGCTCGGCTGAGGTTGGAGGCTCGGCGCTGGAACGCTCATCGGTCGATGCACTGCTGCAGCTCGTCGCGCTGTAGTCGATCACGCCCTGCGACGGGTGGTCGCCTGCTTCTGGCGGTTGGTGGAACGTGCCGAGGTGGAACGTCGACTGATCTGTATATCTTGTGGGTATGTTGCGAAGGTTCGCCGGGGTCCTGTTGTTGCCCGTGGGGCTGCTCCTCGGGCAATCCCCCGTGCTCGACGAAATCGCGGCGACTGGCCGCAGGCTCCTCGACTCCGATTGGGCGAAAGGCGAAGGGGACATTGAGGAGTCGCCCAGAGCGGTGCATGCCGACCTCGCCCGAGTGGTTCAGCTGTGCCAGGGTCTAGGAGATGCCGACATTGCCAGGCCAGAAGTAGGTGCGATGTTGGACAGCCTTCTCAAGGCTCTTCTCGAAGGAGGGGGGGAGGATGTCTTCTGGGTCCGACTCCCGCTGCTGCGTATCCGCGCGCTTGCCATTGGGCCCAGTGGTCTGGCTCAGGAGCCTTTCACGCGGCGTGTTGCCTTGCTCAAGGATCTTCTCAGGCACTTTGATTTCTTCGGTGGGAAGGTGCTCATGCGACACCCCGATCTGAAACCGGAGATTGCAACAGCGTGCGAGCATCTGGCGGCAGACTTGGCCAGGATCGATGCGTGGGCCCCATGGGCTCGAGAACTGGATGCAATGGCGACTTGTGCACGCGGCATGGCATTCTCCGGTCAATCGGATCACGCCATCGAGTTCTTTCGCCGTTGGAAGCAGCAGGTGGGGCAAGCCTGTCCGCTGGAAAGGCGATTGTCGCTTGCGGAGGACCTGGCATTGGCCGCGGAGGCCGCCGGGGATGTCGCAGGCGCCGTCAGCATTCTGGAGGAGGAGATCTCGGAGCAGGCGGTGCCAGACCCGGAGCCCGCGGTGCGAGCTGCATGGGACTCGGCGGCGACCGAGCTTGGTCGAATGCTGTACAGCAGCGACAGGATCGTCCTGGCACGCGGTTTGTTCACCCAGTTGCTTGGGCGTAGCAGCGACAGTGATACGGTGGGCTACCAATGGTGGCTCGTGCGGTACTTGCTGGCCGCGTGTGAGTTCGATCTCGGCGAGGCCCAAATCGCCTTGCGCCGCCTGGAGGACCTGGCCACCCGGTTGGCAGCAGTGGTAGGCAAGGGAAGGCTCGAGAGCGGCTTGAACAAGTGGGACTGGGCCGACTTGATTCGCAGATTGGCACAGACCGTGGAGATGTTGGCCGCTTGGCGCCTGAACTCCGGCGACCTGCTTGGGGCCGAACTCGCGCTGCGCCCACTGTTGTCGGAGGCGAGCGAGCCGATCCACCGAAGTGCATTGGAGGGATGCCGCAACCTGCTCGCGCAGGTGTACTACTTGCGTGGGGACTACCGAAGCGCAGCCGAGGTGTGCCAGGCACTCGTCGACGAGTCGCTCGAGTTCGGTGGCGACCCTCAGCAACTGGCCACGATTCAGACCCACCTGGCCCTCTGTCATTGGGAGCTCGGCGATCCGGCAGCGGCGCGGAAGGCACTGTCTGCTGTTGGTATGGATGGAAAGACAGCGAGCCTTGACGTCTATGCTCGGCTGACGAAGGAAATGGTCCTCGCCCTTGCAGCTGCCGACGCTGGTGAAGGCGACGCAACGAAGTTGCACACGAGCAACCTGCGCGCTCTCGCTGCCGTCCATCCGCTGCTCCAAGACGAGGTGCAGCCTGCCCTCGTCTACGTTGCGGCCGCCACGGGCGACTCGAATGCGGCGGTCGAGAACATCGGGGCGTACTTCGCCTCGTCGAAAAGGCGATTGCAGGAGGGCCTGCTCGTGCCGCGGACCATGCTCGGCCTCGCCGCCGAGTCGCGCCGGTGTGTGGATGCCATGGCATCCCTCGCGCTCGGCTGCGGGAACTTGCCGGCGATGCCCGATCTGGCCGGTGATCTGCTGTGGTTGCAGTCGGCGATCCATGGCATCGATGTGCGTTGCCGCAGCCACGTGCGTCGCAACCTCACCGACGCCAATCGGGGCAAGTTCGATCGCCTGCAGCAGATCGCCGCAGCCCTCGTGGCATCCGGCGCCACGGAGGATGCGCCGGGTGCCGGCGCTCGGCGCGCGAGCCTGTTGGCCGAACAGGATCGACTGGAGCACGATCTGCTGGAAGGATCCCAAGCGACAGCGGCGAAGCTGCTGGTCGAGGACCACCGGCAGTTGGCTGCGCTGCTGCCTCCGAAGACGGCGGCCGTGTGCTTCTTCGGCTTCACCCGCTATTTGGCTGCCGCCACGGGATCGCACCGGCTGCAGCGACTTCGCCGACTCGGCGCCCTGGTGCTGCGGAACTCCGGCGAAGTGACCGTGCTCGACCTCGCCAGCGAGGATCTCGTCGTCGACCTTGTGGCACGCTTTCGCGCGCTGCACGGAGGCGGCAGCGCCCGAGGTCGCGACCCGGAGGCCGCCATCGCGGATCCGGCGGTCGAGTTGCAGCGCGTCGTCCTGGCGCCGATCACCGAGGCCATCGCCGACGTCGGACAGTGGATCGTCACTTGTGACGACGTATTGGAGTTGGTGTCCATGGATGCGCTGCCGCTGCCGGGCGGTGGTTTGGTGGGCGATCGCTTGCGCATCGTGCGCCTGACTTCCCTGCACGACCTTGCCCAGCCGTTGCCGGTGACGACCGGTGGTGGCCTCTTGGCCATCGGTGGCATCGACTACGACCTCGAGAAGCCGGGGGCTCGGGACGCGCGCGCCGTCGTGCCGCCGCCGCAGATGCCGTTGCCCCAGTCGGACGCCGAGGTGACGGCGATCGATGCGCTCTTTCGCAAGCACCACGATGGTGTCGGGGCGTTCGTTCTCCGGGAAGGGGCCGCGACCAAGGCTGAGCTCAAGCAGCGAGTTGGCGGTGCCCGGTTCCTGCACTTCGCGACGCACGGGTACTTCGATCTGCCGAGCGAGCCGGCGCCTGTGGCATCGAGTCCACTCGGGCCCATTGGCGGCTTGGCAGTCGCCGAGATCTCCCCGTTGGTGTTGTGTGGCCTGGCGCTGTCGGGGGCCAACGACGGACATGCGGGAACTGGGCCGCACCCCGGACGCCTCACCGGCGAAGAGCTCGCAGCCTTGGACCTCAGCCGCTGTGAAGTGGCCGTGCTGTCGGCGTGCTCGACGTCGCTCGGGGTGCGGCGCGCCGGCCAGGGGTTCGCTTCCCTGCGCTCGGCCGTGGCGGCCGCTGGTGCTCGCTACGTGATCAGTTCGCTGTGGCCCGTGGGGGACCAAGCGACCATGCGCCTGATGACCACCTTCTACTACCTGCTGTGGGTGCGAGGCATGGCCCCAGAGCAGGCCTTCTGGGAAGCGCGCATGCAGCTTCGTAGCGGTGTCGATGGGCAAGCGACGCTCTTTCGGGATTGGGGTGGTTGGGTGCTGATGGGGCGCTGATTGGGATCAGCGGGTTGCGTCTGGAGCCGCTCGGCTGAGTCGACGCGATCGCACGGGTCGGGAGTCGATAGACTGCGGCGATGACGCTGCGGACGCGTGCGGTGATGCTGGCGGGAGCCGTGCTGCTGCTCGTGGCAGCGACCGCCTGGTGGACGATCGGGGCTGCGGCCCCGTTGCCGCCGCAGCCAAGCTCGACCGAGCCAGCCGCTGCCGCCACGTCGAGCGAGTCCGCCGCTGCCCGACCGGACGTTGCCGAGCCCGAGCGCGTCGCGCAGACGGTCGACGACGACGGTGGTGGCAACGAGTTCCAGGCGCGCTACTCCCTGCGCATCGCCTGCGTGTTCGCGAACGACGGGCGCGCGGCCGCCGGCGCCGAGGTCCGCTACAGCGAGCAGTCGATCCCTCGGGAACGGCGCGACGACGTGGAACGGTTCCTCCGTGCGCACGGGCGCTCGACCACGACCGATCCGGATGGCCGCGCCACGGTGACCGTGCGCTACGGCTCGCAGGTGTGCGTGCGCTTCGGCGAGTACTTCGGCCTGCTGCGCTGCGACGACCTGCGCGTGCAGAGCCGGTTCGAGCAGCGGATCGAACTGCAGCGCGATCTGACCGCGACGGTGATCGTGCACGATGCCGACGGGCGACCGGTGGCCGATCTGTCGCTGGTGGCGACCTGGGCGAAGCAGCAGGACTGGGCGCCGAAGCGGGTGCGCCTCGCTCCGACCGATGCGGACGGGGTGACGGTCTTTCCGCACGCCCAGCTGTCGTTCTGGCCAGCGGCCCCGCGGTTCGCGGAGCAGGCGATCGCGATCGCGCCGGACGGCTTCGCCCTGCCGGAGCACGAGTGCCTCGTGACCTACGCGATGCTGCTCGCGGGAGACCCGATCCACCTGACGGTGCCGGTCGGCGGCACGCTGCGGGTGCAGGTGCAGGACG
>JAEUHU010000104.1 GCA_016793305.1 Planctomycetota bacterium
ACGCCGCCGGGTCGATGCGTTCGACCATGCGGAAGCGCGCTTCGTTGCGCATGTACTCGGCCACCGGCACGGTGCCGCCGACGGTGTCGACGACCAACGGCGGCTCGCCGGGGGCCACGCGCGGGTCGTAGCGGAACAGCGGCCAGACGCCGCTCTGCACGGCGCGCTTCTGCTGGTCGGCGCCGAACACGAGGTCGAAGCCGTGCGCGATGCACGGTGAGTAGGCGATCACCAGCGACGGCCCCGGATGCGCCTCGGCCTCGCGCAGCACCCGCACCGTGTGCGCGTCCTGGGCGCCGATGGCGACGCTCGCCACGTAGACGTGGCCGTAGTTCAGCGCCATCAGGCCGAGGTCCTTCTTGTCGATCGCCTTGCCGCGACTGGCGAACTTCGCTGCCGCCCCGAGCGGCGTCGCCTTCGACGCCTGGCCGCCGGTGTTGCTGTAGACCTCGGTGTCGAGCACCAGCACGTTGACGTCGTGGTGCATCGACAGCACGTGGTCGAGCCCGCCGAAGCCGATGTCGAACGCCCAGCCGTCCCCGCCGACCAGCCAGACGCTCTTCGGCACCAGGTGGTCGGCGAGCTCGGCGAGTTCCTTGGCCTCGCGCTGCGGCAACGCCGCGAGCCGTTGGCGCAGCGCGACGACCCGCAGCCTCTGCCCGGCGATCCACGCTTCGCTGCGGTCGTGCTCGGCCAGCAACTCGTCGACCAGCACGTCGGCGTCGAGCAGCGGCGCCAGCGCGCGCACCAGCTTCTGCGCCCGCTGCGCCAGCATGTCGAGCGACAGCCGGAAGCCGAGCCCGAACTCGGCGTTGTCCTCGAACAGCGAGTTGGCCCACGCCGGCCCGCGCCCCGCCGCGTCCTTGGCGTACGGCGTGGTCGGCAGGTTGCCGCCGTAGATCGACGAACAGCCGGTCGCGTTGGCGACCAGCAGCCGGTCGCCGAACAGCTGCGTCAGCAGCTTCAAGTACGGCGTCTCGCCGCAGCCGGCACACGCCCCCGAGTACTCGAACAGCGGCCGCAGCAACTGCGAGCCCTTCACGTCGAGCTTCTGGACCGCGGCGCGATCGACGTCGGGCAGCTCGAGGAAGAACGCGTAGCGGGCGCGCTCCCGTTCCCGGACCTCGCGCACCGGCGTCATGTCGATCGCCTTGTGCCTCGGGTTGCCCTTGTCGCGCGCCGGGCAGACCTGTACGCACAGGCCGCAGCCGGTGCAGTCGTCGGGCGCCACCTGGATGGTCAGGTTCGCGTCCCCGAACTCCTTGCCGCGGAACGGCGCCGCCGGGAAGTCGGCCGGGACCGTGGTCGTCGCCGGCGTCCACACCTTGGCGCGGATCGCCGCGTGCGGGCACATCAGCGTGCATTTGTTGCACTGGATGCAGATCGCCGCGTCCCACACCGGCACCGCGGTGGCGATGGCGCGCTTCTCCCAGCGCGCGGTGTCGGT
Organism: Planctomycetota bacterium; assembly: GCA_016793305.1. Next base: position 1,448 of record JAEUHU010000104.1, read on the forward strand.
CGGCCAGGTGCCGTCCGGCGGGAACGCGCTGCACGGCAGCTGGTCGCCATGCCCGGCCAGCATCGTCGCGGTCACGCGCTGCACGAACTCGGGCGCCGCCGCGGCCACGGTCGGCGGGCGGCGGCGCGTCGCGGTGGGTGCCGACGGCAGCGGCACCGCATGCAGGTGCTGCAGCGCCTGGTCGACCGCGGCGAAGTTGCGCCGCACGATCTCGTCGCCCTTCTTGTCGTAGCTCTTCTGGATCGACTCCTTGATGCGCGCCACCGCCTCGTCGACCGGCACCACGCCGGACAGCGCGAAGAAGCACACCTGCATGATCGTGTTGATGCGGCCGCCGACGCCTGCCGCGCGCGCCACCGCCTCGGCGTCGATCGTGTGCACCCGCAGCCGCAGCTCGAGGATGCGTTCCTGCACCTCGCGCGGCAGTTCGTCGAACAGCCGTTCGGGCGGGAACGATGCCGCCAGCAGCAGCACGGCACCCGGTGCGGCCAGCTCGAGCACGCCGTAGCGCTCGAGGAAGCCGAACTGGTGGCAGGCGACGAAGTCGGCGCGACCGATCAGCCACGGCGCATCGAACGGTTCGCCACCGAAGCGCAGGTGCGAGACGGTCATCGCCCCGGACTTCTTGCTGTCGTAGACGAAGAAGCCCTGCGCGTGCATCGCCGTGGCGTCGCCGAGGATCTTGATGCTGCTCTTGTTGGCACCCACGGTGCCGTCGGCACCGAGTCCGAAGAACACCGCCTCGGTGCGGCCCGCGCGCGGCAGCTCGAAGTCCCGGTCGAACGGCAGCGACAGCCCGGTCACGTCGTCGGTGATGCCGACCGTGAACTCCGGCGGCGGCACGTCCCGGGCCAGCGCTGCGAACACCGCCAACGCCATCGCCGGCGTGAACTCCTTGCCACCGAGCCCGAAGCGCCCGCCGACCACCAGCGGCGACTTCGTCCACGGTGCCGTGCCGGCCTGCTCGGCGCGCCGCAGCGCCGCCATCACGTCGAGGCACAGCGGCTCGGCCACGGCTCCCGGCTCCTTCGTGCGATCGAGCACGGCGAGCCCCTGCACGCTGTCCGGCAGCACGCCGACGAACGCGTCGACCGCGAACGGTCGGAACAGCCGCACGGTGACCACGCCGACCCGTTCGCCGCGCGCCACCAGATGGTCGACCACCGCCCGCACGCACGCACTGCCCGAGCCCATCACGACGACCACGCGTTCGGCGGCCGGATGGCCGTGGTAGGCGAACGGCGTGTAGCGGCGGCCCGTGCGCTGGGCGAACCGTTCCATCGCCGCGACCGTCGCCCGCACGCAATCGCGGTGGAACGGGTTCTGTGCCTCGCGCGCCTGGAAGAACACGTCGGGGTTCTGGGCGCTGCCGCGCAGCACCGGCCGATCCGGCGTCAACGCGCGACGCCGATGCGCGGCGATCGCTTCGTCGTCGACCAGCGCCCGCAGGTCGTCGTCGGTCAGCGGCACGATCTTGCGCACCTCGTGCGAGGTGCGGAAGCCGTCGAAGAAGTGCACGAACGGCACCCGGCACTGCAGCGTCGCCAGGTGCGCGATGCAGGCGAGATCCTGCGCCTCCTGCACGCTGGCACTGCACAGCATCGCCGCCCCGGTCTGCCGCACCGCCATCACGTCGCCGTGGTCGCCGAAGATCGACAGCGCGTGCGTCGCGACGGTGCGTGCCGCCACGTGCATCACGAACGGCAACAGCTCGCCCGCGACCTTGTAGAGGGTCGGGATCATCAGCAGCAGGCCCTGCGACGCGGTGAACGTCGTCGCCAACGCCCCCGTCTGCAGCGCCCCGTGCACGGTGCCCGCCGCCCCACCCTCCGACTGCATCTCGACGATCGTCGGCACGGTGCCGAACAGGTTCGTCCGCGCGTGCGCCGCCCATTCGTCGGCGAGCTCGCCCATCGTCGACGACGGCGTGATCGGATAGATCGCGGCGACCTCACTGAGGCGATAGGCGACCGAGGCCACCGCTTCGTTGCCGTCGACGGTGATGGTGGGCGTCGTCTGCATGCCGGTTCCTCCGGGCCGCCGAACGGCGCACCCGACCGTCACACTGTCGCGCGTTCCGGATCCAGCGCCGCTCGGTCGTTCGCCGTAGGACGGCTGGGGCGGAGTCCGGTCCGACCCGAGCCGATCGCCGGACGCGCTACTCGCCGTCCGCCGCCTTGCGCCGCCGGCCCGCCCGCGGGGCGCGCGAAGCCGCCCGCGGTGCGCTGCGCTGCGCGTCGCGGCTCGGCGGCTCGAGATCGATCAGCTCGCCGGTCGCCGTGCGGCAGACGATGCGCGGCTGGCCGTCGATCGTCACCGGCCGCAGCAGCACACCGCGGAACAGCAGCTCGCGCACCTGCTCCCGCGTCAGTGCCACACCGCGGTACACCTTCGGCAGCCGAAACGCGCAGTCCTCGCGCCAGCGCGAGCAGCCGTAGGCTTCCCGGCCTTCGACCACCTCGGCGCGGCAACGTGGGCAACTGCCCAGGCCCTGGTGCTCGTTGCGCGGCGACAGGCCGCTCTCGATCAGCGCCCGGATGCGCGCCTCGATCTCCTGCATGAACGCGTCCCGGCCGAGCCGGCCGCGCTCGATCTCGCCGAGCTTCCACTCCCACTCGCCGGTCAGCTCCGGCGACTTCAGCAGCGGATCGGCGATGATCGCCACCAGGTAGCGGCCGAGATCGGTGATGCGCAGCGCCTTCTTGTCGCGCTGCACGTAGCGCCGCGAGATCAACGTCTCGAGGATCGACGCGCGGGTCGCCGGCGTGCCGAGCCCACGCTGCCGCATCGCCTCGCGCAGCTGCTCGTCGTCGATCGCCCTGCCGGCGGTCTCCATCGCCGCCAGCAGCGTGTTCTCGGTGAACGGTCGCGGCGGCTTGGTCTTGCCCTCGTGCAGCTCGGGCTCGTGTGGCCCGGACTCGCCTTCGCGAAGGTCGGGCAGTTCCTGCGCCTCGTCGTCGCCGTCGCCTTCGTCGTCGCCGCCCTTGCCGTCGGCGCCCTTGCCCTTGCCGCGCTTCTTCTTCGGCGCTGCTGGCTCGAGCGCGCTCCAACCCGGATCGGTGACGACGACGCCGCGCGCGCGGAACGGCACGCCGTTGCTCACCGCGTGCGCCGTGGTGACGTCCTGCACCCGGTCGCCGAGGAACACCTGCACGAAGCGCGTCGCCACCGCGTCGAACACCTGCTGCGCCTCGCCTGCCAGCGCTTCGACCTTGCCGGTCGGCACGATCGCATGGTGGTCGCTGACCTTGCTGTCGTCGAACACGCGCTTCTTCTTCGCCTTCGGCCCGCGTTCGCCGTCGGGCGCACCGGCGATCCACTTCGCGAGCACGGCGAGCTTGTCCTGGTCCCACGCGCGCAACTGTGCCAGCGTCGTGCGCACGGGGTCGACCATGTCGAGCGACAGGTGGCGGCTGTCGGTGCGCGGGTAGGTCAGCAGCTTCTTCTCGTAGAGCTCCTGGGCGACCTCGAGCGTGTGCTGCGCGGACATGCCGTGCCGCAGGTTCATGTCGCGCTGCAACTGCGTCAGGTCGTAGAGCAGCGGCGGCGGCAGCGCCTCGGTGCGCCGCTCGAGCCGTTCGATCGCGAGCGGCTGGCCCTGCACCTTGGCCAGCAGCTCCTGCGCCGGTGCCTGGTCGCGGAAGCGGTCGCCGGCGTAGCGGAACCGCGCCCCGCGGTAGCGCGTGCGCAGCTCCCAGAACGGCCGCGGGTCGAACACCCGAATCTCGTCGTCGCGCTGCGCGATCAGCGCCAGCACCGGCGTCTGCACGCGACCGACGCTCCACAGCACGGAACCACCGCCGTAGCGGACCGTGTAGGCGCGCGTCGCGTTGAGCCCGACGATCCAGTCGGCCTCGCTCCGGCTCTGCGCCGCGTCGCGCAGCGCGTCGTAGACGCTGCCCGGCTTGCGGGCCGAGAACGCCTGCTCGATCGCTTCCTCGGTCAGCGAGCTGAGCCACAGACGACTGTGTCCGCGCGACGCACAACCGGCCCATTCGAGGATGTAGCGGAAGATCAGTTCGCCCTCGCGCCCGGCGTCGGTCGCGCACACCAGCTCTTCCGCACGCTTGCACAGGGCGGCGACGACCTCGAGCTGGTGCTTCGTGTCGCCGCCGGTCGGCCGCAGTTCGAAGTGCTTCGGCACGAACGGCAGGCGGTCCATCGACCACCGCTTCAGCGCCGGGTCGTACTCGTCGGGCGTCTTCAGCTGCACCAGGTGCCCGATCGCCCAGGTCACCTGCCAGCCGTTGCCCTCCAGGTAGCCGTCGCGGCGCTGGTTGGCGCCCAGGACCTTGGCGAGGTCGCGGGCGACGGACGGTTTCTCGGCGACGACGACGCGCATGGGAACGGGCGGCGGACGCTAGGCGGAAGCCCGGGACCGTGCAACGAAGCTCAGGCCCCCATCGCCGCGTCGCCGCGGCCGGCGAGGATGCGTTCGACCTCGCGCGCCAGGTCCGCGTTGGCGAGCAGCAGCAGCGCGTCGCCGGTGCGGATCTCGGTGGCACCGCCCGGCACCACGAACTCGCCGTCGCGCGCGATCGTGATCACCAGCGCCCCGCGCGGCAGACCTAGCGTCGCCAGGGTGCGGCCGATCACCGGCGACCCGTCCGGCACGTGCAGCTCGACGATGCCGGTGTGGTCGGCACCGCCGTCGCGACGGCCACGGCGCGCGTCGATCACCACCGCTTCGCTCTCCATCGCCGACAGCCCGAAGCGCTTCAGCATCAGCCGCGCCATCGCGTAGGCGAGCTCGTGTTCGCCGTGCACGCACTGGGTGCGCGGGAAGCGGTGCAGCAGCTCGCGCTGTTCGTCGAAGTGCACGCGGCAGACCGCCTCGATCTCCGGATTGGCGCGGATCGCGTACTCGACGGCGACCCGCGCCGCGATCGGGTCGGGCGAGGTGACCAGCAGCAGCTTGGCGGTGGCGATCCGGGCACGGTCGAGCAGTGCGGTCGACGCGGCTTCGCCAGCCAGAGCCAGCACGCCGGCCTGCCGCAGGGCCGTGGCGGTGACCTGGTCCTGTTCGATCACGACGAACGGCGTGCCGCGCGCACGGAGCAGCCCGGCGAGCACCGTGCCGACACGGCCGTGGCCGAGCAGCACCACGTGGTCCCGCAAGCTGGCGAGTTCGGCTTCGAGCGCAGAGTCGGGCGGGGCAGCCTTCGCCGGTGCGGACGCAGCGTCCGCTCCGGCCACCACGACCGGCGCCTCGAACGGTCCCACCAGCGCGTCGCGCACCGCCGCTTCGTCCTGCGGTCGCGCCAGCACGGTGACGCGGTCCCAACCGTGCAAGCGCGTGTTGCCGGTCGGCGGCACCACTTCGTTGCCGCGCGTGATCAGCGTGATCACCGCCTGCTTCGGCATGACCAGGTCGCGGATGCGCGGCCCCGGCCGCCCGGCCGGATCCGGCATGTCGAAGGTCAGCAGGTCGAGCTCACTGTGCGCCATCGTCACCAGTTCGAGCGTGTAGCGATGCGCCGGCCGCGACGGCGTCGCGAGCCGCAGCCGCTGCGCCAGCCAGCCGAGCGTCGAGCCCTGGATCGACACCGACAACAGCACGGCGAAGAACACCAGGTTGAACACGTCGTTCGCACCCGGGATGTTCGCGGCCATCGGGTAGGTCGCGAGCACGATCGGCACCGCACCACGCAGGCCGGCCCAGCAGAGGAAGTGCCGTTCGCGGAAGCCGATCCGCATGCCGACCGTGCCGAGCCACACGGCGGCGGGGCGCGCGACGAAGGTCAGCATCACGAACAGCAGCACGCCGTCCTGCCACAGCCCTGCCCACTGCTTCGGGAACACCAGCACGCCCATCAGCACGAACACGCCGATGTTGGCGATCGTCGACAGCGCCGACGAGAAGTTGCGGATGCCCTGCTGGTAGATGAAGCGGCGGTTGCCCATCACGAGCCCCGCCGTGAACGCCGCCAGCATGCCACTGCCGTGCGCCAGCTCGGTGACGCCGAAGCTCAACAGCACGATCGCCAGCAGCAGCACGTAGTAGTAGCCACGATCCTGCGGGTTGAGGCGGTCGAACACGGCGATCGCGAGCCGGCCGATCGCCCAGCCGAAGGCCGGGCCGGCGACGAACTTCCACAGCAGCAGCGGCACGACCAGCCAGCCCTTGCTCTCGCCGGTCGCGAGCGACTCCACGACCACCAGCGTCAGCAGGATCGCCATCGGGTCGTTCGCAGCGCTCTCGATCTCGAGCGTCGAGCCGAGCTGCTTCGGCAGCGATTGCCGCCGCAGGATCGAGAACGTCGCCGCCGCATCGGTCGAGGAGATCACGACGGACAGCAGCAGCGCCTTCTCGAGCGGCCAGCCGAGCAGCCCGTGCAGGGCGCCGAACAGGGCTGCCGCGGTCAGCATGACACCCCATGTGGCGAGCCCGCCGGCCGGCAGCGCGACCGCGCGCAGGTCGTCGCGCTTCGTCGCGAGCCCACCCTGGAACAGGATGAACACCAGGGCGACGTTGGCGACCTCGTTGGCGAGGTGGAAGTCCGAGAAGTACCAGAGATTCAGCACGTCGCTGCCGCAGACGATGCCGAGGCCGAGTGCCACCAGGATGACCGGCACGCTCCAGCGGTCGAGCCACACGGCGGCGAGGACCACGGCGAGCAGCAGCAGCGGGACGACGAGGTAGACGAGGGTCACGGGATCGGCGGATGGCGACGCGCTGGGTGGTGCGGGAACAGCTGCCGCACGCGACACAGTGGGCCGCGCCCGCCGGGGTGGTCAACGCCGAGCTTGCGAACGATGCGAAGTTCCCGAGCCGCCCGAGCGGTACGCACACCGCGGCGGAGGTTGCTGCTCGCGGGGCACGCCCCGGTGGGCCGACGTCCGACGTTCAGCGACCGCGTGCCTGTTGCACACGAACACGCAGCTGGAAGTCCTGCGACGGCGGGACCCGTGGGTCGGGATTGCACGGCCCGAACCAATCCGTCCACGCATCGGACACGACCGGCTCGGCCGGCAGCGCGATGTCGAAGTTCACCCAGCAGCCCTTGCCGTCGAGGATCGCCAGCAGCCGGTTCTCGACGGCGAACCGCAGGCGGACCCACCCCGGCACGACGACCCGGCCATCGGCGCCCGCGACCGGCGCTGCCCACAGCGCCTCAGTCGCGTGCACGACGCCGTGGCCCATCACGCCGCGCTGCGGCAGCGGCTCGCTCGCGACGTGCGTCGCTGGCAGGCGCAGTTCGAACTCGAGCGAACGCCGCGGCCCGGCGAGGGCCGGGTCGCGCGGCAGGGCCCGATAGCGCTGCCACGTGACGACCGCCCCGATGCCGGCGATGCCGCCGAGGGTGCCACCCACCGACGCGGCGATCGGCACGATCGGGTTCGCATCGGCCAGCGAGAGGCCGCAGGCGAGCCCTACGACTAGGCCGAACAACCCGCCGAGGGCCGCGAACCCCAGTGGATCCCACAGCCGGTGGTAGCTGGGCCTGGTGTCGACGCCGAGCACGAGCCGGTTCGAGCGCACGTAGGCGAAGCCGGCTGCGAACGTGCCGACGAGACCACACACCAGGGCTGCGCAGAGGGTGAGCATGGGAACGGCGCTCGGCGGACCGCGGGTTCGATCGCCGATGCGATCCGGTCATCCGCAGCTCCGCGCGAACGTGGCACCGGCGTCGCCGTGCCACCGGCCGTGCCCCGAGGGGCGCATGCTCGAACGGTTTGCCCGGCACCCACGCCTGCCGTGGCCCCGGTCCTGGTCAACCCTCGAGATCGCCGCTCTCGAGATCCCGTCGACTGCCCCGTCGAACATGCAGCACCAGGACCAAGTCTTGCTCGACCGAGTAGAGGATCCTGTGCTTGTGATACAGGATCTGCCTCAGCTCATGGTTCGAACCGAGCCATGCCTGCTCGCGCACCGCGCGCCCGCGACGGGGTGAAGTCGCCAGGGAGCGGATCGCCCGCTCGACCCCATCGAGCCAACGCTGCGCGCCGAGCGGCGATTGCTGCACCGTCGCGATGAAGTCGTAGATCTGCTCGATGTCCAACTGCGCCCGCGGAACCACCGCGACACGAAAGATCATGGCTCTGGGGTGCCGAGCCCTCGTTTCGTTCGAAACGACCGGAAGAACTCGTCCGCCGGCAGCATCTCGCCGCGCTTGCCCTGCTCGAGGCCTTCTCGGATGCAACGGATCGCGTCGAGTGTGTCCATGGCCTCGAGCACGCGCTGGAAGGTCTCGGCACTCATCACCGCGAGTTCAGCCTCCCCGTTGACGGTCAAGACGACGGCCCGACCGCTGGCCTTCAGCTCCTCGAGGTAGCGCGTGGTCTCGCGCTTGAAGTCGGTCAATGAGCGGATGTCCTTGCTGATGTCGATCATCGCGGGCTTGGTAGGTAGATGCGAATTCGCACCGGGAAGAATGCTATCGGATTCCGCCTTCACGGGGCTGTCCACGGAGAATCGGCCCGACTCGCTGTCACCGACCTTCTTCGGCAGCACCGGGTCGGCACCGCTTCACGGCGCCATCGTCTCGCCAGGGTCGCGGAACCAGCGGCCCGGGGTCTTGCCCAACGCGCGGCGGAACATCGCGACGAACGCGCTGGTGCTCGCGAACCCGACCGACAGGCCGGCCGAGGTCACGGACTCGCCGGCCGCCAGCAGCCGCAGCGCCTGCAGCAGGCGCGCCTGCTGGCGCCAGCGGCCGAAGGTCATGCGCGTGTCGCGCACGAACAGGCGTTCGAGCGTGCGCACGCTCGCACCGCTGCCGTCGGCGAGCCCGGCCAGCGGCGTGCCGTCGGCGAGGTCCGCTTGCGCGCGTTCGGCGACGCGGCGCGCCCGCGGGTCGGAGGGCCACGGCAACTGCAGCGGCACTTCGTCGGTCACGCGCACCCGGTCGAGCAACACGCCGGCGAGGCGGGCCTGCTCGGGGATCCGTTCGTGCAGGTAGCCGACCTCGAGGGTGGCGAGGATCAGCTCGCGCAGCAGCGCCGACACGGCGAGCACGCGGCAATCACGCGGCAGGGTCCCGGTCAGGTCGGGCCG
>JAEUHU010000177.1 GCA_016793305.1 Planctomycetota bacterium
GGGAACCTGTCAGAGCTTGAATGCTCCGACCGTCGACTGCAGCTCCTGGGCCAGAGTCGCCAGCATCGCACCGGCGGCCGATGCTTCCTCCGCCCCTGCGGCCGTGGACCGGGTTTGGCCGTCGACGTCGGCGATCGCCTTGCTGATCTCGCCGCTGGCCGAAACCGACTCGGCGACGTTGCGGGCCACGGACTCGACCGAGCGCGAGCTCTGGGCCAGGTTCTGCGAGATCTCCTGGGTCGCAGCGCGCTGCTCGGAGACGGCGACGGCGATGCTGCGCGAGCTCTCGCTGACCTGGGCGATCACCTGATCGATCGCGGCGATCGCCTGCACCGATTCGGTGGTGGACGCCTGGATGCGTTCGATGCGCTGCCGGATGTCCTGCGTGGCTTCCGCGGTCTGCCGCGCCAGGTCCTTGACCTCGTTGGCGACGACCGAGAAACCCTTGCCCGCTTCGCCGGCGCGCGCCGCCTCGATGGTGGCGTTCAGGGCCAGCAGGTTGGTCTGCTCGGCGATGTCCTGGATCGTCTCGATCACGCGTCCGATCTCGTTGGCCGCGGCCCCGAGCGCCCCGACCTTGTCGTTGCTCGAGCGCGTCAGCGACGCGGCGCTGGTCGCGACGGTCGCCGCGCTGTCCGCCGACTTGGCGACCTCGCCGATGCTGGCGGTCATCTGTTCGACCGCTGCGGCGACGGTGCGGAACGTCTGCGCCATGGCGTCGCTCGAGCTGCGGACCGATTGCATGTTCGCGGCCATCTGTTCGGAGGCCGCGGCGACGCTGGCGGTCTGCGAGTGGCTGCGCTCGGCTCCCTCCGCGAGCTGCTCGGCGGTCAGCTTCAGTTCGGCCGACGAGATCGCTACGGCGATGGCCTTCTCCTGGACCTTCTCGAGGCTGCTCTGCATCTGGGCCAGGAACGCGTTGGTCCACTTGCCGAGTTCGCCGATCTCGTCGCGTCGCTGCTCGTCGTGGCGAATGCGCAGATCCCCGGGGTTGTCCTCGAAGGCCTTCACCATGCGCTGGATGGGGCGGATGATCCGACGTCGCAGCAGCCAGACCAGGGTCGCGAGCCCCATGCCGGCGAGGACGAGTCCCACCAGGGCGGAACTGGCGACCTCGGCCCGTGCTTCGGCCCGGATCGGCGCCATTGATGTCCGAACCTCGAAGGCGCCGTGCACCTCACCGACCTTCCAGTTCTCCATCCGGAAGCCAAGGGGGTCCTTGCCGTCACCGGTGGCCGACGCCTTCGGGTCGCCGTGGCAGGCCATGCAATTCTCGCTCAGCCGGATGACGTGCTGGTACACCATCACGTCGTTCTCCTCGTCGATGCGCCACGCGCTGAGCTTGCCGCCCTTCGTCGCGGAAGCGGTCAGCTCGTCGAGCAACGCCGCGCGGAACTTCCCGGCCTTCGGATCCTCGGTGGGATCGTACTTCGGGTTGCGTGCGTCGCGTGAGGTGAGGGTCAGGTCCATTCCGGCGCCGGCAGCCGCGCCTTCCGCCGCGGCGATCGCCGCGATCACGGGGATGGCTGCGAAGGCTCGTGTGCTGCGGTAGTCACCATTGGATCTCTGCATCTCCTCGCGGGCTCCCGCCAGCAGCACCTTCATGTCGATGGCGCCGCTCTCGTGCATCGACGCGACGTGAGCCCCGGCCGACTCGGCGGCCTTGACGACCGCCAGCGCCCGGTCGGCCGCCGCTTCCAGGGTCCTCTGCTCGGCCTGCGTCATGCCGATCAGAGTGGATGTCCCCATCATGGTGGCAAGGACACCGGCAACCGAGAGCACGATCGTGGCTTGGATCTTCATGGGTCTGCGTGAGGGTCGATTTCGTCAACCGCGCCGCGCCGCCTTGAGGCGGTCATGGCCTCGCAGCCCCAGGACGGCGAGGAGTCGGGACTTCGGGCGAGTCGCCGGCGTCGTGTGCCTAGACCTGGAAGGTCCCAACGGTCGCCTGCAACTCGCGCGCGAGATCCGCCAACGTCGCGCCGGCGGTCGACGTCTCCTCCGCCCCTGCGGCCGTGGACCGGGTCTGGCCGTCGACGTCGGCGATCGCCTTGCTGATCTCGCCGCTGGCCGAGACCGACTCCTCGACGTTGCGGGCCACGGACTCGACCGAACGGGAGCTCTGCGCCAGGTTCTGCGAGATCTCCTGGGTTGCGGCGCGTTGCTCCGCGACCGCGACGGCGATGCTGCGCGAACTCTCGCTGACCTGCGCGATCACCTGATCGATCGCCGCGATCGCCTGCACCGACTCGGTGGTCGACGCCTGGATGCGCTCGATGCGCTTCCGGATGTCCTGCGTGGCCTCCGCGGTCTGCCGCGCCAGGTCCTTGACCTCGTTGGCGACGACCGAGAAGCCCTTGCCCGCTTCGCCGGCGCGCGCCGCCTCGATGGTGGCGTTCAGGGCCAGCAGGTTGGTCTGCTCGGCGATGTCCTGGATCGTCTCGATGACGCGCCCGATCTCGTTGGCCGCGGCCCCGAGTGCGCCGACCTTCTCGTTGCTCGAGCGCGTCAGCGACGCGGCGCTGGTCGCGACGTTGGCGGCGTTGTCGGCCGACTTCGCGACCTCGCCGATGCTGGCGGTCATCTGCTCGACCGCCGCGGCGACGGTGCGGAACGTCTGCGCCATCGCCTCGCTCGAGCTGCTGACCGACTTCATGTTCGCGGCCATCTCCTCGGACGCGGCGGCGACGCTGGTGGTCTGCGCCTTGCTGCGCTCGGCCCCTTCGGCGAGCTGGCGCGCGGTCGCGGTCAGCTGCGTCGAGGCGGCGCTGACGCCGTTCGCCTTCGCGGCGACGCTGCGGATCGTCTCCTGCAGCTTGCCGAGGAAGCGGTTGAACCACATGCCGAGCTCGCCGAGCTCGTCCCTGCGGGTCTCGTCGAGACGCGCGCGCAGGTCACCCTCCCCTTCGGCGATGTCCTTCAACGCGGTGACACTGGCGTGGATCGGCTTGGTCAGCTGGCGGCCGAGCCAGATCGCGATCCCCGTGATCGCGAGCGCGGCGGTGACCAGCAGCAGCAGCGACGAACGCAGCATGCTGGCGGTCGCCTGTTCGGCGATGCCGTGCACGGTGGCGACACCGGCCAGCACCTCGTCGCTCTCCGCCTTGGCGACCATCGCCCAGTGGCGACCGAACACCTCGAGCGGCATCCATGCCGAGACCTCGGAGTCGCCATCGGCGTCCTGGATCGTGCCCGAACCGCTCTTGCCGGCGAGGGCCTGCGTCACCGCGTCGATCTCGAGGCGGCCCTGCTTCGGGTTGCGGTGCGATGCGGCGACCGTGTGGGTCTCCGGCTGGTGCCGCGAGTCGGAGCGCATCAGGTGGTCGGGGCCGACGAGCACCACTTCGCCGGTCTCGCCGAGGCCGTCGCGCGCGGTGGCGACGGCGTTGATGCGATCGAGCGGCACCTGGATCGCCGCGTAGCCGATCCGCTTGCCGTCCTTCGTGACCGGCATGCCGAGGAACGCCGCCGGCGCGTCGTAGCTCGGCGTGTAGAGCGCGAAGTCGGCGAACGCGACCTGGTCGTCCGCGGTGCGCGTCAGCTCGCGGTAGAGCTTGCCGAGGCCGGAGTCCACCCACGGGCCGCTCTGCAGCGACGTGGCGAAGTCGAGCTCCTTGAACACCGAGTAGACGACGCGGCCCTCCGGCTCGATCAGGAAGACGTCGTAGAAGCCGAACGACTGCTGCATCGCGGTCATGCCGCCGTGATGCCGGGCGTGCACCTGCGCGTAGTCGGTGCCGTCCTGCGGATCGACCAGCAGGTGCTTCTTGCCGAGCGGGTTCGGGTTGCGCTGCACGTAGACGAGCTGCGCGAAGGTCGACACGGCGTCGAGGCGCGCCAGCGCACGATCGCTGCCACTCGCCTGGCCCGGCACGACGCGGCGGTACTCGCGGTCGAAGTCGCCGAGCCAGTAGCGGCCAAGTTCGTCGCGCGCCGCCGTGGCGTCGGGGCCGCGCATCTGCTCGGCGAGCGTCTGGATGCTCGCGGTGAACTCCGACAGGCCTTCCTGCGTGGTCGGCTGGGTGGCCAGCGTCTGCAGTTCTGCGCGCAGGGACTCGAAGTAGTGCTGCAGGTGGCTGCGGCGGGCCGCCGTGACCGCGGCGAGGCCGTCGATGCCCACCTTGGCGAGAGCCTCCGAGGCGCCCGCTTCGAGGTCGGTACTGCTGCTCGAGCTCAGTTGGTACGAAGTCCAACCCACGGCGATGGTCGGGACCATGGCGCAGGCGAGCAGGGTGGCGACGAGGCGGGTGCGGATCGACATGCGTGTGGCGCTCGGAGTTCCGCTTCCCATCGGCGGGCGAAGCACCCGGAATCCAGTCCCCCACGGTCGAGGTCGGACCGTTCCGTGGGTGTGCCGACCGCCGTCGGGGCTCGCCGAGGAGCGGCCGGTGGCAGGGCCGTCAGCGAGTCGGGCGCCGCTGTGCGAGCAGGGCTCTCGCCACCGCACCCGGCAAGGCGCGGCCGGCCGCCACGTCGGCACGGGCCAGCTCGAGCGCGGCGGCGAGCCCCGGGGTCGCCAGCAGGTCGGCGACCAGTCGTTCGCGCAGCGCCTGTTCGAGCCACTCGCTCGCCTGTCGGGTCCGCCGAGCGGCGAACGACCCGTCGGCGCGCTGCCGAGCCTGGTGCGCCTCGATCGCCTGCCACAGTTCGTCCAGTCCCCGGCCGGTCAGCGAGGAGCCGATCACGACCGGCGGCGGGGCGGCTTCGCCGCCGTGCAGGATGCGCATCGCCAGCAGGCACTGCTGGGCGGCGCGGTCGGCGGCGGCGGCGAGATCGCCGTCGGCCTTGTGGATCAGGATGCCGTCGGCCAGTTCCATCACGCCGCGCTTGATGCCCTGCAGCTCGTCCCCGGCGGCTGGCGACAGCAGCAGCAGGAAGAAATCGACCATGCCGTGCACCGCGACCTCGGACTGCCCGGTACCGATCGTCTCGACGAGCACGACGTCGAAGCCGGCCGCTTCGCAGACGAGCATCGCTTCGCGGGTGCGGGCCGCGACGCCGCCGAGCGTGTCGCCACCCGGCGTCGGGCGCACGAACGCGTTGCCGTGGCGACTCAGGTTCGCCATGCGCGTCTTGTCGCCGAGGATGCTGCCGCCGGTGACCGATGAGCTGGGATCGACGGCGAGCACCGCGACCTTCCTGCCGGCGTCGCACAGCCGCGTGCCGAGGGCCTCGATCAACGTGCTCTTGCCGACGCCTGGAGCCCCGGTGATGCCGACTCGCAGGGCGCCGCCACTGTGCGGCAACAGCTCCTGCAGCAGCCGTTCGGCGGACGTCGCGTCCGCTTCGCTGCGGCTCTCGACCAGCGTGATGCCGCGCGCCAGGGCGCTGCGGTCGCCGCGACGGATGCGTTCGGCCAGCTCGGCGGGGGACGTCACGAGCCGAACGCTACGCGCGCGTAGTCGCCGGTCCAGGGTTCGATCGTGAAGGAATCTTCATCCACGGCCGTGGATCTTCATCCGGCGCGGATCCAGCCGAAGGGGGCGCGGGCTCGATGCACGGCCCATGCGAAGGAACCGACGAAGTGCGAACGGGGTGTTGCTGCCGCTGCTCGGGCTGCTGACCGGCTGTGCCGCGCTGGGGCATCGCGAGGACGCCGTCACGCTGTTCTCCCGGGCTCTGGCGGTGGACACGGCCGAGGCCTCGGGGCCCGACCTGGTGCGCGCGGCGCTCGACTACGCGCGCGCTGCGGAGCTCGGCCACCCTGGCGCGGCGAACAACCTGGGCCTGCTGTTCCATGCCGGGCGCGGGGTGGCACAGGACCATGCAGAGGCGAGGCGCTGGTTCGACCGCGCGGTCGCTGCCGGGTTCGCCGGTGCGAACGTCAACCTCGGCGTGATGGCGTTCTACGGCCAAGGTGGGTCGCGCGACCTCGACCGGGCGCGCGACCTGCTGGCGACGGCGGCCTCGGCGGGCGACCTGCGGGCGGTGACGCTGCTCGGTTCGTGGGACTACGAAGGGGCGGGTGGCTCCGCGATCGACCGGGCCGCCGCAGCGCGCTGGTACACGGTCGCGGCCGAACACGGGGTCGTCGTGGCGCAGCATCGACTCGGGCGCATGTTGCTGGCCGGGGACGGGGTCGAGGCCGACCCGGTCGAGGGAATGCACTGGCTGCGAGCCGCGGCCGAGGCCGGCGACGCCGCGGCACAGCGCGAACTCGCGCGGTGCCTGCAGCGAGGCGATGGGGGCTCAGCCGATCCGGAAGGCGCACGCGCCTGGCTCGCGCGCGAGGCATCCGGCGGGGACCGAGCTGCGCAGGACCTGCTGACGGGGCTGGGCGCGCCGGCCGCGACGCCGCCATCGCGCGACTGAGAGGATCGCGAAAAGCGGCCCGGGCCGTTCGCCTGCCGGATTCCGGAGGCCACCGCGGCGAGGCCCTTGCCGAGGTCTCACGGCGAGACGTTCTCGGCACCACGTCGAGAAACCGGGCAAGCCCCTATCAACCTGGTCGCCAGGCGGACCGATGTCGGGCCCGACGCAGGTCGCTCGCCCGACCTCGCCGCACAAGGGAAGCCCATGCCATCCGTCTCGCCGACCGACGCCGAACACGCTCGCCTCGAAGCACTGCAGGCATGCCGTGTGCTCGACACGCCACCGGAGCTCGAGTTCGACGACGTGGTGCGGATCGCCGCCAGGGTGTGTGGGGTTCCGGTCGCGCTGGTCAGCTTCGTCGATGCCGATCGGCAGTGGTTCAAGGCCCGTGTCGGGCTCGCCGCGACCGAGACACCCCGCGAGTTCGCGTTCTGCTCGCACGCGATCGCCGACGATCGGCTGTTCCTGGTGCCCGATGCGTTGGGGGATGCACGTTTCGCGACGAACCCCCTGGTGCTGGGCGACCCGCACATCCGCTTCTACGCGGGTTCGCCGATCGTCGACTCGGCTGGGCACCGGCTCGGCACCGTCTGTGTGATCGACACGCGGCCGCGCGGGCTCGACGAGTCGCAGGCCGAAGTGCTCCGCGCGTTGAGTCGCCAGGTGGCCATGATGCTCGAGGTCCGCCGTGGTGCCTCGGCGACGTCGCGGCTCGCCGAGGACCTGGCCGCGGCGACGCAGCGCTTGCAGTTGGTGATCGGTGCGTCGTGCGACGGCATCTTCGAGGTCGACATCGCCCGTCGGCGCGTCTCGCTCAGTGCGCGCGCCTGGGAGATGCTCAGCCTGCCGGGCGTCGACGGCGAGGTGCCGCTCGAGCTGGTGCTGGCGCAGTGCCATGGCGAGGACCTGCGTGTGCTGCTGCACAGCGCCGTGCGCCACCTCCGCCGCCAGGAACCCTTCGACGTCGAGTGTCGACTGCTCGGCGGCGACGGTGTGCATCGCTGGTTCCGGATCCGCGGCGTCGCCGTGCGCGATCCCGCAGGGCGCGCCGTGCGCATGGTCGGGGCGTTGATCGACGTGCACGACCGACGCATCGCCAGCGACACGCTGATGCGGCTGTCCGAGCTGCTCGAGGAGTCGCAGCAGCAGGCCGAGGTCGGTGGCTGGGAGTACGAACTCGAGAGCGACACGCTGTCCTGGACCCGCGAGACCTATCGCATCCACGACCTGCCGCCGTTCTCGACCATGCCCACCGTCGAGCAGGCGATCGGCTTCTACACGCCTGAGTCGCAGCCGGTGATCCGTGGCGCGGTGAGGCGGCGATCCGCACCGGGGCGACGTTCTCGCACGAACTCGAGCTGGTCACCGCGAAGGGGCGGCGCATCTGGGTGCGCGCGACCGGCCGCGCGGTCCGCGAGGGCGAGCGCACGGTGCGCATCCACGGCGCCTTCCAGGACATCACCGACCGCAAGATGGCGGCCGTCGAGCTGCTGCGCGCCAAGGAAGCGGCCGAGAGCTCGAGCCGCGCGAAGAGCGCGTTCCTGGCGGCGATGAGCCACGAGATCCGCACGCCGATGCACGCCGTGCTCGGCTACGCGGCGATGCTGCGCGAGACGCCGCTGAGCGACGAGCAGCGTGACTACGCCGACGTGATCGCGCGCTCGGGCACGGCGTTGCTGCGGCTGATCGACGACATCCTCGACTTCTCGAAGGTCGAGGCCGGCAAGCTGACGCTCGACAGCGTGCCGCTCGACCTCGTGCAGGTCGCGTCCGACGTCGTGCGGCTGCTGCAGGCCCAGGCCGAGGAGAAGGGCGTGCGGCTGCACCTGCAGGCGCCGGCGTCGCCGTGCGTGGTGCTTGGCGATCCGGCGCGGGTGCGGCAAGTGCTGCTGAACCTGGTCGGCAACGCGCTGAAGTTCACGCCGAAGGGCGAGGTGCGCATCGGCATCGGCGAGGTCACCGGCGGCCAGTGGCGCGTCGAGGTGGTCGACACCGGCATCGGCATCCCGCCGGCCCAGCAGGCCCGGCTGTTCCGCGAGTTCGAACAGGTCGACGACTCGACCCGACGTCAGTACGGCGGCACCGGGCTCGGGCTCGCGATCAGTCGGCGACTGATCCTGGCGATGGGCGGCAGGATCGGCATGTGCAGCGAACCTGGCCAGGGTTCGACGTTCTGGTTCGCGATGCACCGGGCGGCCGCACCGCTGGTCGCGACGTCAGCCCAGCCGGCTGCGGCGATCGAACTGCCGCCGCTGCCGTCCGGCGTGCGTGTGCTGGTCGCCGAGGACAACGTCGTCAACCAGCGGCTCGCCGGGGCGCTGTTCCGGCACGCGGGGTCACAGTCGACATCGTCGGCGACGGCGCGCAGGCGATCGAGATGTG
>JAEUHU010000190.1 GCA_016793305.1 Planctomycetota bacterium
GGTGCTGTCCTGGTTCTTCTCGTCCTTCGGCATGAACGTGCCGATGCCGACGCGGTCCTTCTCGCTGATCAGGAGGCGCCGCACGACCACGTGCTCGAGCACCTTCTGGTAGTCGCCGCCGTGCCGCTGCAGCAGCATCTCGAGGTAGAAGCGCGACACCGGCGACAGGTCGAAGTCGCTGCGCAGCTTGTAGCTGGTGCGGACCTTCTTCTGCAGCGAGGCGAGCAGCTTCTGCCGCACGTCCTTCGGCAGCAGCAGCAGCGGCTCCTCGTTCATCGGCGACGGGATGCGCTGGCCGTCGATGTCCCAGCTGAACGTGTACATCGCGCCGTCCGGACCGCGCGAGTAGGCCTCGAGGCCCTTCTTCAGCAGGCGCACGATCGTCGACTTGCTGGAACCGACCGGGCCGTGCAGCAGCAGCACGCGCCGCTCCGGGCCGTAGCCGTGCGCCGCGGCCTTGAACATCGCCATCAGGTCGTGCAGCGAGCGCTCGAGGCCGAACACGCCGTCGCGGCCCTCCTCCAGCGGATCGCTGAAGAACCGGTAGCGCGGCACCTTCTCCTTGTCGACCTCGATCTCCTCGACGCCGTGGCTCAACACCATGTCGTAGAGGCGCTGATGGGCCGTGCGCACGACCAGCGGGTTCTGCTGCACCAGGTCGAGGTACTGCTGGAAGGTGCCCTCCCAGTGCTCGGCCTGGTACTGCTTCTGGTCGAGGGACTCGCGGATCAGCTTCGGCAGGTCGAGATCGCTCATGTCGGTGCCTCCCAGGGGGCCTCCGGCGGCGGCCGGTGACCCGATGTGCCGATCCTATCGACGCTTCCAGAACACGCCATGAGCCTTTCGCCCCTTGCGACCGGCGGTTCCAGGTTGGGGCGAGATCGCGTCCGGTGGTAGCCTGCGCGCATGCTCGCCGGCTCCCGCTCCGCACGCTCCGTCCTGCCTCCCTCCCTCCTGCTGCTGGCCCTGTCCGCCGCGTCCTGCAGCAAGCAGGGTCCGATCGACGGCGGTGCGGCGATGCGCCATGTCGAGGCGCTGGTGAAGATCGGGGCGCGCCCGTTCGGTTCGCCCGAGCTCGCGAAGGCCACCGACTACCTGTGCGAGCAGATCACCAAGGCGGGCCAGAAGCCGGTCCGGCACGAAGCGCTGCACGAGAAGGAGCAGAAGACGATCCGCAACGTCTACGCGCAGATCGACGGCGCGGATCCGCAGAACGGGCCGATCCTGATGTTCGGCGCCCACTACGACACCAAGCTGGCCGCCGGCCACGACGACGCGACGCACAACTTCCCGTTCGTCGGCGCGATCGACGGCGGCGGCGCCCCCGCGATCCTGCTCGAGCTGCTGCGCACGATCGGCACGGCCGAGCAGAAGCCGAAGTGCAACGTCGGCTTCTTCTGGATCGACGCCGAGGAGTCGATCGACTGGGTGTGGAACGACAACCGCGCACTGCTGGGCAGCCAGGAGTTCTGCAAGAAGCTGGCGGCCGACGGCACGATGAAGCGCGTCAAGGCGTTCGTGCTGCTCGACCTGATGGGCAGCAAGAACGTCAAGTTCGACAAGGACGGCGACTCGACCGGCCAGCTGATCGACCTGTTCGCCAAGGTCGGCCAGGAGATGGGCATCGGCGAGCGCATGTTCCAGCTCCCGACCCAGCAGGCGATCGACTACTACCGCCAGAACAAGCTGCCCTGGGGCATCAAGGACGACCACCTGAACTTCAAGAACTACGGCGTGCCGAGCGTGCTGCTGATCGACTTCCAGAACCGCATCCCGCCGCACCTGCAGAACCTCGGCCAGGGCCAGCAGCCGACGGTCGATCCCGACTACGAGCAGTGGTGGCACACGCCGGACGACAACCTCGACGCGATGGACGAAGCGTCGCTGGCGCTGGCCGGCAACCTGGTGATGCGGGCGATGCCGAAGCTCGAGGAGTTCGTCCTGGCCAGGAAGTGAGGATGCGCGCGATGCAACGCCACTCGGTCTGGATCGGGCTCGCCCTGCTGGGCGCCTGCCTCGGCGCCTCGATCGGATTGCGACAGCAGGCCGGGACGGACCAGGACCGCACGGTGCCGCGGGTCCGGCCACCGGCCGACGACGACCCGATCGACCAGAAGGTGGTCCAGCCGCTGCCCGTCGTGCGCGCCCCGGCCGGGCTCGGCGAACGCGCGTTCGCGCACGTGCAAGCGCTGGTGGCGATGGGCCCACGCCACACCGCGGCCCAACCGACGCCCGGCTGGTCGCGCCAGCTCGACCACATCGTCACGACGCTGCGAGGACTCGGCCTCGAGCCCGTGCGCGACACCTGGACCGATCGCAAGGAGCTGCTGACCTTCACCAACGTGTCGGTGCGCATCCCCGGCCGCCGCCCGGACCGCATCCTGCTGGCGTGCCACCACGACACCAAGTGCACGACCGGCCACAGCGACCCGGCGCACAACTTCCCGTTCGTCGGCGCCAACGACGGCGCCAGCGGCGTCGGCCTCTTGCTGGCGCTGGCGGCGGAGCTGGCGAAGACCGAACGCGAGGCGACGCTCGAGCTGGTGTTCTTCGACGGCGAGGAGAGCCTCGACTGGACCTGGAACGACGCCGCGCGCGCGCTGTTCGGCAGCAAGCGCTACGTGCGCAGCCACCGCGACCGCACGCTGACCGGCGACGAGCCGCGCATCGCGGCGATGGTGCTGCTCGACATGGTCGGCCGCACCGACCTGCACATCCAGGAGGAGCTCTACTCGACGCGCGCACTGCGCCAGCTGTGCTGGTCGGCGGCGGTCGCGACCGGCCACCAGGACGTGTTCTTCCGTCGCGCCGAGGCGGCCAGCGACGACCACAAGCCGTTCCTCGAGGTCGGCATCCCGGCGATCGACCTGATCGACCTGAACGGCAACCCGCACTGGCACAAGTCGACCGACACGATCGAGAACGTCTCCGCGGCGAGCCTGCAGAGGGTCGCCGACGTGGTGCTGACGCTGCTGCCGGCGATCGAGCAGGAGTTCGTGCAGAAGCCGCGCTGACGCTTCGTCAGCGCAGCACCGGCCCCGCCCCGCTCCCAGCAGGATTCGGTACCGAAGCGGGCACGGCCTGCTCCTCGACGGGCACCGCTGCGCCCGGCAGCGCGTAGCCCGGCGGTCGCGCCACCAGGATCACGTCGCCGTCGAAGCCCGACGCGACCAGTTCGTCGGTGCCGTTGCGCCCGTCGAGTTCGCCGACCGTGAGCCAATGGCCCTTCTGCGTGGTGGTCAGCACGGTCTCGGCCTGCCACGGCTCGTCGCCGCGGCGGTGCACCACGTGGATCGCCTTGTCGTAGCCGTAGACGGCGAACGCTTCGCGGTCGTCGGCGAAGAAGCGCCCCGACGCGACGCCGCGCAGGCCCTGCCCACCGGCGTAGACCACCGAACGCTCCACCCGCTCGTCGGCTGCGAGCCTCACCCGCACCACCGCACCATCGTCGCGTGTCGCATAGACCACGCCCGGCCGCCCCTTCGCCGCGGCGATGCGGCCGAGTCCGCTGTCCTCCTGCAGCACCGAGGTCCAGCGCAGCTCGCCCGGATGCAGCTGCATGCGCAGCAGGTGCCCCGCTCGGCTGACGCCGAGCAGTGTCGCGGGTTCGCCCGCAGCTCCGGGCACCACGACCACGTCGCGTACGCGGCCCGGTACGGTGGCGACCTGCGGCATCGTGAACGCCGCTCCGTCGCCGCTCGGCACCATCTGGAACACCGCCCCGGTGATCGCGAACGCCAGCAACTCGTCGCCAGCCGTCGGCGCGAAGTCCCCCGCGACCACTGCATGGAACTCCTCGCCGGGCCGATGACCGATCTCGACGCTCTCCAGGGTGAACTTCGCGAACGGTTGCGACCGCAGCGTCACGCGATGCAGCGAGCCAGCGCGCCCGCCGGCGTACAGCTCGCGGCCCGGTACCCGCGGGTCGACGTCGGCAGAGCGCGTCGGCGCGAGCCACGAGCCGTCCGGCACCACCGACTGCGCCGTCCACTGGCCGCTGTAGACCGTCAACAGCTGGAATCGCCCCTTGTCGTCGGCGGCGATCACGTCGTGCTGGCCGTAGTCGTCGACCACGTCGTCGACGTGCAGGTACCAGACGCCCGCGTCGACGTGATGGATGCGGTCGGCGCGCCAGCCGTCGCTGCCCGACAGAGGCGTTGCGGGAGTCACGGTCTGGGCCGCGGCGATGGCCGCGAGCAGCAGCGGAGCGACGCAGGTCGAGAACGGCAGGAGACGAATCATGGCGGGCCCGTCGGCAGGGCAAGCAGCGTACCCGAGACACCGCGCCCGATGGCGCGGCTGCCCATCGCGGTTGCCGTGGAGCGACCCCCACACGGTGCACCTGATCTGCGACAGAACGGGCGCTCGTTCGCCGCCCGACGGGGGCTACGCTGCCGACCGCATGCCAACCGTCGAGCGCAACGGACGCGTCGTCCACCACACCCGTGAAGGCGACGGCCCGGGCGTCGTGCTCGTGCCGGGCCTCGGCTCGGGAGCCCGCCTGTTCGGCACCTTGCCGCGCCGCTTCGCGCGCGCCGGGTTCACCTGCTGCGCCGTCGATCCGGTCGGGCTGCCGCCCAGCAGCGAGCTGCCCGGCTCGGTGTTCGACTTCACGCAGGCTGCCCACGACGTGCTGGCGGTGGCCGCGACGCTGCCGAAGCCGGTCGCCCTGGTCGGCACGTCGCTCGGTGGCAAGGTGGCGCTGTGCGCCGCCGCGACCCAGAGCCCGCACGCCGACAAGCTGGTGATGCTGTGCAGTTCCGCGCTGCAGACCCCGCGCAGCCGCCGCATCTACCGCTGGTTCGAGCTGCTGTGCAGCGAGGTCGACGGCCGGTTCCTCGGCGACCTGACGGCGCCGTTCCTGTTCGGCGAGACGTTCCTGAACGAGAAGCCTGGCGTCGTCGACGACATCGTGCGCAGCACGAAGCCGAGCGAGGCCTCGCGCGCGTTCATGCAGGCGCAGGCACGCGCGCTGCAGAGCTTCGACGGCGAGGCGCTGTGCGCGCAGGTGCGCTGGCCGACGCTGTGTCTCGCCGGCGGCGAGGACACGCTGACGCTGCCGCGCGAAGTGGCGGCAACGGCGGCGCTGCTCCCCGGAGCCCAGCACGAGTGCTTGCCGACCGCCGGCCACAGCTTGCTGCTCGAGAGCGCCGCGGCGTTCGACCGGCTGGTCGCCTTCCTGCGCGCGAGCTGACGCGGGTCTCAGGGCAACGGCACCTGCACGCTGGCGGCGAGCCCCGGATCACCGCGTTCGCGCATCGTCGCACACAGCACGCGCAGCGACGGCACCAGCACCACCGCCTGCGGCTTGCCGTCGACGACCAGTTCGAGCGGCTTCTTCAGGTCGAGCAGCCGCGCGTCGAGCCACGCCTGCCCGTCCGCGCAGTCCTTCGTGGTCACCTCGAGCTTCTGGCCGGCGAGCGTTGCATCGAGGCGCTTGCCCTTCTTCGCCTCGCCGACGTGGAGCCAGTAGTGGTCGCGCACGGTGACGTCGGTCAGCTCCCAGTGCAGGGCGCGCGGCAGCGGGTTGCGCACCAGCGGCACCAGCTTCGCGAGCAGGTCGCGGTCGGGCAGG
>JAEUHU010000193.1 GCA_016793305.1 Planctomycetota bacterium
CGGCGCCGACGTCAACCAGGTGCGCAAGGGCATCGGCAGCGACCCGCGCATCGGCAACCGCTTCATCTACCCCGGCATCGGCTACGGCGGCAGCTGCTTCCCGAAGGACGTCAAGGCGCTGGTCAAGACCGGCGACGAGAACGGCTACAAGCTGCGCATCCTGCAGTCGGTCGAGGATGTCAACGAGTCGCAGAAATACGTGCTGTTCGAGAAGGTGAAGAAGCACTTCGGCGGCAACCTGAAGGGCAAGCACTTCGCGATGTGGGGCCTGTCGTTCAAGCCCGAGACCAACGACATGCGCGAGGCGCCGTCGCTGGTCATCTGCGAACAGCTGCTGGCCGCCGGGGCTACCGTCACCGCCTACGACCCGGTCGCCGTCGAGGAGAGCAAGCACATGATCGGCGACAAGATCGCCTACGCGAAGGACGCCTACGCGGCCCTGCCGGGCGCCGACGCGCTGCTGCTCGTCACCGAGTGGCGTGAGTTCCGCGTGCCGGACTGGGATCGCGTCAAGCAGGCACTGAAGCAGCCGGTCGTGTTCGACGGCCGCAACATCTACAGCGGCCCCGAGCTGCGCGGCATGGGGTTCACCTACGCCGGCATCGGCGTGAAGTGAGACACGGAGCCATCGCATGCCACGCATCCTGATCACCGGCGCCGCCGGCTTCCTCGGCTCGCACCTCTGCGACCGTTTCATCCGCGAAGGCTACGAAGTCGTCGGGATGGACAACCTCATCACCGGCGACCTGCGCAATCTCGAGCACCTGTTCCCGCTGAAGCAGTTCACGTTCTACAACAAGGACGTCAGCACGTTCATCCACGTGCCGGGGCCGCTCGACTACATCCTGCACTTCGCGTCGCCGGCGTCGCCGATCGACTATCTGAAGATCCCGATCCAGACGCTGAAGGTCGGATCGCTCGGCACGCACAACTGCCTCGGCCTCGCCAAGGCGAAGAAGGCGCGCATCCTGGTCGCGTCGACCAGCGAGGTCTACGGCGACCCGACCGTGCACCCGCAGACCGAGGAATACTGGGGCAACGTCAACCCGGTGGGGCCGCGCGGCGTCTACGACGAGGCCAAGCGCTTCCAGGAGGCCATGACGATGGCCTACCACACCTACCATGGGCTGGAGACGCGCATCATCCGCATCTTCAACACCTACGGCCCGCGCATGCGCCTCAACGACGGCCGCGTGCTGCCGGCGTTCATCGGCCAGGCCCTGCGTGGCGAGGACCTGACGGTGTTCGGCAAGGGCAACCAGACGCGCTCGTTCTGCTACGTCGACGATCTCGTCGAGGGCATCTACCGACTGCTGCACTGCGACTATCCGTATCCGGTCAACATCGGCAACCCCGACGAGATCACGATCCTGCAGTTCGCCGAGGAGATCATCAAGCTCACCGGCACCAAGCAGAAGATCGTCTTCAAGGACCTGCCGAAGGACGATCCGACGCAGCGCCGCCCGGACATCACCAAGGCGAAGAAGATCCTCGGCTGGGAGCCGAAGGTGTCGCGCGCCGAGGGGCTGAAGATCACCTACGCGGCGTTCAAGGCGTTGCCGAAGGAAGTGCTCTACAAGCAGGAGCACCGCGACTTCGAGGGCTACATCCGCAAATGAAGAAGGTCCTCGTCACCGGCGGGCTCGGCTTCATCGGCTCGCACACCGCGGTCGAGTTGCTGCAGCGCGGCTACGAGGTGGTGGTCGTCGACAACCTCGCGAACAGCAATGCCGCGGTGCTCGACGGCATCGCCGCGATCGCCGGCAGGAAGCCGGTCTGGGCGAACGTGGACCTCGCCGATCCGGTGGCGTGCAAAGCGCTGCTCGCCGGGCTGCCGGACCTCGCCGGCATCGTGCACTTCGCGGCCTACAAGGCGGTCGGCGAGTCGGTGCAGAAGCCGCTCGCGTACTACCGCAACAACTTCGGTTCGCTGGTCAACCTGCTCGAGTTCACCGCCGAGCACCCGCAGTGCCGCTTCATCTTCAGCTCGTCGTGCACGGTCTACGGCCAGGCCGACGTACTGCCGGTGAGCGAGGACGCACCGGTCAAGCCGGCCGAATCGCCGTACGGCAACACCAAGCAGGTCGGTGAGGAGATCCTGCGCGACGGCGCGCGCGCCCACGGCTACCGCGCGATCGCGCTGCGCTACTTCAACCCGATCGGTGCGCACCCGTCGGCGAGGATCGGCGAGCTGCCGCTCGGCGTGCCGCAGAACCTGGTGCCGTTCATCACCCAGAGCGCCGCCGGCCTGCGCGGTCCGCTGAAGGTGTTCGGCAACGACTACCCGACGCGCGACGGCACCTGCATCCGCGACTACATCCACGTGGTCGACGTGGCGCTCGCGCACATCTACGCGCTCGAACGGCTGCTCGCCGGCAAGGGCAGCGATCCGGTCGAGGTGTTCAACCTCGGCACCGGCACGGGCTCGACCGTGCTCGAAGTGATCCACGCGTTCGAACGCGCCACCGGCGTTTCGCTGCAGTGGGAGTTCGCAGCACGTCGTCCCGGCGACGTGATCGCTGCCTACGCGAACACCGAGAAGGCCGCCGCCGGACTCGGCTGGCGCGCCGAACGCTCGCTCGACCAGTGCATGGCCGACGCGTGGCGCTGGCAGCAGACGCTGCCGAAGAAGTGACCTCCCGCCGCACTCGCCACGGCGACCCACGACCCGACCCATGCGCATCGCGATCCTCAGCTTCGAGTATCCGCCGGAGACCGGCTTCGGCGGCATCGGCACCTACGCCTACTACCAGGCGCGTGCCCTGGCCAAGCTCGGCCACGACGTGCACGTGTTCGCGGGCGCGACGAAGCCCGGTGTGTCCCACAGCGAGCACGAAGGCGTGAAGGTCACGCGCATCAAGCGCGATGGCTGCATCGACGGGTTGCTGGAGAACGCTCGCAAGGCACGGGCCTGGTGGTTCCAGAACCGCATCACCACCGCGGCCGACGCGTTCGAGGGGCTCGCCAAGGCGCACGCGAAGAAGCCGTTCGACTTCGTCGAGGCACCGGAGTGCGGCGCCGACGCCGCGATCACCACGACGATGCTGTCGGTGCCGACGGCGGTGAAGTTCCACTCGCCGGCGCGGCTGATCATGAACATCTACGACACGCCGAAGATCGACCGCGTGCTGACCGGCTTCGCCGAGCAGCTGGCGATCAACCAGGCGGCCGTGCTGACCTCGTGCAGCCGGTTCCTGGCCGACGAGGTGCACGCGAAGATGGGCGAGCTGGATCCGATCCACGTGATCCCGAACGGCATCGACGTGCCGCTGTTCGATCGCGACGAGGGCATCGACGTCCACGCGAAGTTCGGCCTGCCCAAGGGCAAGAAGCTGATCTTCTTCGCCAACCGCATGGAGGAGCGCAAGGGCATCCACATCGTGCAGAAGATGGTGGAGGGCACGCTCGCCAAGTACCAGGACATCGCCTTCGTGTTCGCCGGGCGCGACCTGTTCGGCTACATGGAGAAGCGCATCCTGCCCTGGGTGAAGGACAACCAGCTGCAGTCGCGGTTCTTCTACCTCGGCCAGTTGCAGCTGCCCGAGGTGCGGGCGTGCCTCAAGGCGAGCTCGATCTTCCTGATCCCGAGCCTGTGGGAGAACTGTCCCTACAGCTGCCTCGAGGCGATGACCGCCGGGCGCGCGATCGTGTCGTCCGACTGCGGCGGCATGCCGGAGCTGATCGAGCACGAACGCACGGGCCTGCTGGCGAAGAACGGCGATCCCGCCGCGTTCGTCGCGGCGCTGGTGCGCATGATCGAGGACGACCGGCTGCGCGATCGTTGCGGGGCCGCCGCACGCGCCGAGATCGAGAAGCGGCTGACCGACGTCGCGATCGGCAAGCGCAGCGTCGACCTCTACCAGGCGATCCTGCAGAAGCGCCCGGTCCCGGTCGAGCGCGCGGTTCCGCCGAAGGCGACCGGCGGTGATGCCGCGGCTGCGCGCGAACTCGCCGACCTGCGCCAGAAGATGGCGCTGCTCGGCGCCGACCTCGAGCGCACGCGCCAGGACCTGGCGACGGCGAAGGCGGCTCGGCCGAGTTGGACGCAGGCGTTGCGCCAGGTGTTGACCGGCAAGCCGGCGAAGTGACCCGCCGAGGCGATCGCCGCGGCGGTCACGGCACGTCGGCGATCACTGGACGACCACGCCGAAGTAGGCGGTCAGGTGCGACGGCAGGGGGGCTGGCTCCGCGAGGCCCTGCAGGGCCAAGGGCAACCCGACGATCGGCAGGTTCGGCACCGCGAGCGGGAAGGCCGCGACGCCCGTGCTGGCGGAGACCGTCCCCACCTGCAGCAGCACGACTTGGCCTGGGTCGAGCCACAGGTCGCCGAAGGCACCGAACTGCACCGGCTGCGGCAGTGCCGCGAGCGAGATGCCGAGCGTCGCCAGGTGGTCGCTGGTGGCGTAGCCAGGCTGGCTCCAGATCTCGACGGTCCAGGTCTGGCCGACCACCGGCTGGCCCGGTCGCAGGTCGTACTGGCGGTTGACGTGTAGACGCGAACCCGCCGAGCCCATCGTCAGCAGGTCCAGGTCGCTGTCCCGGTCGAGGTCGACGACCAGCAGGTCGGTGACCGACAGGCTCGGCGCGGCGATCCGCGACGGCGTCACGGTCAGGTTGCCGGCCCCGTCGTTGACCGCGATGGTGCAGGTCGTCTCGTGGCCACGGACCGCATCGCGGTCGCCGTCGCCGTCGAGGTCGACGAGGTGCAGGCACCGGGTGGTGGTGCCGCCAGCAGCGATCGAGCCGATCGCTGTGAAGTGCGTTCCGTCGTTGCGCAGCACGGCGTCGGGGCCGCCGTTCGCCCCGCCTGCCACGAGATCCAGATCCCCGTCGCCGTCGAGATCCGCGGCTGCGAGCGTGCGGCTCGGGGGGACGACGATTCCGTTCGCCCACGCCGTCGACACGTTCGTGAACACGAGTCCGCCCTCGTTGCGCTGCACCTGCAGGCCGGTGCCGGTCACCATCACGACGTCGAGGTCGAGGTCGCCGTCGAGGTCGGCCAGGGCCAGCGCCGAAGCACCGCCCCACGGCGCGAACAGGATGTCGAACGTGCCTCCGCCCTGGTTGCGGAACATCGTCGCGCTGCCGCCCTGGGTCATCAGGATCCCGACGGCGTCGGGGTCGTTGTCCTGGTCGACGTCGCCGACCACGATCTCGCGCAGTCCGTACGGGTAGTCCTGTAAGCCGGCGCTGACGTCCGTGAAGTGGCCCGTGCCGTCGTTGCGGAACAGGGACCCGGTCTCGAGCTGGAACGAGACCAACAGGTCGAGGTCGCCGTCCGCGTCCTGGTCGAACGCCACCATGTCGCTCGGCACGGTGAAGCTGAACCCTTGCGGCGGCAGGTGCGTGCTCGTGACGTCCGTGAACGCCTCCTGGCCGTCGTTGCGCAGCATGCGCATCGCCGGCTGGCCCGCCGTGAACACGTTCACGTAGCCCACGAGGTCGGCATCGCCGTCGCCGTCGAAGTCGGCGGCGACCGCGGCGACCAGCGCACTCGCGCCCGCGACGGCGGGCGTTCGCACCAGGAACTGGACCTGCGCCGCCGCAGGCGCGACGAGGAGGCCCGCGGCGAGCCACGCATGGCGAAGGGAGGGCATGGGGCCGGCAGCCTAGACCGGACAGGTGCGGCTGCCCAGGCGGGGGCCATGGCCGCGCCGCCCGCAGCGGGATCACCGCCCCTGGTAGAGCGCGCGCACCGCCGGATAGCTGGCCGCAATGCTGGGCGGCGGCGTCGGTAGCAGCCGCCCGAACAGCGACGGGTCGCCGGCCAGCCGTTCGATCGTCGCCCGCAGCGAGCCCGAGTCGCCGGCGCGGAACAGCAGGCCGTTCCGCTCGTGCTGGACGACCTCGGCGAGGCCACCGAGGTTCGATGCGATCACCGGCACACCCGCCGCGAACGCCTCGAGCACGACGAACGGCGTGTTCTCGTACCAGGTGCTCGGCACCACCAGCGCGTCGAGCCCGGCGAACACGCGCCCCGTGTCCGCCTCGCCGTAGGGGCCGGCGAACGCGATGCGCGGGTCGCCGGCGGCAGCCGCGCGGCATCGGGCGATGTAGTCGGCGAACATCGTCTCCTCGGCGTTGCCGTGCAGCGCCAGGGTCACGTTCGCACGGCTGCCGCGCACGGCTTCGATCGCGAGATGCGGCGCCTTCCACGGCGACAGCACGCCGCAGAAGCCGAGCTGCAGCGGCGTGCGGGGCCGCGCCGCCGGGATCGGCACGATGCGTCCTTCGGCCAGTCCGTACGGCACGATCGTCACGCGGTCGCGCGGCAGGCCGTTCCTGGCGAACACGTCGGCGAGGAAGCGCGACGGCGCCACGATCGCGTCGGCCTTGCCGAGTGCCTGCAGCATCGCGGCCGGGCGGTCGAGCAGGGCCCGCAAGCGCGCCGGCGGATCGCTGGTCAGCGTCGCTCTGCCCGGCATCGGCGTCTCGCCGGCCAGTTCGGGCGCGTGGCACGACACGCACCCGGCTCCGCCGTCCGGCGGCCCGTCGCACAAGGCCCCGTCGGCGCGCAGCAGCGTGAAGCGCGGGCACAGGTACCAGAAGTCCATCAGGTTGACGACCGTGCGTGCGCCGTTCGCCCTGGCGACGTCGATCAGGTTCTGGCCGAGCTGCCGCAGGTGGAAGAAGTGCACCGCGTCGGGGCGCACGTCATCGAGCACGGTCTTGAACCAGCCGTCGAGGTGGCGGTTGTCGTAGTCGCGCAGCACGTCGTTGGCGTTGATGCGGCGCCAGTGGTTGAGGCGCAGCACGCGGAACCCGTCGTACGGTTGCTCGAACAGCCGGATCGCCGGCCAGTCGCGGTCGTGGTCCCAGTGCAGCGACAACACCGTGACCTCGTCGCCCACGGCACGCGCCGCGCGCGCCATCGCGAGGCAGTACTGCTCCGTGCCCGACCTGCAGTCGGGGAAGAACTGGTGGACGACGAACAGGAGCCGCATCGCTCAGCTCGGCTTGTTGGCCTTGCCCTTGCTGCGCTTCTGGATGGCCCTGGCGACGCGCTCGTGCAGGCGCACCTCGGTGACGCGGATGTCGAACTCGCGGTCGAAGCGCTCGCGCGCGGCCTTGGCCATGCGGCGTTCGGTCGCGGGTTCCTGGACGAGTCGTTCCAACGCCCGGGCGAACGCCTCGCTGTCGCGCTGCGGCACGACGATGCCCTCGACCTCGTGGGTCACGACCTCGAGGATCGAGCCGGAGTCGGTGGTCACGACCGGCAGGCCGGAGGCGAGCCCCTCGAGCATCGCGGTCGGGATGCCGTCCTTGTCGCCGGAGCCCATCTCGACGTAGGGCGCGACGAACGCGCGGCAGCGCTGCAGGATCGGCGGCAGCTCCTCCTGCTTCTTCATGCCGTGCAGGACCACCAGGTCGGAGACACCCAACTTCGCGATCAGGGCCTCGAACCCGGCCGCGTACTCGAGGCTGCCCTGGCTGTGCGGGTCCTTGCTGCCGACGATGTGCGCCTTCACGGTGATGCCCTTCTGCTTCAGTTGGGCGATCGCCTCGACCAGATGGGTCAGGCCCTTCTTCGGCTCGATGCGCGAGATCGACACGACCTCGATCGGCTCGCCGGCCTTGCGGTCCGCTCGCTGGATCGGCGGGAAGCGGGCGCCGTCGACGCCGTTCGGCTTGACGATGATCTTCTCGTCGAAGCGGCCCTGCGTCATCGCCGACAGTTCGCGCTTGATGCGCGCGCTGGTGGCCACGATCACGTCACACAACTCGACGTGCAGGGGCACCAGCTTGAACGGGTAGTCGGCGAGCATGTGGTCGGCGTAGCAGGACACGCCGCGCGGCAGGTCGAGCAACCAGGCCGCCTGCATGGCCATGAACGACTGGTCGTAGAAGAAGTAGCTGTGCAGGTACTTGGCACCGGCGAGCTCCGCCATGCGTGCGAACGTGCAGCCCTGCAGCACCAGCGGTTCCTTCTCGAGCTCTTCGACCGGCTTGCCGGTGACGGCGGCGATGCGCTCGAGGAACGCGCGCAGGCGCCCGGGGCGCGTCTTCTCGAAGTGCTCCTTGTCGCGCAGGTGGTTCTCCCAGATCGGCTGCAGCTGCGTGCGGTGGTCGGCGAGGTAGCCGAACGCCTTGTGCAGTTGCGCGGTGTCGCCGAGGTCCCAGTGGAACATCCGCACGTCGAGCCCCATGTGCGTGAGCCCGATCATCTCCTGGTAGACGAACGTGTGGCTGTAGATCGGCCAGTGCCAGCAGGCGGTGACGATCGCGGTGCCCTCGGCGCGGCGGCGCTTGAACACCATCAGGGCGCGGTCCTTGGCGTCGAGGAGGCGGCGGATCCACTTCTTGCCGCGTCGTGTCACGTATCCGAGGGGCATCTTGTTCCAGAGGAAGTTGCCGGCGCGGAATTCCCGCGAGCGGCGCGTGGTTTCGAGTTCCTTGCGGGCGTGCGCCAGCTCCCGATCGCGGCGCGCCAGGAGCTCGTCGGCATCGCGCTGGCGTCGTTCGGCTTCGGCGGCGGCTGCTGCGGCCGCTTCGGCCTGTCGGCGCCGTGCGTCGGCGAGTTCCGCCGCGTGGGCGTCACGTGCATTCGCAAGCTCTGCCGCGTGGGCGTCGCGTGCGTCGGCGAGTTCCGCCGCGTGGGCAGTTCGTTCCTGTGCCAGCGTTGCGCCCAATTCGTCGGTGCGGGCCTGCAGCCGGTCGCGCGCGTCCTTCTCCTGGGCGTGTTCGTGGCGGGAGATCTCGAGCTGTTCCTCGAGGCGACCGATCTCGTGCGTCCGTTGCGTCAGCTCCTGCGCCCGTTGCGCCAGGGACGCGGCGGCAGCGGTCCGCTCGGCTTCGAGTTCGGCCGCGGCCGCGTCGGCACGTCGGGCGTGGGCCTCGCGTTCCCCGGCGAGCGTCGCCTCGAGCTGCTCGTTGTGGGTGCGCAGCGCGTCGCGTTCGCTGCGGGTCGCGGCGAGGTCGCGGCGATCGTCGGCGAGTGCTGTGCGCAGGCCTGCATGCTCCGATTGCAGCGCGCCGTGCCGGCCCTGCAGGTCCTTCCACTCGTCGGCCAGGCGATCGTGCGAGGCCCGCAGGGTGTCGCGTTCGGCTCGGACCGACTGCAGCTCCTTGTCGATCAGGGCCTGCAGGGTCTCGACCGCTCGCAACGCCGTGCGCAGCGTGCCCAGGTCGGCTTCGAGCCGTCGGCCGCGCTCCTCGGCAGCGGCCAGGTGCGTCTTCTGCTCGTGGTTCGTCGCGTTGCTGCGGGCCAATTCCTGGCCCTTGGCCTGTACCTGCTGCAACAAGGTCTGCTTCTCGGCCTCCAGCTGGTGGCGTCCGTCCCAGCAGGCGCGCAGGCGCTCTTCCAGCGACACGACGTAGGTCTGCAGCCAGCGGCGATCGCTGCGCTCACGGTCGATCTGCTCGCGAGCGAGGTCGCCGAGCAGCAGGCGATGGTCGAAGCCGCGCTGGCCTCCTTGCCGCTCGTGCCGTGCGGCGGCGTCGAGGGCGGAGCGCGCGGCTTCCGCGGCACGATTGAGCGTCTCGATCAGCGCCTGCACGCGCGGCGACGTGTTCGACAGCTTCTCGAGGGCGACGGCGTCGAGCACCGCGTTGACGAACAGGGCGAGCCCGTCGGTCTCGCGGTTGCTCGCGACGTGCCCGGCGACCGCGTCCAGCACGGTCGTGACGCGCTCTTCGACGTCGTGGCCGTGGTGCTCGACGAAGCGGCGCAGCGCTGCGGCCGCCACCCGGTTCACTTCGAGGTAGTAGGACCAGCGTCGGCCCTCGCGGAACCAGACGGTGTTGGTCGCGTGCAGCCGGTAGGCGACCAGCGGTTCGCGCAGGTGGTGCAGGCTGCCGTCGAGTGCCGCCTCGAGGAACAGCTGCCAGTCGAGGCAGTACTTCAGGCTCTGCAGGTGTGGCGCCTGGGCCCGCAGCCAGGCCGTGCGGCACACGAGATTGCTGCTGGTGGCGAGGAAGTTGCGCTCGAGCAGCGCCAGGAACAACGCGTCGCCGGTCAGGTCCTCGGTCGGCGTGGCGGCACGGTACCAGTGCACCCAGTCGTAGACCTTCTGGCCGTCGAGGATCAGGCTGACGACCTCGGGCTGCAGTTCGCCGCCGCGTGCGTCGACCAGGTGCATGCCGGTCGTCACCAGTTGCGTGTGCGGCTGTGCGTCGAGCACGGCACAGCAGCGCGCCAGGCGGTCCGGGTGGAACAGGTCGTCGGAGTTCAGCAGCGCCACGTACGGCGTGTCGATGCCGGCGAGAGCCTGCAGCACGCTGTTGCCGAGCCCGAGGTTCGCCTCGTTGACGCGCACCTCGAGGCGCGGATCCTCGACCGACTTCGCCTGGGCCACGGTGTCGTCCGGCGAGAGGTCGTCGACCACGAGCACCCGGAACGGCACCCGCCGTTGCGCGAGCACGCTCTGGATCGCCTTCTCGATGTACGGGCCGTGCCGGTACGAGGGGATCAGCACCGTGACGAGCGGCGGTCGATCGCTCGGCTCGGTGCGCTTGCCAGGGGAGAACGGGCGTTTGCGCGGTTGGTCCTGGGCGATGCCGAGCCGTTCGGCCCACGGACCGCCGAACACGACGAGGTCGTGGCTCGCGGCGAAGTCGGCGTCCTCGTGGACCAGCTGGCTGCGCTTCCTGCCGTCGGAGTAGAGGGCGCGCAGCAGCTCGAGCAGGCGGTCCGACCGTTGTTCCCAGGCCGTGCGCTGCGCCAGGGCCCGCAGTCCCGGACTCTGCTGCAGCCGCTTCGAGCCGTCCGGCCTGCCGAGGGTCTCGAGCAGCCAGTCGCGGACCAACGGCAGGTGGCCCTGCCCGAGCAGCGTCAGCATCCAGCTGCGCCTGCGCTGCGGATCGGTGAACCACGGGTGGTCGAGGCTCGGCAGCGACAAGCGCTGGTCGGCCCCGGATTGCGTGCCGGCCGCGATCGCCGCTTCGGTGCGCTGCAGCAGCGTGGCCCGCAGCTCGTTGCACAGGCGGTCGAAAGCCTGGGGTCGCAGCGAACTCGGCTGCGCGTCGCCGCCGAGGCGTGGCCACAGGCCGACCACCACTTCCTTGGCGAAGCGCAGGTCTTCGACCGAGAGCGCGGCGAGCGGCACGTCGCCGGTGCGCTGTTGCACCGCGAGCGCCAGCGGGATCGCGCGAGCGGCCGTGTCGCGGGCGAGATCCTCGAGCCAGTGCCAGTCGTGCGGCTTCAGCACGAAGTGCGCCTCGGCCTTGGCGCCGAGCGTCGCGGCGAGCTGGGCCAGCGCCGTCAGGTCCGGCTCGCCGTCGACCTCGAGCACCAGCATGCGCACGCCGCTGGTCACGCCCAGCCGATCGCCAGCCGCGAAGCGACGACCGCGCAGCGTCACCGCTGGCGGCTGCTCGGCGTTGGTCGCTGCAGCCAGCAGTTCGCGCAGGAACGGATGGACCGTCGGGTCCTCGGCGACGATCTCGAGCGAACGGGCCGCTCCGACCGCGGCGAGGACCTGTTCCCGCCGTTGGGCCGGCCACTCGCCCGGCTCGTTCGGCAGTGTGATCGTCAGGTT
Organism: Planctomycetota bacterium; assembly: GCA_016793305.1. The sequence continues at coordinate 11,478 of JAEUHU010000193.1, forward strand.
CGGGCGTTCGTCCTGGGCGGCCGCTTCGCCGGGCGCTGCCAGGGCTGCGGAGGCGGCCAGGTCACGGCGCAGCCAGCGCACGCAGCCGGCACAGTGGGTCGTCGGCAACCTGCCGGCCGCGAGCTCCTGCCGCAGGTTGGCGAACGCCGGCCCGCGCCAGGTCGTGAGCAGGTCCGCCGCGTCGTCGACCGGCAGGCTGCACGCGGCGAACGCGCAGCCGCGCACCGTCCCGTCGGCGGCCACCGCGAAGCCTCGCTCGGGCAGGTGGCACGCGGTCCAGGTTCCGCTGGTCGCATCGACGCCGGGGCTTCGACGTGCGGCATCCAGGCCGACCCGATCGACGAGGTGGAAGGCACCAGGGTCGACCGAGGGACTCGGGGGCGCGTCGGGCAGTTCCATCGGGGGGGGGGGGAGCGCGATCGGGACGAGGAAGCGGTGGTGGCGCCGCAGTGGACCGGTGCGGGGCGGGCGGATGATCCCGCAGCGGGCGGCCCGGTGCAAAGCCGCCGGCCGAGAACGACATCGGTTCGTTCCGGGTCTCGGTGTCAGCGGGGCGGGAACAGCCCGCGCCATCGGGTGTCGGCGAACGCGGCGACCAGCTGGTCCCAGTTGGACACCAGCAGCCGCGGATCCTCGACGCCGGTCTTCTTGGACTCGGCGACGAGCCGCTGTGGCTCGAGCCCGAGGAACTCCTGCACCGGCACCATCTGGGCGTCGAGGTCGCTGGCGAGCTGTTCGTAGCTGAGCTCGAGCCAGGGGTGGCCGGCGAACAGCGCCCGGAACAGGTCCTCGAGTTGTCGGTTGGACTCGAGGCGCAGCAGCGTCTCGCGAGGATCCAGTTCGATGGCTCGGGGCGGCTGATGGCTCGGTCGCTCGGTCGCCGACCACCAGCGATCCGAGCGCTCGGCGCGCGCCTGCGAGATCCAGCGCGCGAGGGCATCCTCGCGCACGAGGTGCACGACGCGCAGGGACGGCATCGCCAGCAGGTGTTCGACGATGCGATCCACGGCGAGACCGTGGTAGTAGAGCAGCTTGAAGCCGCAGGCCGCGAAGCCGCGCTCTGCCGCCGCCTGCAGCAGGCGGTCGAGGCAGGCCGGCGGGTCGCTCTTGCGCAGCTCGATCAGTTCGGCTGCGGACGTGCCCTCCGGCAGGACCACGTCGAGCGCGCCATCCTCGATCTGCCGCGTGTTGAACAGTTCCCCGGCGGCGTGGGCACGCGGGTGGTTCAGCAGCATCTCGACCAACAGGTTCGAGCCGGTGCGTTCGGCCCCCAGGACGACGAACGGTGTGATGCCGGCCGGGGGCGTCGGCGCAGGTGTCCGGCGGCGGTAGGCGGACGCGGGCCCCAGGTCCTGGCGCGACGCCGCGCGCGCACGACCTCCCAGCAGGCTCGCGACGCGGCCGCTCCACTGGAGCTCCCAGCGGTACATGTCCATGTCGATCCAGTGGTCGCCCTTCTGCTCGCCGAGTGCGATCCGGAGCGCGCTGCTCCGGGTGACCACGAGATCGGCGCAGCGGCTGTGGATCGACGTCACCAGCAGCTCTGCAGGGCGGTCCTGGTCCGCGGTGTAGGTGATCCAGACGCGCGGCACGTCCAGCAGGCGAGCGGCCGTGTGGGCCCAGAGGCTCCCCGCGAAGTTGTAGAACGAGACCAGCAGATCCGGCGCCCAGGCCTCGAGCAAGCGCGCCAGGCTGATGCCGATCTTCACCTCGGGGAGGTCGGCCACCTGCGCCCTGTTGCTGCCGAGTGCGTGCGCCAGTTCGTCGAGCAACCGGTCGACGGCTTCGGGCCGGGTCCGGCGGAAGTGCGCGAGGTCTGCTTCGTGCACCAGGTTGCTCGGCGGACTGAACAGGCCGTGCTCGAGCCACGCCTTGGCGCGGGGGTCGCACTGGGTCGGGTCGGCCGGCTCGCTGGCAGCGACGCACATCTCTGCGCCGATCCGGTCGCACATCCTGCGCACGAGTTCGTAGGCGAACACCTGGCCTGGATCCGGGAAGTAGGCCGTCGCGATGGTCGCCACGCGCAGCCGCTTGCCGCGGACCAGGAACCGGTTCGAGGTTTGTTCGGCCATTCTCGGGGGTCTGTCTCGACGCGATCGGCCGCCGCGCCAAGTTCCTCCATATCCAAGCAAGCACGGCCGTCGGCTCGTGTTTCTCCGGACTTTCTTCGTACGAGACCACTCTTTCTTCACGACCGTCATCGGGCAACATCCTCCCGTGCGGTTCTCCCTGGTGATGCCGACGTGGAACGCCGGCCCGTTGCTCGACGAAGTGCTCGCCGCCGTGCGGGCCCAGGCGTCGCCTGCCTTCGACGAGTTGGTCGCGATCGACAGTGGTTCGACCGACGGCACGGTCGAGCGCCTGCTGGGTGCTGGCTTCCGCGTGGCGGGCATCCCGCAGCGGGAGTTCGACCATGGCGGTACGCGGGACCGCGGCATCCGGCTCTGCACCGGCGACGTGGTGGTCCTGCTGGTGCAGGACGCGACCCTGCAGGGCACCGATTGGCTGGCGAAGATGGTGGCGCCATTCGCGGATCCGGACGTCGCCGGCGTGTGGTCGCGGCAGATCCCGCGGGCGAAGTGCCAGCCGGTGATGAAGCGCCGCATCCTCGGTTGGCCCGGCTGGGGCGAGGGGGTCACCGTGAAGCGCCTGCCGCCCGGCAAGACGCTCGGCGAACTGCCGCCGTTCGAGCAGCTGATGCTGTGCGCGTTCGACAACGTCGCGTCGGCGATCCGACGCACGGCGTGGCAACGCTTCCCGCTCGGCCCGCGGCGCTTCGGCGAGGACGTCTACTTCGGCAAGCGCGTGATCGAGGCCGGCATGGCGCTGGCGCATCAGGGTGGAGCCGTGGCGATGCACAGCCACGATCGTTCGGCGTGGGCCGAGGGCAAGCGCACGTTCTGCGACCACCGCAACCTGCGTGGTCTCTTCGGCCTCGTCGGCATCCCCGACCGCGCCTGCCTCGAGGGCGCGATCGAGCACGGC
>JAEUHU010000208.1 GCA_016793305.1 Planctomycetota bacterium
CGCTCGACCTTCACGAACGTGATGCCGAGGTTCTCCCGCACCGTCGCCGGCACGGCGATGCGGTTGCTCGGCGCCGCGTGGTCTTCGGGCGACTGCGTGGCGCTCGGCGGCTTGCTGCAGGCGGCCATGGCCAGGGCGAACAGGAGGCAGACGCGAATCGACGGAGCCATGGATCAGTCCTCGGTCACGGGGTTCACGAGCGACGGCCAGAACAGCGAGTTGCGCGCCACCAGAGCCTCGGCCTCGGCCAGCGTGGCGGTGATCACCGCGAGCTGCGCTTCGTAGCTGCGCGTCACCGCGTCGAGCAGCAGCAGCGTGTCGAGCTGGCCGAGTTCGGCGAGGCGCTTGCCGTCGGCGAGCTGCTCGGCGACCGCCGGCAGCAGGTCGCGCTCGAGCAGCAGCCGTTGTGCCACCGCCGCCCGATGGCGGGCGTCCGCCTGTGCGAGCGCGTGCGTCGCGGTCTCGAGCTGTCGCTTCAGGTGCTCGGCCGCGACCGCACGGCGCGCGCGTTCGGCGGCGATCTGCTGCACGTTGCCGTTCCACAGCGGGATCGGCAGTGCCAGGCCGAAGGCGGGCCGCGGCTCGGCGTCCTCTTCCTGCCAGCCGGGCTGGATCCACAGCTCCGGCCACTGCCGGCGGATCGCCACCTGCAGCTCGCGCTCGGCGATCGCGTGCTCGTTCTGCGCCGCGGCCACCAGCGGACCGTGCTGCAGCCCCTCTCGCCGGGCGGTCTGTGGCAGCCGGTCGGCGAGTTCGAGCGTCGGCACGAACGCGAGCGACAGCTCGGGCGGCAGGCCGAGCAGCTCGCGCACCCGCAGCGCTGCGACCTCGAGCTCGCCGAGCACCGCGGTCCGTTCGGCGGTGGCGCGCACACCCGCCAGCACGAACACGCGCGCTTCGAGCCGCGTCAGCACGTTGGTCGCGGCGAGGCTCGCCGTGGTGCGTTCGAGTTCGGCGAGGCGCTGCACCAGGTCGTCGAGCACGGCCCGACGCTGCGTCGCCGCCCACAGCTGCGCCCAGGCGTGCTCGAGCTCGTTCAGCACGTTCGCCTCGGCGGTGCGCACGGCCAGCAGCGCGCCGGCGTGCCGCGACGACGCGAGCTCCTGCTCGAGCCCGGGCAGGCCGGTGATCGGCAGCGTCTGCGCCACGTAGACGCCGGCGAACCACGGGTTCTGGGCCATCGACTCGAGCACGTAGAAGAACGAGCCGCTCAGTTGCGGATCGGCCCAACGCCCCGCGAACTCGGCCAGTGCGGCGGCGACGCCGCTCTCGGCGCGCACCACCTGCAGCGACGGATTGCCCAGCAACGCGACGAAGCGCGCTTCGCCGAGCGAGAGCCCGTCGGTGAGGTCGAAGCCCGTCCCGGCGGGGTCGGGGCTCGTGAGCCGTTCGGCGAACGCGCGCACCGCGTCGGCGTCGGGCAGGCGCGCCGCGAAGGCCTGCGCGTGGGCCGGCAGGTCGACCGGGGCGGGTTCGTAGGTCTGGCAGGCGGCGGCGGCGAAGGCCGGAAGGAGCCAGGCGGATCGGGTCATGCAGAACGACGGTCACTCGGTTGGCGCGGGTCGGAACGCCGCGCGGGCGCCGAGCGATCGGCGAACGCACGCGGCCCTCGTCGGACGAAGTCCGACGCCGCGCGACTCAGAGCTGCAGGACCGTCGTGCTGCGGCAGGCGAGCAGGCGACTCGGCCGTGGCGGACCCGTCGTCGGCGGCAGCAACGCTGCGTGCGCGCGGGGCGCCAGCACGAACGTCGGCCACGTCGCCGGCGGCAGCAGGGCGAGTTCGGCGCCGAGCTGGGTGCGTTCGGGCAGTGGGCCTTCGTCTAGCGCCAGCGGCACGTCGTGGCAGCCGTGGTGGTCGGCACGCAGCGTGTCGTCCTCGCGTTCGTAGCCACCGCGTTCGTGGTCGTGGTGGTGATCCCCGCAGCACCCGCGATGCGAACCGGCCGCCGTCGCCTCCGACGAAACGGGATGTGCTGAACGCTCGTGGTGCCCCGCACAACAAGTCCCGGACGCATGCACCCACTCGATCACGCCGTGGCAGTGCGGTCCGGTGCACAGCACCAACTGGCGCGGCAAGCCGCAGCAAAGCACCAGCAGCGCCGCCCAGATCACGAGCGGGCGAGCGAAGTGGCGGAGCCGGGAATGGGGACGAACGGACACGGCGGAACGGTATCGAGCGGGCGGGTGGATCGACTGCAGATGCAACCTACCGCAGGAGCCCCCCCATCGACAGCCCGCCATGGCTCACGCCCGCCCGGGCGGCCGCGGCAGGCGCAGCACGAAGCGGGCGCCGGGCCCTTCGCCCGGCGCGAGCGAGAGGTCGCCGCCGAGGTCCCGGGCGAGCCCGCGCGCGAGCGAGAGGCCGAGGCCGACGCCGGGCACTTCGTTGCTGCTGACGGCGACCGCACCACGATCGAACGGCGCGAAGATGCGTTCGCGCAGGGCCGGCGGCACGCCCGGACCGTGGTCCAGGACCGTCCAGGTCACGCCCGACGCGTCGCTCGCGACCCGCAGCTCGACCTCGGCCGGCGTGCTGCCGCGCGCGTACTTGGCGGCGTTGTCGACCAGGTTGAACAGGATCTGCCCGACCGCGTCCTCGTCGGTCGCCAGCGTGAGCCCCGCCGCGGTGTCGTCGATCCGCACCACCAGCGCGAGTTCGGCTTCCAGGAGCCGCCGCTCGAGCGTCGGCACCAGCCGTTCGACGAGACCGCCGACCACGACGTCGCTGCGTCGTGCGGTGAAGCGGCCCTCTTCGAGCCGCGACCACGCGAGCACGTTCTCGACCACGCGCGCCAGCCGGTCCGACTCACGCTGCAGCGTCGTCAGGTACTCGCGCTGCGCCAGCGGGTCGGTGACGACGCCGTCGGCCAGCATCTCGCTGTACATCCGGAACGTGGTCAGCGGGGTGCGCAGTTCGTGGGTCACCGCCGAGGCGAAGCGCGCCCGCCGGTCGCCGTAGCCGATCGCCGCGCGCAGCGTGTAGCCGAGCACCGAGAGCCCGAGCAGCGTGGCGCCCCAGGTGATCGCCAGCAGCCAGCCGAGTGGCAGTCCGCTGTGCAGTTCGTCGCGGCAGCGCGCCACCAGGCGCACCGGCAGCGACGCCAGCATCGACGGCTGCTGGCTCGCGTCCGGCTGCGTGCAACGCTCGAGCGTGGCGCCGGCGCCGAACAGGTCCTCGACCAGCGCCAGCAGCTGGCGCTGCAGTTCCGGCCAGGCGACCACGATGCCCTGCACCCGCTCGCCGGCGGTTGCGCGCACACGGCGAGCGAACACCAGCAGCGGGCCGTCCCCGGCGTCGAGCCACAGCGGCAGCAGCGGACCGACCAGCTGCGCGCCGGCGTCGCGTTGCACGCCGGCGGGCACTTCGAGCCTCGCCGTCGCCACCACGTTGTCGTTGGCTGCCAGCTGCGACAGCGAGTTCTGCGAGAGGAACGCGCGCTGGCGATTGGCCAGTTCGTCGCCGCTCTGCTTCTCCTGCCAGGAGCCGGCATCCTGCAGCGGATTGCAGCCGAGCAGCGGCAGCTGCGCCTCGACGCCGCCGAGCTGCTGCACCAAAGGCTGCAGTTGCAGCTTCGGCCCCAGCGCCTGCAGCTGTGCGGCGGCGCGATCCAGCACGTCGCCAGGCACCCCGTTCGCCTCGGCGAGGTCGCGTTCGTTGCCAATCGGCACCTGCGGACTGGTGACGCCTTCGGGCGCCAGCTCGAAGTGCAGCTCGAACAGCGGCGACTCGACGCCGAGCAGCGGCGAACGGGTCACCACGTCGTCGGGCCCGAGGCGCGAGAAGCCGCGGGTCCACGCCACGGCCGGCGGCGGGAACGCGCGGTAGTCGGTCGCCGGCCGCAGGCCCTCGCGCGCGAGCATCGGGGCGAGCCAGCTGTCCATGCGCCACAAGGCGAGGCGCAGCCGCTCGTGCACGACCGCCTGGCGCCGCGCTTCGATCTCATCGCCGTCGAGCTGCACCAGCACGACGGTCAACCACGACACGACCGCCAGCAGCGCCAAGGCCACGCCGGTGAAGCCGAGCCAGGTGCGGCGGTTCTGCGCCTTCATGCGACCCCGCCGTCGGCCAGCATGTAGCCCTTGCCGCGCACGGTCAGCACCACCTGCGGCGCACTCGGCGGATCGGCGAGCTTGTCGCGCAGGTTGACGATGTGCATGTCGATCGCGCGCGAGCCCTGGTCGCCGCCGGGCAGGCCCCAGACGCGCTCGAGCAGTTCGCTACGCGCGATCGCCCGACCCTTGTTGGCTACCAGGTAGCGGAGCAGGTCGGCCTCGCGTTCGGACAGCAGCACCCGCGAGCCGTCGGCGCGCTGCACTTCGCGGCGGTCGAAGTCGATGGCGCGGCCGGCCAGCTGCACGCGGCCGACGTCGCTCGGCCGCTCGGCGCTGCGCCGCAGCACCGCGCCGACGCGCGCCAGCAGCTCCTTGCTCGAGAACGGCTTCACGACGTAGTCGTCGGCGCCGTTCTGCAGGCCGTGCACGCGGTCCTGTTCGGCGCCGCGCGCCGTCACCAGGATCACCGGCAGGCCGGGCCGCACGCGCCGCACCTCGGCGAGGATCTGGAAGCCGTCGCGCTTGGGCAACATCACGTCGAGCACGGCGAGGTCGAGCTCGGCCGTGGTGGCGATGTCGAGCCCTTCCTGCCCGCAGCCGGTGGCGATCACCGTGTAGCCGGCGAAC
>JAEUHU010000219.1 GCA_016793305.1 Planctomycetota bacterium
GGCATGTGCGGCACCGACGCGGCACGCCTCGACGCCGCGGCCGGCGAACTGGCGCCGCCCGCCGAGCCCGAGCGGGGGACCCTCGACCGCATGGGGCTCGACACCGGCTGCCGACTGCTGTGTTCGGCACGCGTGCAACGGGGCCGCATCGTCGTGCTGGGCGACGCGCTCGCCGACTGACGGGCCGGCTCGGCCTCGTTGCGCTTGTGCCGTGCATTCCCGCGCGGCATCCTCCCGGGGTGGACGTCACCACGAGCACGAGCGAACCCGTCGGCAGCCGGCAGCGGCCGCTGCGCGACGGGCTCGGTTTCTTCGGTCGCTTCCTGCGCAACCCCATGTCGGTCGGGGCGGTGTTGCCGAGCTCGCGCTACTTGTCGCGCGCGCTGGTCGGACGCCTGGATCTGGCCCCCGGCGAGCTGGTCGTGGAGTTCGGTCCGGGCACCGGGCCGGCGACCGGCATCGTCAAGCAGCTGCTGCCCAAGCACGCGCGCTACCTCGGCATCGAGCTCGAGCCGCGCGTCCACAAGCTGCTGACCGAACGCTTCCCGGGCATGGACTTCCAGCTCGGTTCGGCGTGCGACCTGCAGCAGATCCTGGCCGAGCGCGGCCTGCCGAAGCCGGCCCGCATCCTGTCCGGGCTGCCGTTCGCGAGCCTGCCGCCCAAGGTCCAGGACGGGGTGATCGACGGAGTCGTCTGGACCTTGAAGGACAGCGCGGGCGACTTCCGGACCTTCCAGTACGTGCATGCCTACGGGCTGCGGGCCGCGCGCCGCTTCCGCGCGCTGATGGCCGAGCGCTTCCACGGCTTCGAGCGCATCGGCCCGGTCGTTCGCAACGTGCCGCCTGCCTTCGTGCTGCGTTACTGGGGCGCACGGTGACCCGCGGGCGGCGGTGAACCGCCGCTGCCAGGGCCGGGTGCGCGCGCGATGCAGTCGCCGGCGAGCCGTGGCCGATGTCCCGACGTGCACGGTGGCACGGGCGGGTTCGCACCTCGCAACCGCCGTCGCGACCGCTACCCTCTTCGCCTTCGATTTCGGGCCACACGCCACCGCGTGCGGTGGCTCCGTTCGATCGTCGGGGGCGGCAGCCGCGGTGACGCCGCCGTGCCGTCGTCCAGCCAGGAACGAACATGACCGAAGCGTCGTCCTCGTCGAGCAAGATCGCCATCGTCGGCCGCGCCGGGCGCTTCCCGGCGGCCCGCGACGTCTCCGAGTTCTGGCGCCTGCTGGCCGAGGGTCGCGTCGCCACCACCCAGCTGACCGACGAGGAACTGCTCGCCGCCGGCGTCGCACGCGATGCGCTGCTCGACCCGAACTACGTGAAGGTCGCCAACGTGCTGCCGGACATGGAGTGCTTCGACGCGGGGTTCTTCGGCTTCTCGCCGAAGGAGGCGTCGATCCTCGATCCGCAGCATCGCCACTTCCTCGAGTGTGCGTGGGAAGCGCTCGAGGACGCCGGCCACCTGCCGAAGGACTTCCCGGGGCTGATCGGCGTGTTCGCCGGCTCCGGCATGCAGGCCTACCTGCCGTACAACCTGCTGAGCAATCCGCAGCTGGTGAAGGAGATCGGCCTGTTCCTGCTGCGCCACACCGGCAACGACAAGGACTTCCTGCCGACGCGGCTGTCGTACCTGCTGAACCTGACCGGTCCGTCGGTCGCAGTGCAGACGGCGTGCTCGACCGGCCTCGTCGCCGTGCACATGGCGGTGCAGTCGCTGCTGTCGGGCGAGTGCGACATGGCGATCGCCGGCGGCGTCACCATCGAGCTGCCGCATCGCGTCGGCTACCACTACGCCGAGGGCGAGATCCTGTCGCCGGACGGCCTGTGCAAGGCGTTCGACGACGGCAGCGAAGGCACCGTGTTCGGTTCGGGCACCGGCATCGTCGTGCTGCGCCGCCTGCAGGACGCGCTCGACGACGGCGACGACATCAAGGCGGTGATCCTCGGCTCGGCGATCAACAACGACGGCGCCAGCAAGGCTGGGTATCTCGCGCCTTCGGTCGACGGCCAGGCGGCGGCGGCCGCGACCGCGCTGACGCTCGCCAACGTCGAGCCGCAGACGGTCAGCTACCTCGAGGCGCACGGCACCGGCACGCCGATCGGCGATCCGATCGAGCTGACCGCGCTGACGCAGGCCTACGGGCCCGGCGGCAAGCGCTTCTGCGGCATCGGTTCGGTGAAGTCCAACATCGGCCACCTCGACACCGCGGCCGGCACCGTCAGCCTGATCAAGGTCACCGAGGCGCTGCGTCGTGGGCGCATCCCGCCGAGCCTGCACTGCAAGACGCCGAACAAGCGCTACGACTGGCAGAGCGGTCCGTTCTTCGTCGTCGACCAGGTGCGCGACTGGCCGCGCGGCAGCACGCCGCGCCGCGCCGCGATCAACTCGCTCGGCGTCGGCGGCACCAACGCGCACATGATCGTCGAGGAGGCGCCGCTGCGGGCGCCTGCACCGGTCGACGGCAAGCCCACGTGGCGCCTGTTCCCGCTGTCGGCGCGCACGCGCACGTCGCTGCAGAACACGCGGGCGAAGTGGCCGCAGTTCCTCGCCGACGGCGAGCTGCCGGCGTTGGGCGACATCGCGTTCACGCTGCAGCAGGGCCGGCGCACGTTCGACGAACGCATGGTGGTCGCCGCGCGTTCGCACGACGAGCTGCGCACGGCGATGGCCGGCCAGGCGAGCTCGCTGGTGCACGAAGGCACCGCCAGCAACAAGGCGCCCGAGATCGTGTTCCTGTTCCCGGGTGGTGGCGCCCAGTACCCCGGGGCCGGCGTCGACCTGCTGCAGCAGTCGCCGGTGTTCGCGGCGGCGGTCGAGCAGTGCTTCGCAGCGCTGCCGAAGGACGCGCCGGCGGACCTGCGCACGATGATGTTCGAGCGCCCGTTCCACGACCCCGAGGCGCGGCAGAAGATCGGCCGGTCGACCTACGCGATCCCGGCGCTGTTCGTGCTCGAGTACGCGTACAGCAAGCTGTGGGAGAGCCTCGGCGTGAAGCCGGATCTGATCCTGGCCCACAGCGTCGGGGAATACGCGGGGGCCTGTGTCGCCGGCGTGCTGTCGGTCGCCGACGCGATGCGCATCGTCACGCTGCGCGGTCGCGTCATGGACCAGGCGCCGGCGGGGGCGATGACCACGGTGCCGGCCAGCGAAGAGGTCGTGCGCTCGCTGATCGGCGACGCGCTCGACATCGCGGCGTTGAACGCGCCGGAGGCCAGCGTCGTGTCGGGCACCACCGAGGCGATCGAAGCGCTGGAGCAGCGGCTGCTCGGCACCGACCACGAGTGCAAGCGCATCCGCATCGACGTCGCCGCACACAGCCGCGTGCTCGACGGCCAGCTCGAAGCGTTCCGCCAGGGCTTCGCCGGCGTGCAGTTCGCCGCCCCCAGGATCCCGATGGTCTCGTCGCTGCGCGGCGACATGGGCCAAGGCACCGACTTCGCATCGGCCGACTACTGGGTGCGCCACCTGCGCAACACCGTGCGCTTCACGCAAGCGGTCGGCGTGGCACTGCAGAAGGGCAACCGCATCGTGCTCGAAGTGGGGCCAGGCCAGTCGCTCGGCCCGCTGGTGCAGATGGCCAGAGCCGCGCACAAGGCGAAGGCGGTGGTCTACTCGGCGCGCAAGCCGAACGAAGTGGCCGACGATCTCGGCGTGTTCTGGACCGCGTTCGGCGCCTTGTGGACGCACGGCGTCGCGATCGACTGGAGCAAGCTGCCGAGCGGTGGCCGTCGCGTGTCGCTGCCGACCTACGGCTTCGAGAAGCAGCGGCACTGGATCGAGCCGGGCCACGGCGTGATCTCCGTCGACGCCGCGACCGGCGAGAAGAAGGTCGCGATCGAGCGCCTGCCGGAGCTCGACCAGTGGTTCGAGACCGTCGAATGGGTCGAGGCCCCGCTGCCGTCGGCGGCCGCCAAGGTGCCGTCCGGCTGGCTCGTGCTGGCGAACGACGACGCGCTGGCGACCGCGGTGCAGAAGGCGCTGGTCGCCGGCGGCCAGCAGCCGATCGTCGTGCGCCCGGGGCCCGCGTTCGGCAAGGACGGTGCTGGCTACACGCTGCGCCCCGATTCGCTCGAGGACCACGAGGCGCTGTTCGCGGCGCTGGGCTCGGTGCCCGAACGCATCGTGCACTGCGGGGCGCTGCGAGGTGGGGCCACCGCGGCGGACCTGTTCGACGCCGGCTTCGCGCTGGTGCGAGGCATCCAGGCGGCGGACCCGAAGACGATGCCGCGGCTGGTGTTCGTCGCGCGCGGGTCGGCGCCGGTCGCCGGCCAGCCGGTGCAGCAGCCGGCCGCAGCGGCCCTGTTCGGGCTCGTCGCCGTGGCGCCGCGCGAACTGCCGGGCCTCGAGGCCGTGCTGGTCGACGTCGGCGCGAACGATCCGGTCGCCGACGCCGCGGCGCGCGTGCTCGACGAGGCGCTCGCCGCCGGTACGCCGACCGGCCGCGTCGCCTGGCGGTCTGGCCGGCGCTTCCAGCCGCGGCGCGCGCGCACGCCGGTCGCGGCGCCTGCCGGGCTGCCCACGCGCCTGCGCGAACACGGCAGCTACGTCGTCACCGGCGGCAACGGCGGCATCGGCCGCGCCCTGTGCGAGTACCTGTTGACGCGTGCCAAGGCGAAGGTCGCGGTGCTGTCGCGCAGCGCGCGCCACGACGCGGCGCTGGCGGCGCTGGCGCAGACGGTCGGTGGCGACGTGCGGTTCGTCGCCGCCGACGTCGCCGACCGCGAAGCCCTCGCCAAGGCGCTCGCCGAGGTGCGCAGCGCGTTCGGGGCGATCCACGGCGTGTTCCACGCCGCCGGCACGATCGACGACGCGCCGATCGCGTTGAAGACGCGCGAGCAGGCGCACGCGGTGCTGGCGCCGAAGGCGACCGGTGCGGCCAACCTCGCTTCGCTGCTGCCCGAGGGCCAGCTCGACGTGTTCGCGGTGTTCTCGTCGTCGTCGGTGACGATCGCGCCGGCGGGCCAGAGCGACTACATCGCCGCCAACAGCGCGCTCGAGGCGATCGCCAACAGCCGCCGCGACGGCCTCGTGCTGGCCTGGGGCGTGTGGCGCGACCTCGGCATGGCCGAACGCGCCTACGGCACCGGCAGCAGCCACGCGGCGGACGGTGGGCATCCGCTGCTCGGTGCGCGCAGCGACGATCCGGCCGGCGAGATCACCTGGACGCGGCGCTTCGATCCGGCGACCGACTGGTGCGTCGGCGAGCACGTGGTCGGGGACCAACCGGTGCTGCCCGGCACCGCCTACGTCGAACTGGCGGCGGCGTGTGCGCTGGCGCTCGCCCCCGGCAAGGCCGTGGAGATCCAGTCGCTGTCGCTGGCGCAGCCGATGCTGTTCGCGGAAGGCCTGCCCCGACTCGTCACCGTGCGCTGCAAGCCCGTTCCCGGCGGCTACGAGTTCACCGTCGACAGCAAGGTCGGCGCTGCGGCCGAAGCCGTCGAACACGCACGGGCGCGGCTCGTCGTCGCCGCCGCCGCCGACCGGGCGCTGCCCGCGTCGTTCGGCAAGGTCGCGAACGCGGCCCTGGTCGCGTCGCCGCGCAGCGGCCGCGCCCCGCAGGCCGAGAAGCTCGGCTTCGGCCCGCGCTGGCAGAACGTCGGCGCGCTGCGTCGCGGCGACGGCGTCGTCGAAGGCGACTTCGCATTGCCGGAGCCGTTCGTCGGCGACGTCGAACGGTTCCGCGCGCACCCGGCCCTGCTCGACATGGCGGCGACGATCGGCCTCGACCTGCTGGTCGATCGCAACGAGCCGTTCGTCTACGCGCCGATCAGCGTCGAGCGCATCCGCCTGCTGCAACCGTTGCCGGCCGAACTGCACAGCCGCGCCGTGGTCACCGCCGACGCCCCGGGCCGCATGGTCTCGTTCGACGTCGTGCTGCGCTCTGGCACGGGCCAGCTGGTCGCCGTGCTCGAACACCTGGCGATGCGCGCGCTGCCGCAGAGCCTGCTGGCACAAGCGCCGGCGTCGAGCGACGCGCGCCTGACCGACCTGTTGCTCGCGCGCGGCATCCGCGCCGACGAAGCGCCGGCGGTGTTCGACCGCGCGCTGGCGGCCCCGGGCCGCCACCTCGTGGTCTCGTCGGTGTCGCTCGATCGCGTGCGGCTGGCGATCGCCGACAGCGGGCCGAAGGCCCCGAAGAAGGACGCGGCCGCCGACGGCGCGCGCACGATCGAAGCGCCGACCAACCCGGTCGAGCAGCAGCTCGCCCTGCTGTGGGCCGAACTGCTCGGCGTGCCGGCGGTCGGCCGCAGCGACGACTTCTTCGCGCTCGGCGGCCACTCGCTGAACGCGGTGCGCATGCTCGGCCGCGTGCGCAAGCAGCTCGGCGTCGACCTGCCGCTGGCGACGCTGTTCGAAGGACCGACGGTGCGTGCGTTGGCGGCGAAGGTCGCCGAGAAGCGGCCGGAGCTGCTGGCGGCCGCGAAGGCCGAGCCGGCGGCGACGACCGCGGCGAGCGCTGGCAGTGCGAACGCCAATGGCGTCGCCGCGGCGCTGCAGCCCGCCGCGACCGGCCCCGAGACGAAGACCTGTGCGTCGACCGAGGCGCAGCGCGAGGTGTTCGGCGCCATCCTGATCGATCCGGGCGTCAGCCGCGCCTACAACCTGTCGTTCAGCCTGCACCTGACCGGCCCGCTCGAACAGGCGCCGGTCGAACGGGCGCTGGCGGCACTGGTAGCGCGGCACGAGAGCTTGCGCAGCGTGTTCGCACCGGACGGCCTGTCGCTGGTGATCCGTCGCGACGCCACCGTGGCGTTGCAGGTCGAGGACCTGCAGGCACTCGACGGCAAGGCCCAGCGCGAGCGCCTGCAGCAGCTGCACGAACGCGCCGTCGAGGCCCCGTTCGACCTGCTGCGCGGCCCGGTGTTCCGCGCCACGCTGATCCAGAAGAGCAAGGACGTGCGCGAGATCCTGTTCGTCGTGCACCACGCCGTCTGCGACGGCTGGTCGACCGGCGTCCTGATGCGCGACTTCCACGCGCTGCTCGAAGCGGCGCGCGGCGGAACGCCGGCCAAGCTGAAGGCGCCGGTCGGCATCAGCGACTTCGTCGCCGCCGAGCACGCCTGGCAGCAAGGCCCCGAGGCCCAGAAGCACAAGGCGTTCTGGCTGTCGCGGTTCGCCGGTGGCGCGCCGGCGATGGAACTGCCGGCCGACCACGTGCGGCCGCCAGTCAAGACGACGCGGGCGTCGCGGCTGGACGACGTGCTCGATCCAACGCTCGAAGGCGACCTGCGGGCGTTGGCGAAGTCGCTCGGGGCGTCGCTGGCGAACGTCGTGTTCGCGGCGTTCCAGCTCTACCTCGCTCGGCTGACCGGCAACAAGGACGTCGTCGTCGGGCTGCCGTCGTCGGGCCAGCTGGCGCACGACCTCGACGGCGTGGTCGGCCACTGCGTCAACTTCCTGCCGATCAAGACCTCGATCGCGCCGACCCAGACGTTCGCCGACTTCGTGCGGCAGTCGCGCGGCGACCTGGTCGCGTCGCTCGACCACGGCAACTTCACCTACGGCTCGTTGGTGCGCGAGCTGCGCATCCACCGCGATCCGTCGCGCGTGGCGCTGGTGCCGGTGATCTTCAACATCGACAACCTGACCGACATCGCCGGCCTGCAGTTCGCCGGGCTGAAGTCGTCGTTCGCGATGAACCCGCGCGCGCACGAGCACTTCGAGTTGTTCGTCAACCTGCTCGACGAAGCCGGCCGCGTGCACCTGTCCTGGAGCTACAACGCCGACCTGTTCGCGAAGAACACCATGGCGGGGCACGTGGCGCGCTTCCGCCGCCTGCTGAAGGGCCTGGCCAGCGCCCCGGAGACGCCGCTGGCCGACGCCGGCCGCTTCCTGACCGGGGTCATCAAGCCGGCGAGTGGCTCGCACGACGATCCGGGGGCCAGCGGGCCGCAGACGGTGACCGAGCACTTCGCGCGCATGGTCGCGAAGTTCCCGACGCGCACGGCGCTGCGCTTTGGCACCGAGACGATGGACTACCGCACGCTCGACCAGCGCTCCGACGCGCTGGCGGCACTGCTGCAGCAGAAGGGAGTGCGGAGCGGTGACCTCGTCGGCATCTCGTCGCGGCGGGCCCTCGACCTGATCGTCGCCGTGCTCGGCGCGCTGAAGGCCGGGGCCGGCTACGTGCCGTTCGACACGACGCTGCCGCCGGATCGCCTCGCGTTCATGGCGCAGGACACCGCGGTCAAGGTGCTGCTCGGCGAGTGCGAGCCGGTCACCGCAGCCGGTGTGCCGACGATCCCGTTCCGCGAGTTCCCGCGCGAAGCCGGGGCGCCCCGGCCGGCGGAGGTCACCGGCGCTTCGATGTGCTACGTGATGTTCACGTCGGGCACGACCGGCAGGCCGAAGGGCGTCGTGTTGCCGCACCGCTCGGTGATCCGCATGCTGATCGACAACTTCTGGCTGAAGTTGTCGCCGGACACGGTGACGCTGCACTCGTCGGCGTTCGCGTTCGACACGTCGATCATCGACATCTTCGCCGCGCTGTTGCACGGCGGCTGCGTGGTCATCCCGCCGGACGGCACGCTGTCGCTCGGCCAGCTCGCCGACTCGATCGCCGGACACGGCGTCAACACGCTGTGGCTGACGTCGGGCCTGTTCCACGCGGTCGCCGACATGCGGCCGCAGGTGTTCGAGAAGGTGCAGCAGGTGATCGTCGGCGGCGACATCGTGTCGCCGGTGCACGTGCGCAAGGTCGTCGACGCCTGCCCGGGTTGCACCGTGATCAACGGCTACGGCCCGACCGAGAGCAACGTCACCAACGCGCACACGGTGACTCGGCAGGACCTCGACAGCGGCCAGGCGCTGCCGATCGGCCCGGCGGTCCACGGCACGCAGATCTACATCGTCGACGAGAACCTGAACCCGGTCGACGCCGGCGTGCAGGGCGAACTCGTCATCAGCGGTCGCGGCCTGGCGCTCGGCTACTGGAACCGTCCGGAGCTCACCGCCGAGAAGTTCGTGCAGGCGCCGTGGGAC
>JAEUHU010000239.1 GCA_016793305.1 Planctomycetota bacterium
GCCCGCTGCCCTTCGGCTACGCGCCGTTCGGCGTCGACGCGCCGCCCTGCGCGCTCGCCTACCTGTTCCCGGATGCGCTGGTCTACCTCACCGCCGACCCGAGCGGCTCGTTCCTCGCCCCGATCCCGGTGCCGAACAACAACTCGCTCGCCGGCTTCGCCATGACCACCCAGATCGCCTCGCTGGATCCGGCCCTGGCCGGCTTCTACCCGTACCCCTTCGGCACCTCGCTCGCCCTGACGATCGTCCTCGGCAACTGAGCCACGCCGCATGCCGCCGGGCCTGGCCCGGCACCTCGCCGAGGCCGTCGCTCCCGACCGGGGGGCGGCGGCCTCGCGCCGTTCCGGGGCGCCGATGCCGAGCCCGCCAGCACCGGTAGCATGCGGGCATGTCCGGCGATCCAGAAGAAGATGCAGAACGAGAAGCGCCCCACCCGCTGCTCGCGTGGGTCGACGGCGACGTTTGCCCACGCAGCGAACCGTATCCGTGCCCGTACCTGCCGGATCGGCTGGCGCGCCACCGCGGCTTCCGGATCGAAGGCATGCCGGGCGAGCTCTACCACGACCTGATGGATCGCGGGTTCCGCCGCAGCGGCGACGTCTTCTACGCGATGGCGTGCGACGACTGCCGGCTGTGCGTGCCGATCCGGGTGCCCGTCGACCAGTTCGTGCCGAGCAAGCAGCAGCGCCGCGCGTTGCGCAGGAACGCCGACGTCACCGTGCGCTTCGGCGAGCCCGAGTTCACGGCGGCGAAGTTCGCGCTGTACCGCCGCTACCTCGCCGAGCAGCACGGCAAGCACGACACCAGCGAGAGCGAAGACGAGTTCCGCGCGTCGATGTACGCGACGGTGGTCGACACCGTCGAAGCCACCTATCGGCTCGGCGATCACCTGCTCGCCGTCAGCCTGCTCGACGTCTGCCGGCGCTCGGTGTCGGCGGTCTACCACTTCTACGATCCGGACCATCGCGACCGCAGCCTCGGCGTGTTCTCGGTGCTGCAGGAGATCGCGTGGGCGCAGCGGATCGGTGTGCCGCACTACTACCTCGGCTTCTGGATCGCCGGCGCCAAGACCATGCACTACAAGGCCAACTACCGTCCGCACGAGCTCTTGCGTGATGAGACGTGGTCGGCTGCAGACGCCTGAGGCAAGCCCACGAGGCGGTTGCCGAGGCGCCGGGTCCGCCACGGTTGCACAAACCGATGCGCGATGCGGCAGCGCGCCGCCGTTCGCAACACCGTACGTGAAAAGGCCGCATCTGGGCCCCTGGCGCGAGGGCAATCCGCCGCTACCGTGGTGCGCCCGTTTCTTCACCAAGGCTACCCAGACCGCTCATGAACCTCAGCCTCCGCTTCATGCTCTCGTCGCTGGCGCTGTCGCCCCTCGCCGTGGCGCAGCTCCCGATCTTCCCCGGCAACATCCTCGTCTCGCGCATCGGCGACGGCACCACCACGCTGTCGAGCGCCGCGGCGCCGCGCTTCCTCGACGAGTACACCCAGACCGGTGTGTTCGTGCAGACGATCGCGCTGCCGACGGTCGCCGCGGGGCCTCAGCTCGCGCTGACGAACTCGGGCTCGGCGACGTCCGAGGGCTACCTCTCGCAGTCCGCGGACGGCAACTACTTCATCCTGGTCGGCTATGACGCCGCGCCGGGCACCGCTGCGGTCTCTGGCACCACGGCGGCCACCAACGCGCGCGTGATCGGCCGAGTCGACCTCGTCGGCAACGTCGACACGTCGACGGGTCTGACCGACGCATACTCGGGCAACACCTTCCGCAGCGCTTGCAGCACCGACGGCGCCAACTTCTGGACCGGTGGCACCGGCCCGAGCGGTGGCAACGGTGCGCGCTACGTCGCTGGCCTCGGCGCCACGACGTCGACCCAGCTGAGCACCACGGTGACGAACCTGCGCGTGGTCAACATCTTCAACGGCCAGCTCTACACCAGCTCACAGTCCGGCGCGTTCCTCGGCGTCAGCTCGGTCGGCACCGGCCTGCCGACGACCAGCGGCCAGACGATCACTGCACTCGCGACCGCCGCCGGCAACAACAACTACGACTACTTCTTCGCCGACGCGAGCACCCTCTACATGGCCGACGAGCGCACCAGCGGCCCGGGCGGCATCCAGAAGTGGACCGAGAGCGGCGGCGTCTGGACGCTCGCCTACACGCTGCAGCCCAACGCCACTACCGGCTGCCGTGGCCTGTCGGGCTTCACCCAAGCCGGGGTCACCACGCTGTTCGCCACCACCACGGCCACGGGCAACGTCACCGAGGTCGTCAGCGTCGTCGACAGCGGCCCGGGCTCGGCCTTCACGACCCTCGTGCTGAACACCGCGAACATGGCCCTGCGCGACGTCCAGTTCGTGCGCTCGCCGTCGCAGGTGATCTTCTCGGGCACCGACTGCGCCAATACGGTCGGCACCCCGACCCAGACCCCCGTCGGTGGCTACCCGGTCGCCGGCAACGCCAACTTCGGCATCCTCGGCACCAACTGCGTGCCGTCCACCCTGGTCGTGTTCGCGATCCAGCTCGCTGGCCCGCTGCCCTTCGGCTACGCGCCGTTCGGCGTCGACGCGCCGCCCTGCGCGCTCGCCTACCTGTTCCCGGATGCGCTGGTCTACCTCACCGCCGACCCGAGCGGCTCGTTCCT
>JAEUHU010000247.1 GCA_016793305.1 Planctomycetota bacterium
GAGTCGGGAGTCGTGCTCGACGTGCGCAGCGACACCCACGAGTTGGCGTCGCCCGGCGGCAAGGCCCGGGTGCAGTGGGGGCGACACGACGTGGTGCTGGTCGTGCAGTCGTTCGGCAGCACGCGCGTGCGCCTCGCGATGCCGAACGACCAGCCGCCGCCCGCCGGCCGTTGGCGGGTGCATCGGGTGCTGTCCGAAGGAGCGATGCTCGACCTCGTGCGCGGCGCCGCGCAGGCCGAGCCGGGACCTCTGCTGCGGCTGCAGTCGCTGCGCCGCGGCGAGCACGTCGTGTGGTTCGTGCCGGAGGAGCCGACCTTGCCGATCGCCGGGCCGCTGCGCTTCGTCGCCAACGGGCCGCTGACCACCGCCGAGCACGAACTGCCGTGGCCGGAGGTGGGCGTGCTGGACGTCGTCGTCGAGAACGGCACCGGGCGACCGTTCGCGGCGTCGACGATCGAGCTCGTGCAGGCGGTGGGCAAACCGGCCGAGCCGGCGAAGGTGGCGCTGCCGCTGCGGCCGCCCGGCCAGCGTGTGGGGCGGGCCCTGCAGGTGCAGGTCGCGACGGCGGTGACCGACGAACGCGGCACCGTGCGCGTCGAGCTGGCGGCGGGGGACTACCTGTTGCGTGTGTCCGGGGGCCGGCATCGGCCGGCCCACCGGCTCGTGCGTGCCACTCCGGCTGGGGAGAGGATCGTGGTGGTTGCCGAAGCCGCGAGCGTCGTGCTCGGCACGCTGGCGCCGCAGGGGCTGGTGCAGGCCGCGTGGGCCAGCGTCGATGCGGGCGGATCGCCGCCGAGCGTGCTCGCGTTCGACGAGCACGGCGCCGAACTCGGTCGGGCCCCGCTGGCGCGCGACGGCACGTTCGAACTCGCCTCGCTGCCACCGGGCCCGGTGGCGCTGCGCGCGTGGCTGTGGGCGCTGTGCAGCGGCAGCGAGCCGCAGCGGGTCGACTACGGCCTCGGCACCGTCGTGGTGCCACCGGCGAGCGACCTGCGCTCTCGGTTCGACCTGGGCGAGCAGCAGAACGGCGCCGTCACCGGCACGGTGTGGCTCGACGGCCAGCCGGTGCCGTCCGCGCACCTGTTCGCGTTGCGCATGGCACCGGAGCCGACGTGGATGGCGCGGCTCTCCGGCGATGCTGCGGGCCGCTTCGCAGCGGCGCTGCCGGCGGGCGAGTACACGTTCGCGCTGGCCGTGCCGCACCAGCCGGGGCCCGGGCACGTGATCGTGCCGTGGACCGAACGCCACCAACTCGCTGCCGGTGGTTCGCTCGACGTGCGACTCGAGCAGACGACGCGCCGCAAGGTCGTCCGGGTGCTGCGCGATCGGCAGCCGGTGGTCGGAGCGCGGCTGCGCTTCGAGGCCCTCGGCTACCAGCAGCCGACCTCGTTGCTGACCGACAATGACGGGCGGTGTGTCGTGCAGATGCCGCCGCCTGCACCGTTCGGGTGGACGCTGACGACCGACGACGGCAAGACGCACCCACTGCCGGTCCCGGACGACGCGGCGTGGCGCGGGAGCGGCGAGTTCGTGGTCGAACTGGCCTCCGGGACCGCAGTTCCCAGCGGCCGCTGAACCGGCCACCAACGCCGTCAGGTGGTCGTTGCCAGGGGGGCGTCGCCGTGCGTGAATCGGCGCATGCGACGACTCCCCCTCGTGCTCGGTGGCATGTTCGCAACGGGCCTCGGCCTCGGTGCGTTCGCGACCTGGTGGTGCATGCAGGGCGGCCCGGTGGTGGTGGCACCGGGCGCGCCGTCGCCTGCGGCGGCAGCCGGCGAGGTCCGCGGTGTCGAGCTGCCGGCGGCGAACGGCGACGCCGCCGTGGTGCTGGCGCGGCTCGACGAGATCGCGCTGCGGCTGCGCTCGCTCGAGACGGCGGTCCAGGAACTGGCGGCAGCTCCCGTACGCACGCCGGCCGTGGTGTCGCCGGGCGGAGCTGCCGCGGTCGCCGTCGACGCCGAGTCGCTGAAGGAGGCGTTGGTGCGCATCGAACGGGACAAGCTCGCGGCGATGTCCGACGACGAGCTGCTGCGGCGCGCCCGCACGTTCGGCAAGGACGGCGGCGACCTCGATGCGGCGGCCAACGGCCTGCGCCTCGTGCTGGAGCGCTCCACGTCGCCGGCGATGCGCGGCGAGGTGCAGGTGCAGCTGGCCATGCTGCAACGGCAGCGCGACACGCCCGAAGCACTCGCCGAGTCGGCGGCTCTGTTGCAGTCCGTCGTGCAGGAGCACGGATCCGCCAGCCAGTTGGGCATGGAGGCCAACTTCCAGCTGATCTGGACCGCGAGCCGGCAGCGCGACCTGACCGCCGCGTTGGCGCATGCCGAGCGCCACGCGAGCGCTCCGAACGCGACGCCCTACCAGCGCGCCCAAGGTCGGTGGGCGGCAGCGCTGGTCACGCAGCAACTCGGCTCGCCCGAGCAGTCGCGCGCGGCTCTCGACGGTTGGCTGCAGCAGTTCGGGGACCAACCCGAGATGCAGAAGCTCGCGGACGACGTGCGCAACCGCCGCGCGAAACTCTGAGCGCTGCGGGCCACGCCACGCGCGACGGTCTGGCGCCGAGCTCCGTCAGTCGTCGAGCCAGCCGCGGATCCGGTCGCGCAGCTCCGGCAAGCCGAAGCGGTCTTCGGCGCTGACCCACATGACGTCGCCGAGATCGAGCTCGCAGGCTTCGGCGACCTCGCGGCGGCGGCGGTCGCGATGCGTCGAACGGATCTTGTCGCGTTTGGTCGCGACCACCGTCACCGGCACCTCGGCCTCGCGCATCCACGCCAGCATGTGCAGGTCCGACTCGGTCGGGCCGATCTCGCCGTCGACCAGCAGCAGCGCCATCACCAGCGCCTCGCGTTCGCGCAGATAGCCCTCGATCATCGGCAGGAACGCGCGCCGCTGCTCCTTGCCGACCTTCGCGTAGCCGTAGCCGGGGCAGTCGATCAGGGCGCCACCGCCGGCACAGCGGAAGCTGGTCAGCACCTGGGTGCGGCCCGGCGTCGCCGACACCTTCGCCATCGCCTTGCCGACCAGCGCGTTCAGCAGCGACGACTTGCCGACGTTCGAGCGGCCGAGGAACGCGACCTCGTTGCCGCTCGGCGGCAGCGCGCTGTGGTCGGTCACGGCGGCCAGGAACTCGGGGGTCAGCGGGCGGCTCATCGGGCGAGGATCATGGCCCTGCCGCCCCGCGGCTGCGAGCCTTCCCTCGCGCGCTCGCGCGATCGTCGCGTATCGTCGGGTCGATGCGATCCCTCCGCTGCGTGCCATCGTTCGTGGTGCTGCTCGCCTGCCTCGCCGCCTTGCCAGGCCAGCAGAAGCCCGCCGGCGGCAAGGGCAAGGCGAAGGACAAGGCTGCGGCGGCCGCCGACCAGCCGGTGGCACCGCCGAAGGACGATGCGATCACGGCGAAGGACCCGGTGGTCGTCGCGATCGACAAGCTGCACAAGGCGAAGCTGTCGAAGAAGGCTGCCGACTGGCGCACCCGGCTGCCGGCACCGCCGGCGGTGACGTTCTCGCCCGGCCGCGACTACCGTTGGCACGTCGAGACGACCGTCGGGACCATGGTGGTGACGTTGCTGCCGGACGCCGCCCCGAAGCACTGTGCCAGCGTGATCCACCTGGCGCGGGCCGGCTTCTACGACGGGCTGTGGTTCCCGCGCGTGCTGAAGACCTTCATGGCGCAAGGCGGCAGCCCCGACAACACGCAGTCGGGCAACGCCGGCTACTCGCTCGACGGCGAGTTCGCGACCGGCCGGCAGCACGACAAGCCCGGGGCACTGAGTGCGGCGAACAGCGGCCCGGGGACCGACGGCTCGCAGTTCTTCCTGACGTTCGTGCCGACGCCGCATCTCGACGGGCTGCACACGGTGCACGGCTTCGTCACCGAGGGGCTCGAAGTGCTGCAGGCGATCGAGGCGCGCGGCGTCGAGAAGGACGGCGACCCGTTGCCCGAGAAGGTGACGATCGTGCGCACCTGGATCACGGTCGTCGCCAAGCCCGACGCGAAGGCGGGGGACGAGGCGAAGGAGGCCGCGGGCAAGGACGGCAAGCCCGCCGAGCCGCCGAAGAACCCGAGCGGCCGGCCGAAGCGCTGAGTCGGCACCGTGGCGAGTCGGCGACCGTCCTACTCGCCGCGCACCTGCAGCAGCAGGGCTGCCGCGGCCAGCTTCTCGGCGCCGCGCTTGGTGCGGTCGGTGCCCTCGGCCGAGCGCCCGTCCTGCAGGCGCACGCGCACGACGAACTCCTGCTGGTGCTGCAGGCCGCTGGTCGCGATGACTTCGTAGACCGGGTGGCCGGTGTGGTGGTGCTGGCACCAGTGCTGCAACGCGGTCTTCGCGTCCTTCTGGTCCTCGGCTTCGGCGAGCTGGCCCTTCGGCAGCAGGTGGCGTCGCACGAACGCGCGCGCCGCGGTGACGCCGCCGTCGAGCAACACGGCGCCGAGCACGGCTTCGACCAGGTCGGCGAGGATGCGCTCGCTCTGGCGTTCGCCGTCGCGCAGGCCCTTGCCGGAGATCAGGTGCGTGGCGAGGTCGAGGCGGCGCGCCGCGGCGGCGAGCGGCGGTCGGCTGACGATCCGGGCGCGCGTCTCGGTCAGCTGGCCCTCGGCGACCTCGGTGTCGGCGCGGAACAGCACGTCGGCGACCGCGAAGTTCAGGAACGCGTCGCCGAGGAACTCGAGCCGCTCGTAGCTCTTCTTGCCCTCGTTGCCCATCGACGCGTGGGTCAGCGCCCGGTCGAGCAGCGACAGGTCGGCGAAGTCGTGGCCGAGGCGTTCGGCGAGCTGCAGCAGGGTGCTGCGGCGGGCGTCGCTCAGGGCGAGATCGGACGAGGGCATGGCGACCGCAGGCTAGTGCCGGGTTCGCGGCTTGGCCACCCCGCGGGTGGGGCGGAAGGCCGGCGAGCCTCCGTTCGCCGCCGTCGCCTCGCCCGGGCTCACGTCCGGCAGCGTGGGAACAGCACGTGGTTCTCGAGATGGATGTGCTCCATCACCGCGCGCTCGAACTCGGCGAGGCCGAGATACAGCGCCTGCCACGTGCCGCACGCGTGAGGCGGCGGCACGAAGTCGTGCGCCAGGTGGCGCAGCCGGGCCAGGTTCTCGCCGTGGCCTTCGTGCTCGTGGGTGAGACACAGCACCGGGCCGGTGACGAGCGCGTGCGGATCGGCCAGCAGCAGCGGGAACAGCACCTGCTCCTCCTTCTGCATGTGTTGCTCCAGCTCCTGCTGCACCTCGTGCAGCGCGGCCGCGAGCCCTACCGGGCAGCCGTCGCGGCCGGCGTGCACACGTTCGACCTTCTCGGCCATCGCCAGCAGGCGCGGCAGTTCCTGGCGGTGGTCCTGGTGGAAGTGGTCGACGAGGTGGGCCAGCAGGGCGGCCGTCGGCGCTTCGCTCCAGTCGCGACCGGGCGTCGGGCGCACCGCCTCCTGCAATTCGGCTATCACCTCGGCGGTGGCGAGGCGGCGCTCGCGGCACGCGTCGGCGAGGCTCACCGCACCGCGGCAGCAGAAGTCGAGCTGGTGGCGTTGGAACACCCGCGACGCGCCGGCGAACCGGGTCGCCAGCGCGGCCAGCGTCATGTCGGGAGCGATGGGAGGATGGGGCGTCGAGATGTAAGTGGACATACATGTCCATTATTGGCCGCGACCGAGGTCGCACCATCGGGCCGTGTTGCGTAGCGAGGGTGGCTCGGCGGCGGAGGTCGTGTTCAGCCGCGGCGACGGCACAGCCGGAACGGCCGCCCCGACGGCAGCGTGACCTGCACCAGTTCGTAGTCGCGGAGGAACTCCGCGGACGCCAGCAGGTCGCGTTCGGACACCGCCCACAGGTGGTCGTGCTGCTCGGCCCAGGCCTCGGGCCCGACCGCGGCGATCTGCGCCAGCAGGTCGTGCGACTCGGGACGCTGCCACAGGTCGCCCGGCGTCGTCGAGCCGAACACCACGTAGTCGGGCCGCTGCGCCAGCACGTAGAGGCCGTCGCCCTTCTGGTGGCCCGCCGGCATGCGCGGGTCGCGCCGGCCGTGTCGCGCGATGTGTGGATCGCACAGCCCGAGGATGTCGACGAAGCGCACGCCGGGCCCGCCGAAGTGGCCCATGTAGCCGGCGGCACCGCCGGCGACCACGAGGCGGCCGCCGCGGCGTGCTGCCTCGGCGGCGAAGAACTCGCCGACCTCGCGGCGGTACTGTTCGCTGCGGAACGAGCGCTCGGGCACGTTGCCGGCCGACAGCGACTGCAGCAGCGGCAGCAGCGCCAGCGTCGCCAAGGCAAGAGCTCCGACCGGTGCGAGCCAGCGGCGGGGTGCTGCGCCCTGCGCCAGCGCGTGCTGCACACCGACGAACACCATCGTCACCAACGTCGGGAACATCGGCGCCACGAAGCGGTGGTAGGGCATGTGGTCGCCGCCGCTCAGCACGACGTAGAACAGCCAGCCACCGCACAGCACGACCAAAGCCTGGCAGCGTCGGTCGACGGCGAGGCAGGTGCCGAGACCGAACGCGAGCAGCGGCGCGCCGAGGTCGTTGCGCAGCCAGTCGAGCAGGTAGTGCACACCGGCCTTGTAGACGCGCACGTCGGTGCCGAGGCCGAACTTGGCCGACGCCGGGTTCGGCACCGGCGTGCCGTAGAGCAGCCAGCGGTAGAGGGCCGGCAGCAGCAGCGCCGCCAGCAGGATCGCCGTGTCGCAGAGGCGCGCGCGCTGTCCGGCCGGTCCGCACCAGACGGTCTTCAGGAACCAGGCGCCACCGAGCACCTGCAAGGTGTCCAGGCGCGTCAGCGAGGCCAGCGCCAGCAGCAGCATCGCGAGCCCCTGGCGACGTGCCGGGCCGTCGGGGCCACATTCGCGCACGAAGCGACCGAGCCCGAGCGTGACCAGCAGCGTGACGCAGCTGGTCTCCAGGCCACTGCCGGCCTGGCCGACCACGGTCGTCGAGCCGGCGACCACCAGGGCCGGGAGCGGAGCCAGGGGGGCTGGCAGCAGGCCGCGCGCCAGCCACCAGGTCGCCGCCACGCTGCCGACGGCCCCCGCGTAGCCGAGCCAGGTGGCGGCGGCGAACAGGTCGATGCCCAGGCTCTGCGCGAGCCACAGCAGCCAGACGAAGCCGAGGTTGGTGAACGTCTCGACCGGTTCGCCGACGTTGTAGACGAGGCCGTGGCCGAGTCCCTGGTGCACGACGCTGCGGAACGAGATCACGGCGTCGTCGCAGACGAAGCCGAGGTAGCGCTGGCCGTGGACGGCTGCGAGCAGCACCGCGAGGGCGCCGAGGAGGCGGGCGAGCATGGCGGGGAGAGGGGCTCTGCCGTTCCGGCACAGCGGGCCGCAGCATACGTGCGGCCCGCGCCCCTGCTACTGCGCGTGCTCTTCCGGCAGCACGTAGAACCACTTGTCCCAGCGAGACTGGTTCAGAGGGCCCTGGCGCAACAGGTCGCCGTAGTACTCGG
The DNA here is from genome assembly GCA_016793305.1 of Planctomycetota bacterium. The sequence continues at coordinate 7,424 of JAEUHU010000247.1, forward strand.
CGCGCTGTTGCACGTTCGGCTTGCCGGACATGTCGGACAGCAGCAGCATTCCGGTGACCAGGGTCGACGCCGAGCCGCCGAGCGGTGAGTCGCCGAAGCGGATCCCGTTGGTCGCGTCCCAATAGTTCGCAGGAACCTGGACGCCGTTGTGGCTGAACGCGATGTAGTAGCGCAGGCCGTTCGCCACGAAGCCGTGCTGCGGGTCCTGGTAGTTGGTGACCCACGAGTATTCGACGGTGTCGACGACGTCCTCGCAGATCTCGAGCAGCTTGGGCTCGGCCCAGTGCCGGTAGGCGCCGAGGTAGCCGAACAGCACGGCGCCGCTCTGCCACGCCATGAAGAACTCGTGGTTCATCGGCCAGCCCGTGCCGCCGTAGTTCTCCTGCAGCGACATCGCCTTGCTCGGATGGTTCTTCCAGCGCTGCACGTCGACGATCTCGTTGACGCGGCGCATCGCGTAGGCGCGCAGGTTCTGGTCGCCGGTGGCGAGGTAGGCCTGCACGAAGCCCTGCATGGTCCAGCCCTCGGCGCGCACCGCTTGCACGAAGCGCGTGTTGTAGGTCGTGAGGCGCATCATGCCCTTCAGCGACTGGCCCATCTGGCGCAGTTCCTCCTGGGCCCAGCAGTCGCCGCTGATCGTCCAGTAGTCGAACAGCAGGTCGGTCGACCAGTGTTCGTGGTCGAAGTGCTCCCAACCGCGCGCATGGTCCCAGCCGTTCAGCACGCGGGAGCGGTAGGCGGGATACGGGTCGTTGTTGACGATCGCGCGGCGGCCGAGGGTCTCGTGCGACAGGTCGCGGGAACCCGGGTACATCGGGATGCCGTCGGCGAGGAACAGGTTCTGCTCGTCCCCGACGCGCAGGCCGTAGAGGTGGTAGGCGCGCAGCGCCTGGATCCACGCCTTCTCCTCGAGCACGCTCAGCAGTCGCTGATGGCCCGCCTGCACGGCGTGGGCCAGTTCCTGGCTCAGCGGGCCGTTGCGCGGCGTACCGGTGGTGCCGGTCGGCAGCGGATCGCCGCGCGAGCCGAAGGTGCCGAAGAAGTTCGAGCCCCAGAAGGTCTGGTACTCGCCTTCGGCGCGGGCCCAGGCGTCGGCAGGGCCTTCGATCGGGCCACCGAGCAGCCCGAGGCTGCCGGTCGTGTACCAGCTGTCGTGCGTCGCCAGCGGATAACTCGGCGAGCCGACCAGCGCCTGCGCGGTCTGCTGCCAGCGGGTCGCTTCGGTCGAGCTGGCGCCAGGAGGCACCACCTGCAGCACGAAGCGGTAGCGGCGCGTCTGGCCGTCGCCGAGCCAGTCCTGGTTCAGAACCCGGAAGCCGGTCAGGCCGCCGCCGGCCGACGCACCGGCGTCGATCGCGTTCTGGGTCGGCCGGAACGGCAGTGCGGTGACGCCCTGGCCGCCGCACAGGAAGCGCGCCTCGTTGATGTCGACGCCGCCGAGCGGGTAGAGGTTGCGATCGCTCGAGCCGTTCGGGGCGTCGCTGCCGAGGTAGTCGTTGCCGAGGACCCAGTCGACGACCACCACCGGCACGTCGCGGAACTCCTGCACGTAGAACGTCGACGTTAGGTAGTCGCGGCCGATGCCGCCCGAGGCCGCGGTGTGGTAGGTGCGATGGCGCGCGACGCGCTGCAGCGGCGTCTCGGCCAGCACTTCGCCGGTGCCCGAAGTGAACGAACGGTAGGCGACGTTGAAGGTGTCGCGCACTTCGGCCCCGATCTGCAGCGTCGGCAGGATGGTCGTCACCCACGTGTTGCGGGTGAACGAGCCGCCGAGCGACGGCGTGCCGCCGGCGACCGAGTAGGTCTTGGTCTGGCCGGCCGCCAGCGTGTCGGTGAACTGGGCCTGGGCGACGCGGATCGAGCCGTCGCGCCAGCGCTGCAGCACGCGCCAGGCGGTCTGATGGCCACTGACGACCAGCGAGTTGGTGGAGGAGTGGTGCCCGAACGGGAACGGCACCGACGCCAGCAGGGTCTCGGTGCGCTCCGTCGCGGCGAAGTTGGTCACCTGGAACTCCGGCGTCCAGCCCAGCGGCACGCCGGGTTCGCCAGGAGCGCCAGGACCGCCGCCGCTGCCAGGATCGCTGGCGAGGCCCCGTTCGCCGCCGCCGGAACCGCAGGCGGCGAACAGCACGGCGGTGGCGATGCCGACCCACGCAGCACGCAGGACGCCATGGAATCGAGAGGTTGGACCCAGGTGCATCGAAGACTCCCCGTTACGACTAGTGGACCGTGTCACGGTCGGGGAATCGGCGGTCCGGCGCGGGCCCTGCAGCGCCCGACGTGCACCTTCTCACTGCGGGACAGTGGGGATGACGGATCGGCGTCTCGGATGCAGCTTCGCGCCTTGCTGCCGCGGTTTCGACGTGCCGCACCAGGCACACGGTCGCGCGGACACCTCGCCGGGTCGCGTCCGCGGCACCCGTCCTCCGAGGTGCCGCGGGGTGGTTCACACCGTCTCGCTGCGTCGCTCGTTGCGCTTGCGGTCGGTCTCTTTCAGGTGCGCCTTGCGCAGCCGGACCGACTTCGAGGTGATCTCGACCAGCTCGTCCTCGCCGACGTATTCGAGCGCGTCCTCGACGTTGAACGCGCGCGGCGGCGGCAGCTTGACGAACGTCTCCTTGTTCGAGCTGCGGATGTTGGTCGCCTTCTTCTCGCGCACCACGTTGACCACCAGGTCGTTGTCCTTGCAGTGCTCGCCGACCAGCATGCCCTCGTAGACCTCGACGCCTTCGCCCACGAAGAACGAGCCGCGGTCGCGCAGGCCGTCCATCGCGTAGAAGGTCGTCTGGCCCTGCGCCATCGAGATCAGCACGCCGGCGGTCCGTTCCTCGATCGCGCCGCGGTACGGCCCGTAGCCGTGGAACACGTGGTGCATGGTCGCTTCGCCGGCGGTTGCGTTCAGCAGGCGGCTGCGCACGCCGATCAGCCCGCGCGCCGGCACCGTGAACTCGAGGCGGGTGAAGGTGCCCTTGCGGTCCATCTTCAGCATCTCCGCCTTGCGGTTGCCGAGGATCTCGATCACCTTGCCGACCGCGTCGGCCGGCGCGTCGACGGTCAGGTACTCGATCGGCTCCTGCTTCTCGCCGTCGATCTCCTTGAACAGCACCTGTGGCTTCTGCACCGCGAACTCGTAGCCCTCGCGGCGCATCGTCTCGAGCAGGAAGCCGAGGTGCATCACGCCGCGGCCCGACAGCTTGAACTGGTCGGCGCTCTCGCCCTGCTGCACGCGCAGCGCCACGTTGACGCGCAGTTCCTTCTCCAGGCGGTCGCGGATGTGGCGCGACGTCATGAACTTGCCGCCGTCCTTGCCGGCGAAC
>JAEUHU010000249.1 GCA_016793305.1 Planctomycetota bacterium
CTACGCGGGCTCGCTGCTGGCCATCCCGGGCATCCTGCTGCTCGTCACCAACCACGCCTACACCGACATGTTCATGTTCGTGGTAGGCCCGATCTCCCTCGTCTGGTTCGCGATCGGCATGCGTGGCTGCACCCGCGAGCAGGTGAACAAGCTCATCGTCGCGCTCGTGCTGATCACGTTCTCGATCTTCTTCTGGGCGTTATTCGAACAGGCCGGCGGCTCGCTCGCCCAGGTCGCACGCAACCACCTGCCGACCGAGTCCCTCGCCGGCATCACGATCACGCCGAACTCGGTGAAAAACATCTCGAACTCGCTGTTCGTGATCTTGCTGAGCCCATTGCTGGGCCTCTTCTGGCTTCGCCTAGGCAGCAAGGAGCCAGGCATGGTGGTGAAGTTCGCGTTCGGCTTCTTCTTCGTGGCCGCGGGATTCTTCGTGTTCGCCCAACTCGGCTCGTTCGCCGGGCCCAACGGTGTCTCGTCGCTGACGATCTTCTCGCTCGCCTGGCTGCTGGCGACGATCGGCGAACTGTGCCTGTCGCCGATCGGGCTGTCGGCGATGACCAAGCTGGCGCCGCAGCGCATGTTCGGGATCATCATGGGCCTCTGGTTCCTGGCCAGCGCCTACGGGCAGTACTTCGCCGGCATCCTCGGCGCGGGCATGACCAAGGCCAAGGACACCGCCACCCCGACCGAGCGGCTGGCCGCCTTCTGCGGCGGCTACAACCAGCTCGCCATCTACGCAGTGATCCTGGGTGTGGCCCTGCTCGCGCTGTCACCGATGCTGAAGAAGCTCGCCAAGGGATCGGCCTGATCCACGCCCTCGCGGAATGCCGCGGTGACCCCGGCCAGCCGGGCGCGGTTATACGCAGAGTGCAGACACTCTGCGTATAACGCCCCCCCGAGCTCACCCGGCCGCCGCACTCTCGCGCGCCTTCTCGACCAGCCGCCGCGCCTGCTGCAGCGCCGCGGCGTCCGCGCCATCGCCCATCGCCATCGCCGCGAGCTCCTTCTCGACCTCGGCACCCTGCAGCAACCGCACCCCCGAACGCGTGCGTTCGTCGCCGCCCTTCTGGCCGGTGGCGAGCGCCACCACCGACTTGTTGACCAGGAAGTGGTGGGCTGCGAACGCGGCGACCGGCGCCAGGTGCGTGACGATCACCACCTGATGGTGCCGCGCGACCTCGTGCAGCTTCTTGCCGACCGCGAGGCCGAGGCGGCCGCCGATCTCGGCGTCGATCTCGTCGAACACCAGCAGCGGCACACGATCCTGGTCGGCCAGCGACTTCTTGACCGCCAGCACGATGCGCGCGAGTTCGCCTCCGGACGCCGTGTCGCGCAGCGAATGGAACGGCTCGCCCGGGTTGATGCGCACCTCCAGGTCGACCGGCACGGGCCCGTGCTCGTTCGCCGTCGCCAGCAGCTCCTCGGTGGCGAACGTCTCCGCCATCGCCACACGCACCTCGGTGTGCACCATGCCGAGGTCCTTCAACTCGGCGACGATCGCCTTGGCGACCGGCGCCGCCGCCTTGGCGCGCGCGCGCAGCAGCTTGCGGCCGACGGCCGCGGCGGCTTCGGTCGCCTTGCGCAGCTCGCCGGCGAGCGCCTCGGGATCCTGGTCGCCGCCTTCGGCCGCCGCGAGCTCGGCGGTGACCTTGGCGAGGTTCTGCCGCAGGTCGGCCTCGGTCGGCCCGAAACGCTTCAGTGCCGCGTGGATCTCGTCGAGCCGCTCCTGCACCGACTGCAGCCGCTCTGGGTCGAGGTCGAGCCGCGCCTGCCCCGACTGCAGCGAGCGGCACACGTCGGCGACCAGCTCGTCGACCTGCCCGAGCTGCTCGGCGGCGGGTTCGAGGCGCCGGTCGATCGCCGCCGCCTCCTGCAGAGCGCGTAGCGCCCGGCCCAGCTGGGCGGCGACGTTCTGCTCGTCGTCCTGCAGCACCGCCAGCGCCGTGTCGAGGTGCTGCCGCATCGTGTCGAGATTGCTCAGCACCTGGTGCTCCTGCTCGAGGGCCTGGAGTTCGCCTTCGCCGAGCTGCAGGTCGCGCATCGCCTGGTGCTGGAAGCGCAGGAACTCGAGCCGCTGGCGGCGCTCGCGTTCGCCGTCGGCGAGTTCGCGCAGCCGCGCCGCGAGGCCGCGCGCCAGCTGCAGGGAGCTCGCGAACTCGGCCCGCAGTGCGCTGCAGCCGGCGAACGCGTCGAGCGTCTCGCACTGCGTCTCGGCCCGCATCAGCGCCCGCGAGTCGCCCTGGCCGTGGATCTCGAGCAGCCAGGCCCCGAGTTCGCGCAATGCCGCGAGCGTGGCCGGCCGGCCGCCGATGCGCGCGCGCGTGCGCCCCTGGCGGTCGACGATGCGCGTCACCAGCAGCAGGTCGTCCTCGACCGTGCCGCCGCACAGCTCGTGCACGAGCCGCTGGATGGTGGCGCTGCGTTCCCCTTTGCCGAGGCGGAACTCGCCGTCGACCTGCAGCTCGTCTTTGCCGTGACGCACCAACGAGCCGGGGACCTTCTCGCCGCGCAGCAGCTTGAGCGCCGTGATGAGCAGGGACTTCCCGCCGCCCGTCTCGCCGGAGATCACGGTGAGGCCTTCGGCCATCCGCAACTCGGCGCGCTCGAGCAGGGCCAGGTTCTGGATATGTAAGGTGTGGAGCATGGGGAGACCCGAAAGGATGCCTAACATCCGGATTGGACGCCACAGGGGAATGTGCCTCGAACCCCCTCCACGGTCGCACTCGAGGCGGAAATCCGGCGCGACCGGATGTCACGCGCGGGCCCAGACTGGCAGCTCGCGCGGCAAGCGACTTGGGCGCCGCGCCGGCTTGCAGCGCACGCGCCTCAGTCGCGCGGCCGACCGACCAGCACGCGCGCGCGCCCCTGCATCGGCAGCACCTGTTCCTCGACGTCGAGCCCCAGCTGCTGGCCGAGCTCGGCGAGGTGCCGCATCCACGGCTTGTAGCTCATGCCGTTGTCGGAGCAGCACGGCACGATCGCGAACGGCCGCCGGTGCTTCGCCGCGTACTCGACGATGATCCGCGTGGCGCCGTCGGGATGCATGCCGACCAGCAGGTCGCATCCGCACGGCTCGTCGAGCGTGAACAGCCGCTCCGCATACTGCACCGCCTCGCGCTTCCACCGCTTGTCGAACGTCAGCACGTCGAGCCCGCGCGCGGTCAACGCCGCGTTCAGCTTGCCCTGGCCGCCGGCGATGTCGAACGCATGGCGACAGCCCGGGAAGTGGCGCGTCACCAGGTCGGCGAACAGTTCGAAGCGGCGCTTGTCGGCCAAGGCGTGTCGTCAGTGGTTGCAATGCGCGCCGAACACGCGCATCAGGGGTGGAAACGCAGCCGGTGCCATCGTGGTTGAGCCGTGACCGCTGCGGTCGCCGGCTCCTACTTGACGGTCGAGGCCCGTTCCTCTCGCGTCTACATGTGGAACGCGAGGTAGTAGACGACCACGCCGGTGACCGACACGTAGAGCCAGATCGGCGTGGTGACCTTCGCCCACTTCTTGTGCTGGGCGCGGCGATCCCTCAGGCCGAGGTAGAGCGTGCGCAGGATCAGCGGCACCTGCACCACCGCGAGCACGATGTGCGAGATCAGCAGCGTGAAGTAGACCGGCCGGATCCACCCCTCGTGCAAGAACTTCCTGCTCGGCACGGTGAAGTGGTAGGTGAGGTAGCAGGCCAGGAACGCCGCCGAGAAGCCGACCGCGACGAAGATCAGCTTCTTGTGCAGCTCGACGTTGCCGCGCTTGATCGCCACCAGCGCCGCGCACAGGAAGACGAACGCGAGCGCGTTCAGCAGCGCGTCGACGTGGACCAGCACCTGGAAGTCGAACTCGGCGAGCATGGGTTCCTCAGACGACGTCGCGCGCGCTGCGGCGCGTGACCACGAACGTGCCGAGCGCGAACGTCGCGACGGCGAACAGGGCCGTGCCGCAGAGGCACACGGCGAACGACGGGATGCCGGGCACCGGGGCCTGCAGCGCGTGGCGCAGGGCCCCGACGCCGTAGGTCATCGGGTTGAAGTGACGCACCCAGGCCAGCAGCCAGTGCGAGTCCTGCATCGGGAAGAACGCGCCCGACAGCAGCAGCATCGGCATCAGGAACAGCATCATGATGCCGTGGTAGCCGGCGGTGCTGTCCATCACCCAGGCGAGCGAGAAGCCGAGCCCCGTCACCGCGACCGCCAGCAGCGCCAGCACGCCGAGACCACCGAACACGGCGTCCAGGGCCAGCGGCACGCCGGCGAGCGGCGCCAGCAGCAGGAACACGACCGCGAGGCCGAGCCCGAGCGAAGCACCTCCGAGGATCTTGCCGAGCGCGATCGCACTGCGTGGCACCGGCGAAACCAGCACGCCCTGCAGGAACCCTTCCTTGCGATCCTCGATCACCGTGATGGTCGCGAAGATCGCCGTGAACAGCGTTATCATCGCCAGCGTGCCGGCGAAGAAGTACTGGCCGTAGTCCTGACCGCCCGGCTTGAAGCTGCCTTGCAGCGCGCCGCTGAACAGCAGCCAGAAGACCACCGGCTGCAGCAGCGAACCGGTGAGACGCGAACGGTCGCGCAGGAAGCGCACGATCTCGCGATGCCAGAGGGCGAGCACGGCCTTCACGACTTCCTCCGCCGGCCCTTCTTCGGGGCCGCATCCGGTTCGGTGACGACGAAGCGTTTGCCGGTCTTCGCCAGGAACACGTCCTGCAGCGACGGGTGCGCCAGCGACAGCCGCAGCACGCGCGGGCCGAAGCGCTGCACGATCGCCGGCACCAGCTCGTGCACGCGTTCCCCGTCGATGCGCAGCGTCGTGTCGAGCACACGCGGCACGACGCCCAGCTCGCGCTGCAGTTCGGCGGCGAGCCCGGCGGCATCGGCGGCCTCGAGCTCGAGCACCTGGCCGCCGACCTCGCGCATCAGCGCCGCGGGCGCGCCGGCGGCGACCACCTTGCCCTGGTCGAGCAGCGTGAGGCGATCGGCTTCGGCCGCTTCGTCCATCAGGTGCGTGGTGAACACCACCGTGAGGCCTGGCATGCCGTGCAGCACCGCCCACATCGCCCGCCGCGCGGCCGGATCGAGTCCGGTGCTCGCTTCGTCGAGCAGCACCAGCTCCGGCTGGCCGAGCAGACACTTGGCGATCTCGACCCGCCGGCGCAGGCCGCCGGACAGTTCGCCGACGAGGTCGCCGGCGCGATCGCGCAGGTCGGCGGCCGCCAGCATCGCGTCGATGCGGGCGCGCAGGTCCGCACCACCGAGCCCGAGCAGCAGGCCGCCGTAGTGCAGGTTCTCGCGCACGGTCAGCTTCTTGTCTACTGCGGGCGACTGGAACACCACGCCGAGCTTGCGCCGGATCGCCGCGGCGTCGCGCGCGAGGTCGAGCCCGAGCAGCGCGACGCGCCCCTGCTGCAGCGGCACGAGCGTCGACAGCAGCTTGAACAGAGTCGACTTGCCCGAGCCGTTCGGGCCGAGGAAGCCGTGCTTCTCGCCCTTGCCGATCGCGAACGACACGTTGTCGAGCGCCCGCCGCTCGCCGTAGGCGAACGTGAGCCCGTCGGCGGCGATCGCCGCAGCCGAGCCGGCCGGTGGGGCTCCGGTGGTGAGGCTCACGTGCGCCACCCGACCATCGCGACGAACAGCAGAGGCAGGTAGACGATCGACACCAGGAAGGTCATGCGCATCGCTTCGTCGCGGCGCGTCAGCGCGGCGAACACGGTCGGCACCAGGAACAGCACGTTGAGGCACAGCGCCGCCGCCGCGTAGGGCGGGTCGACCATCCGGGTGAAGTACGGCACGAACGACGCGATCGCGAGGCCCGCCATGTAGAGCAGCATCGTGATCGCCGTCCGATGCCCGGTCGGGTCGAGCGTCGGCAGCATGCGCATGCCGGCACGCGCGTAGTCCTCACGGTAGCGCCACGCGATCGCCAGGAAGTGCGGGATCTGCCAGCAGAACAGGATCGCGAACAACACCAACTGCGGCATCGCCAGCTGGCCCACGACCGCCGCGTGGCCGACCACCGGCGGCAGGCCCCCCGGGATCGCGCCGACCAGCGTGTTCAGCGGGGTGCGCACCTTCATCGGCGTGTAGACCAGCACGTAGCTGAGCACGATCAGCGCGCACAGGGCGGCCGCGGTCCAGTTCCACGTGCCGACCAGCCGGGCGCCGTCGCCGCCGAGCGGGGCGGCGCCGACCAGGACCAGCAGCACGCCGAGCACGGAGGCCGCGAGCCCGAAGCCGAGCACTTCGCCCGGCGACAGTCGACCGCTCGGCAGCGGCCGCTTCTGCGTGCGCACCATCAGCGGGTCGAGCTCGCGCTCGCGGTACATGTTCAGCGCCGCCGAACCGATCGCCGCCAGGAAGGTGCCCGCGGTCGTCGTCACCAACAGGTCGAGCGGTGGATGCGGGTTCACGCGGCGCGACGGCCAGGCCATGTAGGCACCGGCCACCACCGCGAACACCGCGAGCCCGGACAGGCGCGGCTTGCCGAGCTCCCAGTAGGCGCGCAACTTGCCCGCAGGTGCGGCCGCACTCATGCGCACTCGCCTTCGACGCCGCGTCGAGCCGACCGGGTTGCGTCGAACACGTGCGCTGCGAGCACGACCAGCAGCACCGTCAGGGCGGCGCCGATCACGACGTGCACCGAAACCGTGACCGCCGCACCGAGGTTCTCGACGTTGGTCGCGACCTTGCCCTTCGGGTTGCGCACCGCGAGCACCACGAAGCCGAGCGCGATCTGCGTCATCAGCAGCACCACGATCCATCGCGACACCGTGCGGATGCCGGACGCCGCCGAGAGCTTGCCGACCGCGATCGCGGTCGCGATGGTCGCCACGAAGAACACCACCAACGAGTGCCCGGCGTGCGTCCAGATGGCGTGCCCGCTGTTGGTGTGCCGGCCGATCGCGCCGAGCACGGTCTGCACGACCGTCAGCACGACGGCGGCGACGGCGATGCGGCGGCCGGTGCCGGGCGCCACGCCGGCGACCGGCTGCATCGCGCGATGGCGCTCGGTCAGCTGGTAGGCGAGCCACGCGAACGTCGCGAACACCAGCTGCGCCAGCGTGCCGTGCGTGATCGAGAACAGCGCCGGCGTGTTCTTCAGCACGCCGAGCCCGCCGATCACTCCCTGCACGAGGATCAGGCAACCGCCGATCCAGGCGGTCGCGCGGGCTCGCCCCGCGACCCGCGCGCCGAAACCGAACTGCAGCCAGACGGCGAGGGCCAGGGCCAACAGTCCGGTCGACGCGGCCGCCACACGGTGGAAGTGCTCGAAGAAGCCGGGCAGCGTCGTGTAGCTGGACTCCGGCATCAGCTGGCCGTCGGACAGCGGCCAGTCGGCATAGGCCATGCCCGAGCCGGTGCTCGTGGTCAGCGCACCCTTCAGCACGGTCGCCGACATCGCGACGAGCACACCGATCGCCAATCGGAACGGCCCGCGCAGCGAAGGGGCGGCGAGCGAAGGCGAAGCGGTCGTCGAGGTCATGGCCGGGGGAACCCCGGAGAATGCCCCCTCGACCGCCGATTTTCAGCAGCGCTGCGGTCGACCGGCTCCGTGCATCCGGAGCCGGCTCCGCGGCGAAGACGCGCGGTTCAGCGCGACATGTTCACGGCGCGGCGCGTCTTGTCGGCGTCGAACGCCTCCCACATCGGCCGCTCGCTGTCCTTCAGCGTGCGCGCGTCGACGGTGCGATCGATGGCTTCCGACGGCGCGGTTCGGGCGGTCGCCAGCAGGCGCTCGACCTCGAGGTCCTGGCCCTTCGCCATCTGCGATGCCGACTCCAGGTAGCTCGTCGCCGCCTGGGCCTCGCCCATGCGCAGCAGGCAGATGCCGAGGTTCTTGTGCGCGGCGCGGGTCGCGTGCGGCGGCACGCCTTCGCCCGGCGCCAACGACAGCTCGGCGATCGCGCGCTGCCAGAGCCGCTGCTCCATCAGCTTCTCACCGCGGTAGAGGTGCGTCAGCAGCGCCGTGTCGAGCTGCTCGTCGAGCGCCGTGAAGTCCGTGACCTCGATCCAGGGCGTGTCCTGGAACGTGTTGCGGACCACACCCGTGACCTGCAGCCGCTGGTAGAGGCGCAGCTCGTAGAGCTTCTCGAGTGCCGGGTGCGACTTGCTCAGGAAGAGCATGCCGAACACGTCGTTGTAGGCCTTCTCCTGCCAGATCGGCTGCTCGTCCGCCCAGGCGTAGAAGTTGGCGAAGTCGGTCGGCGTGAACTTCGTGAAGAAGGGGTTCGCGATCTTGCCGAGCGACGCGAACTGGACGGTGAAGCTGACCTTGACGTTCTTGAACGCCTCGGCGTCCTGACGCACTTGCGTCAGGGTGGTCTTCACCGCCGTGCCGAACTCGCGATCCTGAGCAGGAAGCGCTCCGACACCGAGCAGAAACGAAACGAGCAACGCAGTTCTCATGGCTGTTCCGGAAGGAAGTAGGTCCTCTTGGTCCGCGGTCACTCGGTGATCCGCTCCATCAACTTGCGCAGCGCCTGGTCCATCAGTTCGTCCGGAACGTCGTCGCCCGACATCGCCAGTTCGCGCAGTCGCCGGATGCGCTCGGCCTTGGTGAGGCTGCCATCCATGAGTTCGGCGACGATGCGATCGACGGATTCGGACGTGAGTTTCGGCACGATGCTGGACCCAGGTGCAAGTTGACGCCGCCCGGAGAACCGGGAGACGCGCTCCGCTATCGGCGCACGACCCGTCCGTGCTTGACCTGGATCCGATCGAGCGCGCACCGAACCGTTCGAGAGCTCGCGCCAGGTGTTGCCGTTGGCCCCACGGCGCGGCAAGAACCCGGTCGCCCTCGAGTCGGCAGCGCCACCCGGCCGAACTGGTGCACCACGCAACACCGACGCCTTCGACTGCCGATGAACTCGACGTTCCGCCGCGGCCCTGCCGCATTGTTCGCCACCACGCTCGCCGTCGCCGGCGCCGCCGACCTGCTGCCCGCCCAGGACGTGCTGCTGCACGAGATCCGCGCCGACGCCGGCGGGCGCTGGATCGAGCTGCACAACCGGGGTGCTGTGCCCGCCGACCTGTCGACCTGGACGCTGTTCCACGCGTCGCTGACGCCGAACATGCCGCAGACGTACTGGTGGCCGTTCCCGACCGGCACCGTGCTCCAGCCCGGCGGCTACCTGCGGGTGCACTGGTTCCAGGCGGCTCCGGGCACGCCGCAGCCGGCCGGCGAACTGTGGACCGGCGCCACGCCGTGGGACTTCCTGTGGGGCCTCGGCGGCGAGATCCTGCGCGGCGAACGGGGCGCCATCGGCCTGCTGCGTTCGCAGAACAGCGCCCTGATGAGTTCGTCTAGCGTGGTCGAGGACTGGGTGGTCTGGGGCCAGACCGGCTTCTCGCGCGAGTTCATGGCGACCGAAGCCGGAGTCTGGAGCCAGGGCCACCACCTGCCCGCGATCCCGGCCGGCTCGAGCCTGGCGCGCGATCCGGCGCTGGTCGACCAGGTCGCCGACGCCGACCTCGCGTGGTTCGTCGACGCGACCCCGACGCCGCTGGCCGGCAACGAGACCGGCGCCGTCGTCGAGTCCTACGGCACGCCGTGCACGTTGCCGGGCCATCACCTGATCGGCCAGCCGCTGCTGCGCGCGACCTCGGAGCCGCTGCGCGGCAACGCCACGTTCGCGCTGACCGTCGACAGCACGCTGGGGCTCTACGGCGAGTTCGTCGCGATCGGCTTCGGCCCTGGCCAGGGCTTCGCCGGCATGCCGACGATCCTGCCGCCCTACCCCGGCGCTGGTTGTGCCGAGGCGATCGACGTGACGCAACTGGTGGCGATCGTGATGGTGCCGGCGCAGATCTTCACGACCCCGATCCCGATGCCGCTGGTGGGACTGCCGCCCGCGGCGATCGGCCTCGAGCTGCACGCGCAGGCACTGGTGCTCGACCTCGTGGCCAACGCGAACCCGCCCTACCAAGGCCTCACCAACGCGCTGCGGCTCGTGATCGGCGAGTGAGCCCCGCGCGAACGACGCTCAAGCGTCGTCGCGATCGCCCGGCTCGTCGCCACCGCGCGGACCATCGTCCAGGCGTTCGCCGCGTTCCTTCGCCCAACGACGATGCAGCCGCTCGGGCGCTTCGCCCTTGCGCCACATCATCGCGATCGCCGTCGAGCCCCACTCGCGCAGGTCGAGATCGACGTCGTCGTCGAAGTCGTCCTCGTCGAGCACCCCGGCTTCGAAGTGGAACAGCACGCAGCCGCCGCGCGCGACGCGATCGAGCAGCTTGCGGGCCCGCGCGATCGACTTGACCGGATCCTCCGCCACCAGCGCGTAGGGCGGATCGAGGAAGATCACGTCGGGCGCGACCTCGCGGTCGGTCGACGCGTCGGCGTCCTCTTCGTGCCCTTCGGCGCCGAACACCGCCGGCGTCATCGGCGGCGGGTCCCAGGCGTCGACCCGCTGCACCACGGCGCGCTCGACGGCGTCGGTGCCGAGCATCTGCAGGTTGCCCTTCAGCACGTCGATGGCGCGGCCGTTCTTCTCGGCGAACAGCACCCGGGCGGCGCCGCGCGACAGCGCCTCGATGCCCGAAGCCCCCGTGCCGGCGAACAGATCCCAGACGACGGCGCCCGGGATCCGGTCCTGCAGGATGTTGAACAACGATTCGCGGACCTGGCCCAGCAAGGGGCGCGTGCCGAGGCCGCGCACCGCCCGCAGGACCCGGCCCCGGTACTCACCGCCGATGATCTTCAAGCTCATGAACGCCGCCGCATGGTCGCCGACGAGCCGGCGCGGCGCAACGCACGTTCGGCTTCGGTGGCTCGGCAGGTTCGCGGCCGCGGGGTATGGTCCTCGCCCCCGATGCCCCCGTCGCCCGACACCTTCGGCCGCCCGCTCCGCAACCTGCGGCTGTCGGTGACCGACCGCTGCAACCTGCGCTGCCAGTACTGCATGCCGGAGGACGACTACGTCTGGCTGCCGAAGGAGTCGGTGCTGCGCTTCGAGGAGCTGGTCCGGCTGGTCGACGTGTTCGTGTCGCTCGGCGTCGACAAGGTGCGGCTCACCGGCGGCGAACCGCTGCTGCGCGCCGACCTGCCGGTGCTGGTGAAGATGCTGGCGGCGCGGGCGGCGATCACCGACCTGGCGATGACCAGCAACGGCGTGCTGCTGCGCGAACACGCCGCGGCGCTGCGTGCGGCCGGCCTGCACCGGATCACCGTCAGCCTCGACACGCTCGATCGCGAGACGTTCCGCCTGCTGTCGCGGCGCGACGACCTCGGCCGCGTGCTCGACGGCATCGCCGCCGCGCGCGAGGCCGGCTTCGCCGAGCTGAAGCTCGACACGGTGGTGATCGCCGGCGTCAACGACGGCGAGCTGGCGGCCCTGCTCGACTTCGCGCGCGGCCATGGCGCCGAGCTGCGCTTCATCGAGTACATGGACGTCGGTGGCGCCACGCACTGGCGGCCCGAACGCGTCGTGTCGCGCGCGACGATGCTCGCACGGATCACCGCCGCGTTCGGGCCGGTCGCCGCGCTGCCGCGCACCGACAGTGCCCCCGCGGACCGCTTCCGGCTCGGCGACGGCACCACGTTCGGCATCATCAGCTCGGTGACGCAGCCGTTCTGCAGCAGCTGCGACCGCGCGCGCCTCACCGCCGACGGCATGTTCTACACGTGCCTCTACGCGCCGACCGGCACCGACCTGCGGGCGCCGCTGCGGGCCGGCGACGACGACGAAGCGCTGCGGGCCCGCCTGCACGCGGTGTGGTCGGCCCGCGCCGACCGAGGTGCCGAGCAGCGCGCCGCACTGCGCGATCGGCAGCCGCTGGCCCCGGTCACGGCGCTGCGGCAGGACCCGCATCTCGAGATGCACACGCGCGGCGGCTGAGCCGCCCGCGAGCCCTCACACGCCGGCTTCGCTGGCGCGCCGGCGCAACCGTTCGGCCTGCACGTGACACGCCATCACGACGACGACGATCGCCGCGGCCGGGAAGAACCAGACGTGCCAGTGGCCGAGCACGACCTGCTGGTTGCCCTGGCGCAGCATGCCGCCCCAGGACGCCACCGACTCCCGCGAACCGATGCCGAGGAACGACAGCGTCGACTCGGCCACGACCGCCGCAGCGGCACAGAACGCGGCGGTGACGCCGACCTGGCTCGTCACCTGCGGCAGCAGGTGGTGGGTCAGGATGCGCCACTCGGACACGCCGAGGCTGCGCGCGACCAGCACGTAGTCGCGCTCGCGCAGGCTCAGCACCGCCCCGCGCACGATGCGCGCGAAGCTGGTCCAGAACATCGCCGCCATCACCAGCACGAGCCAGATGCGCCCGTCGCCGAGGAACGCCGCCGCGAACATCAGGAACAGCAGCGTCGGGAAGCACAGGAACAGCTCGATCGCGCGCTGCACCAGCACTTCGACGATGCCACGCCGGTAGCCGGCCCAGGCGCCGAGCAGCGTGCCGACCACCATGCCGAGCAGCACCGCCGGCAGCACCAGTTCGACCAGCGCCGCGGCCCCGTGCACGACGCGCGCCAGCACGTCGCGACCGGTGTCGTCGTTGCCGAACGGATGCGCGAGGCACGGGCCGAGCCGGTCGCGCGCGGGATCCACTTCGTCGGGGCCGTAGGGCCACGGCGGCATCCACGCGAAGTCCGGCCCGTCGGCCGGCAACCGCGCCCACCACTGCTTCCACGACAGGTCGTGCGGCCCGACCGGTGGCTCGCCGACGAGGTCGGCGAAGGCCGGGAACGACCACACGCCGTCGACCTTCGCCACCAAGGGCACGTCGTTGGCGAGCACCGGCGCGAACAGGCCGACCAGCATCGCCACCACCAGGAACCACGACGACACGCAGCGCCACCAGGCGTCGTCCGCCATGGTCTGGCGCACCATCAGCGCGGTGCTCTCGCCGACCGCCGCGTCGCGGCCGGGTGCCGCCGAAGGCGCGCCGGGCGTTCCGTCGAGCGAGCTCATGGCGACAACCGGACCCGCGCGTCGACCGCGCGATGCAGGAGGTCGGAGACGATCAGGGCGAGCAGCGTGACCACCGAGCCGATCACCACGAGCGCCATCAGCATCGGCTGGTCCTGTTCCATCACGGCGCGGTAGGCGAGGTGGCCGAACCCGTCGAGCGAGAACATCTGCTCGACGACGATCGAGCCACCGACCAGCATCGGCAACAGGCTGCCGGCAAGCGTCGCGACCGGCGCACAGCCGTGGCGCAGCACGCGCCAGACGACCAAGTCCCGCTCCACGCCGAGCGCCCGCAGGTTCTGCACGAACGGTGCGCGCATCACCGTGGCGACCGAGTCGCGCACGAAGCGCGCCACCATCACCAGTGGCCCGATCGCCATCACCGTCACCGGCAGCACCAGGTGCCAGGCGAAGTCGAGCACCTGCCAAGGCAGCGTCCAGTGCTCGGCACCGGGCGAACGCATGCCGCTCGCCGGCAGGACCGGCAGCCACAGCACCGCGAGCCCGAGGGTCAGCAACGTCGCCAGCAGGAACTCCGGGATGCCGGCCCCGAACAGCATCAGCACCGACGCCCAGCGGTCGCCACCGCGGCCGGCCCGCAAACCGAGCCACGCGCCGAGTGCCGTGCCGCCGACCACCGACAGCAGCAGCGCCATCGTGCCGAGCCACATCGTCACCGGCAGCGCCTGGCCGAGCCGCCGCCACAGCGCCGCGTCGTCGCCCTCGGGTCCGGCGAAGCGCAGCTGCAGGGCGTTCTCGAGCCACGCGCCGTAGCGCTGCAGCAGCGGGCGCGGCTCCAGCGTCACGGGGTCGACCATGCCGTACTGCACGCGCAGGCGCAGCAGCGAATGGGCGCGCGAGTGCACGGCTTCGGCGCCC
>JAEUHU010000272.1 GCA_016793305.1 Planctomycetota bacterium
GCGAGGTGGAAGCCGCCGCCCTTGCCGATCTGCACGTGCAGCCCGGTGGTGTCGTCGTCGAAGCGCTGGATGCGGTACATGCCGAGGTTGCCGCCGAGACCCTCGGGATGCTCGGTGTAGACCAGCGGCAGCGTGACGAACGGGCCGCCGTCCTCGCTCCAGGTGCGCAGCAGCGGCAGCCGCGACAGGCGCGGTGGGGCGTCCTGGTGCTGCAGCAGGGGGGCGCGGCGCAGACGACGGCGACCGACGCGCAGCAGCGAGCCGAGCAGCGAACGGTGCTGCCACAGCTTGCCGAGCGTCGGCGGCAGCAGCGTGTGCGGCACCGCGGCGAGCTGCCGGACCAGGTCGAGCGGCCGCTTGCCGAACGCCAGCTCGACGCGGCGTTGCGTGCCGAACAGGTTGGTGACGGTCGGCCACGGCGAGCCCTTGACGCGGCGGAACAGCAGTGCCGGACCGCCGGCGGCGATCACGCGGCGGTGCACTTCGGCCGCTTCGAGGTCGGGGTCGACCTCGGTGTCGATCTCGACCAGCTCGCCTTCGCGACGCAGCAGATCGAGGAACAGGCGCAGATCGAGCAGCGGCGAGGTCATCGCGGGGGCAGGGTCGGGGGGAACAGGAAGGCGTGCACGATCGCCGCGGTGCGCTGCGTGGCGCCGGGCTCGCCGAGGTGGCGGCGCACTGCCGCCAGTTCGGCGATCGCTGCGGCGCGGGTTTCGGCGTCGTGCCAGAGGCGCTCGGCCGCGGCCTGGACCCTGTCCCAACCACGCTCGCGCGCGAAGCAGAACTCCGGCACGGCGCTGCGGCCGACGATCAGGTTCGCGGCGGCGATCCACGGCACGCTGAGAATGCTGTGGTAGCCGATCGACGCGAGCAGGCCGCGCAGGCGGTAGACGACGATCGTCGGCACGCCGTGCAGGCAGGCTTCGAGCGAGCCCGTGCCGGACTTGACCAGCACCAGGTGCGCGCCGGCGAGCCACGTGCCGAGGGGGCCCTCGTGGTGTTCGACCCAGTCGGCGACGCCGTGCAGGCGCAGCTGCTGGCGCAGCAGCTCGGTGCGCCGCGGGTTCTTGTGCGGCAGCACGACCCGCAGGTCCGGCTCGCGCGCGCGCAGGGCTGCGGCCACGCGCAGCATGCCGGGCAGGTTGGCGTGGATCTCGGCGCGGCGGCTGCCGGGCAGCAGCACCAGGGTGCGGCGGGCGCGCACCGCAGCGACTGCGTCGCTCGCCGGTGGGTTCGCCTCGAGTTCGTCGAGCAGCGGATGGCCGATGTAGTGCGCCGGCACGCGGAACCGCCGGAAGAACGCCGTCTCGAAGGGCAGGATCGTCAGCGTGCCGTCGACCGCGCGGCGGTAGCGGCGCATGCGCCACGGACCCCACGCCCAGTACTGCGGCGCCACGTAGTGCAGCACCGGCACACCGGCGCGCTTCGCCGCCTTCGCCATCACCACGTGCAGGCCCGGATAGTCGACCAGCACGACGAGGTCCGGCGGATCGTCGCGCAACAGGCGCAGGTAGGCGGCGAACGCGCGCAGGATCAGCGGCAACTGCTTCAGCACGCCGACGACGCCCATCACCGCGTGCTCGCTGAGCTGGAAGCGCACGTCGGCGCCGGCTTCGGCCAGCACGTGCCCACCGAACGCGGTGGTGCGCACCGACGCGGGCAGGGCCCGGACCAGCTTCGCCGCGTGGTTCTCGCCGCTCGCTTCGCCGGCCGAGACGAACAGGTGCGGCCGTTCGCCGCGGCGGGGGCGGCGCCGCGCGAAGAACGCCGCCAGCTCGTCGGCGGGCTGCTCGGCTGCGTGGGTCGCGGCCTCGGCCAGCACCGTGCGGGCGAGGTTCCGCCAGTGGTGGCGGAACGGCAGGTAGGCGCACAGCCGCAGCGGCACCAGCAGGGTGCGCAGCAGTTCGCGCAGCAGCACGAGGGTCACCTGCAGCGCGATCATGGCGACGCCCGCCTCAGGTCGCGCCAGGTCAGCAGCACGCAGGCGACCGTGGCGAGCAGCAACCACGTCGTGAAGCCGTGGCTGCGCACCGGATCGAGCATCTGCCACAGCGGCGTGTTGCCGGCCAGCACCGGCGCGTACCACTCGAAGTCGACCAGCCGGAACAGGCTGAACACGCGGATGCGCTGCGTCAGGTAGACGCCGATCTGCAGCACCAGCAGCGCGCCCACCGCCGCCGCGACGTGCGCCTGGACCCGCAGCCGCAGCGACACCCAGGTGGTCAGTGCCAGCACGAACAGCAGGAACACCGCCGCGTGCAGCGTCGCGAGGAACAGCTGTGCTTTCGGCAGCGTCTCCTCGACGCAGTGGCTCCAGTACAGCGCCGACGCGTTGACCACGAACAGCGGCACGACCGTGCACAGCGCCGCCGGCCACAGCTTCTGCCAGAGGATCGCCCCGCGGGCGATCGGCCGCGACAGCAGGAACTCGAAGGTCAGGTTCTCGCGTTCGCGCGCGAACAGGCCGGTGCCGAACAGCACCGCCGCGGCCACGCCGACCAGGTTGGTGCTGCGGAAGAACAGCATCACCGCGACCCAGTTCCGGTAGGCGATGCCCGGGTCGGTCTCGCGCACCGCTTCGAAGATCTTGCGCGCGAAGTCGAACGGCAGCTTGTCGCCGAGGCTGCTGCGCTGCAGTTCGGCGTAGATGTCGGGCCACCACAGCAGCACCGGCACGCACAGCCCCTCGAGGATCAGCAGGTAGGCGAGCGCCATCCAGCGCAGCTCGCG
>JAEUHU010000276.1 GCA_016793305.1 Planctomycetota bacterium
AGCAGCACGGCGGTGACCATCGCCGCGACCGCGGTCCATTCGCTGGCGACGTTCAGGTTGCCGAGCGTCGACACCGGCTCGCGTTCGACGCCGTAGCCGGCGATCTCGGCGAGGCCGAGCCGCTGCAGCAACCCGAACAGCGACGTCGCCAGCAGCACGCCGGCGAACGGCAGCGAAGCACGCGTTCGCTGCAGGGCGCCAAAACGCAGCAGCACGCCGAGCGCCAGCCAGTGGGCGAGGCGGTAGCCGGCGTCGGCCGCCTGGAACGACGCCGGCGTCTTCGCATCGCGCAGCCACGCGTCGGTGGCCGCGCGCACGAGGCCGCACAGCAGCAGGAAGCCGACGAAGCCGAGCGCCGCGCGTTCGCCGCGCACGGCGCGGAGCCGCGGCAGCAGCACCAGCGAAGCACCGGCGAGCAGCAGCAGCAGGCCGCGGCGCACCTGTTCGAAGTCGACCCACAGCGGGTGGAACGGCAGCACCAAGAGGCCGAGCAACAGCCACGTCGGCCACGCCGGCGTGGGGTCGTGCGGTGGGGCTGCGGGCACGCCGACCGCCGGCGCGGCTGTGCTGCCGCCGCTCATGCCGACTGCGTGCCGTCGAACTTCAGGATCGCGTCGACGAAGCCCTGCACGGCGAACGGCTCGAGGTCGTCGATGCCCTCGCCGACGCCAAGGAACTTGACCGGCACCGGCAGCGCGTCGCGGATGCCGAACAAGGCGCCGCCCTTGGCGGTGCCGTCCATCTTCGCCAGGATCAGGCCGCTGACCGGCGCCGAGCGCGCGAACTCGCTGGCCTGTCGGATCGCGTTCTGGCCGGTGGTGGCGTCGAGCACCAGCAGCGTCTCGTGCGGCGCGTCGGGCAGCTGCTTCTTGACCACGCGCACGATCTTCTCGAGCTCGGTCATCAGGTTCTTCTGCGTGTGCAGGCGGCCGGCAGTGTCGAGCAGCAGGTAGTCGACCTTGCGTGCGACCGCGGCGCTGACCGCGTCGAACGCGACCGCCGCCGGATCGGCGCCGTGGCCCTGCTTCACGATCGGGATGCCCAGGCGCTGCGCCCACAGCGTCAGCTGCTCGACGGCGGCGGCGCGGAACGTGTCCCCGGCGCCGAGCATCACCGTCTTGCCCTGCTGCTGCAGGTGCCGCGCCAGCTTGGCGATCGAGGTCGTCTTTCCGGCACCGTTGACGCCGACGATCATCACCACCGTGGTGCCTTGCGCGGCCTTGGCCAGCGGCGCTTCGCAGCCGTCGAGCATGCGCTGCAGCTTCTGCCGCAGGAACGCCGGCACCTCGGCGGTCTCCTTCACTTCCTTCTTCTTGTAGGCGACCTTCAGCTCCTCGACGACGCGCGTGCCGACCGGCCCGAGGTCGCTGTTGTAGAGCACCTCTTCGAGCTCCTCGAGGAACTGCTCGTCGAGCTTGCGGCCGGAGAACAGCCGCGACAGGCCCGCGGTCAGGAGGTCGCGCGTCTTCTTCAGCGCACCGAGCAGCTTGCCGAACACCATGGGCGCAGTGTGGGGCAGCGATGCCGGTTGGGCAACGATGCGGCTTCGGCAACGCGGCTGCGCGCGCTGCCGGGTCAGGCCTCGGCGCCGCCGGCGGGCGGGGCGGGCTGCGTCTTCCGCTCCTTCTCGAGGTCGATGCGGATGCGGTCGAGGATGCCGTTGACGAAGCCGCCGGAGTTCGCGGTCGAGTACTTCTTGCCCAGCTCGATCGCTTCGTTGATCGCCACCTTCGGCGGCACGTCGGTGCAGAACATCAGCTCGTAGGTCGCCATGCGCAGCACGTTGCGGTCGACGGTCGCCATGCGGCGCAGGTCCCAGTTGCGCGTCACCGACTGCAGGCGCTGGTCGATCGCGGTGCGATGCTGCAGCGTGCCTTCGACCAGCCTGGCGGCGAACTCGACGACGTCGCCTTCGCCCTCCGCTTCGTTCTCGCACAGGCCAGCGACCGTCTTGCCGGCTTCGTCGGCGTAGCGCTCGCCGCGCACGTCGAACTGGAACAGGACCTGCATGGCGATCTCGCGAGCGCGCGAGCGGCGACGGATGGGGGCGGTCATTGGCAAGGAGCGGTTTCCGGGGGAAACAGGCCGGGACAGGGTAGCGGGCTCTGCACGGCGATCAACCGGTGCGTCCCGCACCGGGACCGGCACTGCGCGCCGATGCGGAGGCCGGCAGCTGCGCCTTCACGTCGAGCATCGTCAACGCGGCGATGGCAGCGTCTTCTCCCTTGTTGCCGTGTTCGCCGCCGGCGCGCGCCAGCGCCTGCTCCATCTCGCTGCAGGTCAGCACGCCGAAGCCGAGCGGCAGGCCGGTGTCGAGCCCGACGCGCATGGCGCCGTCGGTGACGCCGCTGCAGACATACTCGTAGTGGTCGGTGCCGCCGCGCACGACGGCGCCGAGCATCACCAGCGCGTCGACGCCGGCCTGTGCGAGCCAGCGGCACGCGGTCGGCAGCTCGAACGCACCCGGCACCCAGACGACGGTGACGTCGCCGTCGGCGACGCCGTGCTGGCGCAACGCTGCCAGGGAGCCTTGCAGCAGACGTTCGGTGACGACTTCGTTGAAGCGCGCGACGGCGATGCCGAAGCGCTTGCCCTGTCCACGCAGGGCCCCTTGCACGACCTTGACCATCGCCGCAGCGTAGCCCCACGGCCCGCATCGGCACCAGCGCACAGCTTCGGCGCAGAGCGCCCCGACACCGCGGTTCAGCGCGCGGGTTTCGCCGCCGGCGAAGCCCCCGCCCCGGTGCCAGCGCCGGGTGCGCCACCGGGCACCGTCTGGCGCACGAAGATCGACGGCTTCAGGTAGTGGAAGCCGTGCTTCACGTTCAGCAGGCTCTCCGACTCGCCGACGATCAGGTGACCGCCGGGCGAGGTGACCTGCAGCACGTGGCCGAGCACGCGTTCGCGGCTCTGCGTGTCGAAGTAGATCATCACGTTGCGCAGGAACACGAACTCGAACGTCGGCTTGCCGGGCAACGGCTCCATCAGGTTGTGCCGTTGGAAGGTCACGTGGCGCAACAGCCCGCGGTCGAAGGCGAACGTGTCGTCCTCGTTGCGCACGAAGAACTTCTTCACCAGCTCCGGCTGTGTCTGCGCCAGTGCGTAGGGCCGGTAGGTGGCGCGCCGGGCTTCGTCGAGCACGTGGCCCGACAGGTCGGTGCCGAGCACCTCGACCGGCACGCCGCCGAAGTTCGGGCCGAGCACCTGCTGGGCCACGATCAGGATCGTGCAGGCCTCGGCCCCGTTCGACGCCGCTGCCGACCAGATGCGCAGCGGCTCGCGGCGCCGGGGTGAGGCGGCGCGCGCCTCGAGCCACGATCGGAAGAAGTCCCAGTGCCGCTGGCAGCGGAAGAAGTACGTCTCGTTGGTGGTGATCGAGTCGAGGAACGCCTGCAGCTCGGTCGCTTCGTTCGGCTGCTGGATGCGCGCCAGGTAGGCTTCGTAGCCGTCGGCGCGGCTCTGCCGCAGGCGCTTGCGGATCCGGTTGCTGAGCAGCTCGAGCTTCTCGACCGGGTAGTGGATGCCTGCGATCCGGTAGATCAGATCGTGGTAGCGCTGGTACTCGTCGCGGGTCAGGTCACGGTCCACGGGCCTGCATCGGCCGTCGGCGGCACGGCCCGTTACCGGGGAACTCCGTAGCCGGCGAAGGCCGCCTGGCACCGGTGGTTCGCAGCCGGCGGCGGTGGATGCGAGGCGTCGCTCTTCCGCGCGGTCGGGCGATGTTGCACGATGCCCGCACGCATGCCACCCACGCTGCCGTTCTGGTGCGCCTTCGTCGCCACCGTGCTGATGCTCGTAGCCGCCCTGCTGACGGGCTTCACGCGCCGCCGCCGGCTGCACCTCTGGCTCGGGCCGCTGACCATGGTGCTGCTGGCGATCACCATCGTGCTGACCGAGGAACTGCTGCGCGCCTACACGTTCCCCGAGGACGTGAAGCAGACGCACCTGATCTTCGCCAAGGCCGGTGGACTGCTGGCGCTGCCGGTGATCGCGACCGGCCTGTGGCTGTGGAAGGACGAGCGGGCGCGGCTGTGGCACCGGGCGGCGGTGCTGCTGTGGCTCGCGGTGGTGCTGACGGCGACCGGCACCGGGCTGTGGATGTTCGGCCAGGGCACGCCGCGGGTCGGCTGACGCGTCGCCAGGGCTGCGGCGGTTCGCTACAACGGCGGCATGACCTTCGTGCGCGGGGCTGTCTCTTCGTTGCTGCTGGCAGTGGTGGGGTTCGCCCAGGACCTGCCCGGGCCGGTCGCCGCGGCGTGCGGGCGGGCGGGTGACCATCGGTCCGAACTCGTGCGAGCCTGGCAGCAGGTGCCGGCCGAGCAGCGGGGCTCGCTCGCCTTCCTGTTCGAGCACATGCCGGACGAGGACCTGCGCACGCTGACGGCGGAGTTCCTGCTGCAGAACGTGGCCGAGGCGCACGCCGCCCGCGCCGCGGTGGCGTGGGGTGCGGGCCTCGCCGAGCCGCTGTTCGCCAACTTCGTGCTGCCCTACGCGCAGGCCAACGAAGCGCGCGAGAACTGGCGCACCGACTTCGTCGCGCGCTTCCTGCCGACGGTGAAGGACTGCAAGACCCCCGGCGAGGCGGCGAAGAAGCTCAACGAGACGATCTTCTCGGCCTTGAACGTGCACTACTCGACCGGCCGCGCGCGCGCCGACCAGGCGCCGAGTGCGTCGATCGCGCAGGGCAAGGCGAGTTGCACGGGGCTGTCGATCCTGCTCGCCGACGCCTGCCGTGCCTGCTGCGTGCCGGCGCGGCTCGTGTCGGTGAAGTGGCCGCACAAGGAGGGCAACCACACCTGGGTCGAAGTGTGGGACGGTGCGGCGTGGCGCTTCGTCGGCGCCGACGAGCCGGATCCGGCGGGGCTCGACCGCGGCTGGTTCGCGGCCGACGCCGCGAAGTGCGCCGAAGCTCCGCGCGAGAACCGGCTGTGGGCGGTGTCGTTCGCTCGCACCGGCGATCGCTTCGCTGCCGGGTGGGGACGCGGCA
The DNA here is from genome assembly GCA_016793305.1 of Planctomycetota bacterium. The sequence goes on from JAEUHU010000276.1 coordinate 4,988, forward strand.
TCGAACTGTGGGGGGAGGACGTGTCGGGCCGCTATGCGGCGCCCCGGCCGGGCGGCGAAGGCTGGAGCAGCGGCACCAGCGTGATCCCGACCGAGCCGCCGTTCGCCCTGCGGGCGGCGGCCGACGGATCCCTTCAGGACCCGGCCGCCGAGGCGCTGCGTGCGCAGTTCGACCGCTTCTTCGCCGCCGACACCGCACGCCAGGCGACCTTCGAGTTCGACCGCAACCTCGACGCCGAGCTCGCGACCAAGGACGGCGACGCACGACTGCGCTCCATCGCGGCAGCATCGTGGGCCGCGGCCGAACGCACCAAGCTGCAGGCCGACTTCGCCGCCAACATCGTGCGCGCCGGCGACAAGCAGAGCCCGTTCACGGTCAAGCAGGTCGGCGACAAACCGGCGAACGGCCGCTGGCCGCTGGTGATCGCGATGCACGGCGGTGGCAACGCGCCGAAGGAGCTGAACGACTCGCAGTGGCGCCACATGCAGATCTACTACAAGGACCACCCGGAGGCGGGCGGCTACCTGTACTGCGCGCTGCGCGCGCCGACCGACGAGTGGAACGGCTTCTACACAGACTACTTCTACCCGCTGCTCGAGACGCTGGTCCGGCAGTTCGTGGTCTGCGCCGACGTCGATCCGGACCGCGTGGTCGCACTCGGCTACAGCCACGGCGGCTACGGCGCGTTCGCGATCGGGCCGAAGCTGCCGCACCGCTTCGCCGCCGTGCACGGCAGCGCCGCCGCGCCGACCGACGGCGAGACGGTCGCGACCGGGCTGCACACGCTGCCGTTCTCGTTCATGGTCGGCGGCAGGGACACCGCCTACGGCCGCGCCGAGCGCTGCCAGAAGTTCGCCGCCGAGCTGACCGCACTGCAGCAGCAGCACGCGGGGCAGTATCCGTTCACGTTCACGTTCGTCGAGAAGAACGGCCACACCGGCCTGCCCGACCGCGACCTGCTCGCGAAGCTGGTGCCGCTGGTGCGCAACCCGCTGCCGCGCGCCCTGCACTGGGAGCTGACCGACGTCACCGTGCGCGACCACTACTGGCTCCACGTCGGCGAGGCGAAGAAGGGCAAGCG
>JAEUHU010000303.1 GCA_016793305.1 Planctomycetota bacterium
GGCCATCACTGCCGGCCGTTCGGCGAAGCAGTCGCGGCCGCCGATGCGCGCGGTGCCGGTGGATGGCGACAGGATGCCCATCAACATCCGGATCGTCGTGGTCTTGCCGGCACCGTTCGGGCCGAGCAGGGCGAGGATCTCGCCCGGGTGGACCTCGAGGTCGAGGCTCTGCACGGCGGCGAAGTCGCCGTACTGCTTGCCGAGTCCGCGCAGTTCGACGAGGGGCGTGGCGAGGGCGTTCTCCTGCATCGGCGCAGCATCTCCGAAGCGGCTTGGCGGAGCGAGTTGGAGTCGGTCTTGCGGCGCTGCATTGCCGGCGGCAGGCCGCTACTGTGGGCGGCCCGATGGCTCGAGAACACCGCTCCGTCTCGTCCGGCAAGAACCCCGCGATCCAGCGCTTCCGCGATGCGGCCAGCGGGGACCTGCCCGACCTGATGCTCGCAGAAGGCGTGCGCCTCGTCGCCGAAGCCCTCGACGCCGGGCTCGAAGTGGTCGAAGCGGCGGTGTCGCCGCGTCTCACCGACTCTGCGCTGAAGAGCCGTCTGCAGCAGCGCGCCCGGACGTTCCTCGACTGCAGCGACGACGTGCTGGCGCGGCTCAGTGCGCTCGACACGCCGCAGGGCGTCGCCGTGCTGTTGCAACGGCCGCGGATCGAGGAGGGCGCGCTGCTCGGCACCTCGCTGGTGCCGTTGGTGGTGATCGCCGCCGGCGTGCGCGACCCGGGCAACCTCGGCTCGCTGCTGCGCACCGCCGAAGCCGCGGGCGCCACCGGCGTGATCAGCACGAAGGGCGGTGCCGATCCGTTCCGTGACAAGGCCGTGCGCGGTTCGATGGGGTCGATCTTCCGGCTGCCGGTGCTGCACGGGTTCGACGCCGCGGCGATCGTCGCGTTCTGCCAGCGCCACCGCCTGCAGCTGGTGGTCGCCGACGGCGGCGGCGAACGCGCGCACACGCAGGTCGACCTGAGGAAGCCGATGGCGCTGGTCGTCGGTGCCGAGGCCGCGGGTGTACCCGAGGAGCTGCTGGCCGCGGCGACCGTGCGCACCCGCATCCCGCTGCAGGCGCCGGTCGAGAGCCTGAACGTCGCCGTCGCCGCCGGCGTGCTGCTGTTCGAAGCGAGGCGGCAGCGGAGCAGTTCGTGAGCCTGTTCCGCGACCTGCCCGAGGAGACGCCGCCCGGCAAGGCGAAGGCGCTGTTGCCGCCGCTCGCCGAGCGCATGCGGCCGCGCACGCTCGAGGAGTACCTCGGCCAGGAGACCGTGCTCGGCAGCGGGCGGGCGCTGCGTGCGGCGATCGAACAGGGCAAGGCGGGCTCGTTGCTGCTGTGGGGGCCGCCGGGGGTCGGCAAGACGACGCTCGCGCTGCTGATCGCCGGGCACGCGCAACTGCACTTCCATCCGTTCTCGGCGGTGCTCGGTGGCGTCGCGCAGGTGCGCGAGGCCGTGGCGGAGGCCGCCGAGCGGCGGGCGCGCGACGGCCGCGGCACGCTGTTGTTCGTCGACGAGATCCACCGCTTCAACAAGGCGCAGCAGGACGCGTTCCTGCCGCACGTCGAACGCGGCGACCTGGTGCTGGTCGGGGCCACCACCGAGAACCCGTCGTTCGCTGTCACCGGGGCCCTGCTGTCGCGCTGCCGCGTGGTGCCGCTGCAGCCGCTGCCGCCCGCCGCGGTGGCCGGCCTCGTGCGGCGGGCGCTCGTCGACGAGGAACGGGGGCTCGGCGTGCGGCGGCTCGCCATCGAGGATTCGGCGCTCGAACGGCTGGTGCTGCTCGCCGGTGGCGACGCGCGGCGGGCGCTCGGCTGCGTCGAGGCGTGTGCGGCGACGTGCGTCGACGGCGAGACGCTGACCACGGCGATGGTGACCGAGGCCTTCCAGCATCGGGCCTTGCAGCACGATCGCGACGGCGACCTGCACTACGACCTGCTGTCGGCGCTGCACAAGAGCCTGCGCAACTCCGACGTGCAGGCGGGGGTCTACTGGCTCGCGCGCGCGCTCGAGGCCGGTGCCGATCCGGTGCACGCGGCGCGGCGCCTCGTCGCGATGGCGGCCGAGGACATCGGTCTCGCCGATCCGATGGCGCTGCAGGTCGCGGTCGCGGCCCAGCAGGCGCTGCAGTTCCTCGGGCTGCCCGAAGGTCGCCTGCCGCTGACGCAGGCCGTCGTCTACCTGGCGGCTGCGCCGAAGAGCAACGCGGTCGTCCGGGCGATCACGGCGGCTGCCGAAGCGGCGCGGCAGGGAGCGCAGCATCCGGTGCCGCTGCACCTGCGCAACGCGGCGACGGGGCTGCAAAAGGAACTGGGCCACGGCCAGGGCTACGTCTACGCGCACGACACCAAGGCGGGTGTGGCGGCGTTCTCCTGCCTGCCGCCCGAACTCGCGAACGCCACGTTCTTCGCGCCGGGCGAGCGCGGGTTCGAGAAGAAGGTCGCCGAGCGCATGGCGGAGCACGACGCGCACCGCCGCGGCCCTCGTGGCTGACGGCCGACCGCGCGAGGTCCTGTTCGGCGTCGCCGGTTGGACCTACGAGGACTGGAAGGACGTCGTCTATCCCCGTTCGTGCAAGGACACGTTGCGCGCGGTCGCGCAGCGGGTCGACGTGATCGAGGTCAACAGCACGTTCTACGGCCTGCCGTCGGCGAAGAACTGCCGTTCTTGGGCGGAGCGCACCGCCGATCTCGGCACCCGCTTCACGGCCAAGCTGCCGCAGCAGTTCACGCACGAGCGCCGCTTCGACGACGCGCTGGTGGCGCAGGTGCGCGAGGGATTCGCTCCCCTGGCCGACTCGGGGCGACTGCTGGCGCTGCTGGCCCAGTTCGACCATTCGCTCGCGTTCGGTCCGCCCGCCCTCGAATTGCTGGCTCGCCTCGCGGAGGCGTTCGCCGGCATGGTGCCGCTGTGCGTCGAGCTGCGACACGCCTCGTGGAACGCGAGTGCCGCCCTCGCTGCGGTGGCCGACCTGCATCTCGGCGTGCTCGAGCTCGACTACCCGGGCATGGTCGGCGGTTTCTCGCGCGACGTCACCGGTGTGCGGGCCACGGGCGGTCTCGCCTACTTCCGGTTGCACGGCCGCAACCGCGCGTGGTTCCGGAAGGGGGCCAAGCGGGACGAGGTCTACGACTGGCGCTACGGACCCGACGAGGTGTCGCAGCTGGAACGGCGCATCGAGCGCATCGCGACCGATGCCGCGCGCACCGTGGTGATCGCCAACAACCACTTCCACGGCAAGGCGATGGCGGTCGTCGAGGAGCTGCTGGCCTGGTATCGGCAGGTCTGAGCTAGGCGTCGATGGCGGCCACGACGTCGTCGACCAGCGACTGCAGCATGGTCGCCGAAAGGTCGAAGCGCACCTCCATCGCCGCGAACAGCTCCGGCAGCGGGCGGCTGCCGCCGAGTCGCAGCGCGCGCCGGTAGTTCGTCACGGCGCGTGCCGGGTCGCGGCGGTACTGCTGCCACACCTGCAGCGCGGCCAGCTGCGCGATGCCGTACTCGATGTAGTAGAACGGGTGCGAGAACAGGTGGTCCTGGCGGATCCAGGTCATGGCCAGGAAGGGCTCGATCCCGGACCAGTCGGTGGAGTCGCCGAACCGCCGCCAGATGTCGAGCCAGGCGGTGCGCCGCTGCTCGTGGTCGTGGGCGGGCATCGCGTAGACCCAATGCTGGAACGCGTCGATCGCGGCGATCCAGGTCAGCGTGCGCAGCACCTTCTGCAGATGCCGGCGGCGCACTCGCGTCGCGTCCTCGGCCCCGTAGACGAGTCCGAGGTGCTCGAGGCCCATCAGCTCCATCGACATGCTGGCCGTCTCGGCGATCTCGATCGGATAGTCGCGTTGCGCCAGCAGGTCCAGGTCGCGACAGAGCAGCGAGTGCACCGCGTGGCCGGACTCGTGCAGCAACGTCTGCACGTCGGCGTGCACGCCGACGCCGTTGGCGAACACGAACGGCACGCGCTCGTCCTCGTACTGGTACTGGTAGCCACCCGGGGCCTTGCCGGGCCGGCTCATCAGGTCGAGCAGGCCGCGACGCTGCAGTTCGTCGAGCCAGGTCGCGAACTCGGGATCGACGGCCGCGAGCAGCCGGCGGCACAGCCCGATCAGTTCGCCTTCGCTCGTGAACGGCCGCAGCGGCGGGCGACCGTCGGAGTCGACCTCGAGGTCCCATGGACGCAGCGAGCCGAGCCCGAGGCGACGCGCCCGCTCGCGGTCGAGTTCGCGCACCGCGGGCACCACGCATTCGGCGATCGCGTCGTGCAGCTGCCGGCAGGTCGTCTGGTCGTAGTCGTAGCGGCCGAGCTCCAGGAAGCGGAACGGCGTGTAGGTGGTGAACCCGGCGTTCCGAGCCATCTCGGTGCGCAGTGCCACGAGGCGGTCGTAGATCGACTCCTGCTGCGCCCAGCGTTGCTGTCGGGCGGTGGCGGCGACGCGCCACGCGCGCTCGCGCAGGTCGCGGTCCTTCTGCTCGAAGCTCGGCGCCAACTGCTGCAGCGTCAAGGTGCGGCCCTCGAACTCGACCGTGATGCCGCCCATCAGCGCCTGCTGCTGGGTCTGCAGCTCGGCTTCCTGCCGCTGCAGGTCGGTGTTCTGCGGGCGGAACAGGGTGCTCTGCGTGCGACGACGGCGGACCACCACGGCGAGGTCGTCGGGGATCGTGGCGGCGAGGGCCGGGCTCTCGAGGAAGTGCCGGTCGAGCGCATCCGAGAGTTCCTTCACCGTCGGAACGACCTCCTGCTCCATGCGCAGGTAGGCGGTGCGGGCCGCTTCGTCGGCCGTGGCCCGCGTCTTCGCGACGTAGCGCCGCGCTTTCTCGCCTTCGATACACGACAGCAGCTCGCTCTCGTCGCGCAGCCAAGCCCGAACCGCGGCGAGGCTGGCGAGGCGGCGTCCGCGCAGGGCCTCGAACAGCGGTTCGATCTGCCGCAGGTCCCCCGCGTCCAGATCGCCCGGGAGGAAACGGCGTGGTGGGGCGGGAAACAGCGGTGGCACGGAGCCCATGGGGAGGGGGGTCGACGGGGGCGAGACGCCCGTCGCGGTGGACGGTACGGACTCGCGGCGGCACGAGGAAGAGCCTTCTGCCGCTGTGGCTCGCCTCTCCGCCATGCTGGGGCTGGATCTCGGCACCGGCGGTACGACGGTTGCCACTCGGCTCGTCCCCTTCCCGATGAACCAACGCTCCCTGGTCCTTCTCGGTGCCCTGCTGGCCCTGCTCCCCGGCTGCCGTCGCGGCGGCAACTCGCGCGCGGACCTGCGCGAGCCCGATCCGCGCCCGGTCTCGATCCTGGTCGAAGTCTACGATCCGATCACCAACCTGGTCTGGGAGAACGTCTCGGTGCGGGTGGTCGAGAGCTACCAGGAGTACGCCGGCCTCTGGTTCCCGAGCCCGTACGTCGACTGGTACCAGACCGACGCCTCGGGGCGAGTGTTGCTCGACGAGTACATCCTGGCCTACTCGGAGGTCGGTTTCGTCGAGGATGCGCCCGGGCGGGCGCTGCTCCGGGCGGATCGGTTCCAGGACGAGGCCACCGTGACCCTCGAGATCGATGCCCTGGGCTTCACCCCGGTCCTGGTCGACGTGCCGGTGCGATGGGACCAACCGGACGTGTTCGTCGAAGTGCCGTTCAACTGACCGGCGGCGCGGGCGGGCCCGGGCCGGGCCGGGCGAGGTCAAGGTGGTACTGCCCGAGGGTCGATGACGGCGGGAAGCGAGGCTCGCCGCACCCTTGGACACCATTCTGCTGGTCAACGACTCCACGACCCTCACCAAGGTCCTCTCCAGTCACTTCCAGAAGGCCGGGTACCGGGTGATCGCGGTGACCGGGGTGATGGACGCCTACGAGGCCTTCATCCGCAGTGAAGTCGACCTGATCCTGACGGACTACGTGCTGCGCGACAAGGACGGCCTCGAGGTCATCAAGACCTTCCGCAGCAAGCGCAACCAGAAGACCCTGCCGATCGTGGTGTTCACCGCGATGGAGGACGCAGAGACGGTGCAGCGCTGCAAGGACGCCGGTGCCAGCACCGTGCTGTGCAAGGCGGCCGGCACCGCGAACCTGCTGGAGTCGATCGAGAAGCTGATCGAGGAGTACAAGGCGGCCCAGCCGTCCGCGTCGCTCGACCAGGACCTGGGCCGCTGCATCGTCAAGGCCACCTGCGACGTGTTCCGCACGATGATGAACCTCCGGGTCATCGCCGGTGACGTCATCGTCGAGAAGGCACAGATCCGACGCGCCGAGGTGATCGGCAGCATCGGCGTGGCCGGCTTCCTCACCGGGGCCATCTCGCTGTTCTTGCCCAAGACCCTCGCCCGTCGGGCGGTGGCGGCGATGTTGATGCTCGATTCGCCCGACGAGGTCGCCGACGGCGACATGGTCGACGCGATCGGGGAGCTGACCAACATGGTCGGTGGCAACATCAAGACGGAGTTGTTCCAGAAGGCACCGCTGTTCGACATCTCGGTGCCGAGCGTCTACATGGGCGACGACCTGCAGCGCCGCACCGTCACGGACGACCTGTGCTTCCACGTGCCGTTCTCGATCGGTGGCGAGAACTTCTCGGTCGAGTTCCTGATGGTCACCAAGAAGCAGGGCGGCACCGGCGTGCAGGCATCGCTGGTCGCCGGCATGTCGCAGAATCCGTGATCCGGACCCCGCACCGCGGCACACTGCGCCCGTGAGCCGCGACGCCTCCGTCGATCCCGCCGTCCATCGCCGCCGCCGTCAGCGCCTGCTCGACGCGCTCGGCGACGGCCTGCTGCTGTTGTCGACTGCGCCCGAGCAGCGTCGCAACGGCGACGTGCTGCACGAGTATCGGCCTGGCTCGGACTTCCTGTGGCTGACCGGCTTCCCGGAGCCCGAGGCCGTGCTGGTCGCGTGGCGCACCGGGCGCTCGCACCGCGCGGTCCTGTTCGTCCGGCCGCGCGACCCGTCCCGCGAAGTCTGGGACGGACGTCGCGTCGGCGTGAAGGGTGCCGTGCGCCGGTTCGGCGTCGACCGAGCCCACCCGATCGGCGAGCTCTGGCAGCGCCTCGCGGACCTGCTCGAGGGCCAAGGCCGTGTGTTCCACCGGCTCGGGGCCGACGCGGCCTTCGATCGGCGCCTGCTCGACGTGCTGGCGGCGCGGGCGCAGAAGCATCGCCGTCGGCATCCGGCCCATCCGGATCTGGTCGACCCGACGGCGATTCTCGCGTCCCAGCGGTTGGTGAAGGATCGGAGCGAACGGGCGGCGTTGCAGCGCGCGGCCGAGATCTCGGTCGCGGGGCACGTTGCGGCCATGCGGGCCGCCCGCGCGGGACTGCACGAGTACGAAGTGCAGGCGGTGCTCGAGGCGGAGTTCCGGCGGGCAGGCAGTCCACGCAACGGCTACCCGTCGATCGTCGCCAGCGGCGCCAACGCCTGCGTGCTGCACTACCACGACAACGACCGCCGCATGGCGAACGGCGATCTCCTGTTGATCGACGCTGGCGCCGAGTTCGGTGGTTGCACCGCCGACATCACGCGCACGTTCCCGGTCTCGGGCCGCTTCACGCCTGCCCAGGCGGCGGTCTATCGCGTCGTGCTGCGGGCGCAACGCGCCGGCATCCGCGCCTGCAAGCCCGGTGCGCGTTGGGATGCGGCCCATCGGACCTGTGTGCGTTGGTTGACCAAGGGCCTGGTCGAGCTCGGCGTGCTGCGTGGTCGGGTGCAGAAGCTGGTCGAGAAGGGGGCCTACAAGCGCTTCTACATGCACGGCACCAGCCACTGGCTCGGTCGGGACGTACACGACGTCGGGGCCTACCAGGATGGCGAGGATCGCCCCTGTCCGCTGCTGGTGGGGGCCGTGCTGACGGTCGAGCCGGGGCTCTACTTCGGACCGCGTGATCGACGCGTTCCGAAGGCCCTGCGCGGGATCGGCGTGCGCATCGAGGACGACGTGTTGATCACCGCGGCCGGACCGAAGGTGCTCACCGAGTCGGTGCCGAAGGAGCTGCGCGAGATCGAACGCATCTGCACGCGCGGGGTCGGGCGCTGAGTCTGCGCCTGCGTCGTCGCAAGCCGGCTTCGCCTACATTCCCGTGCCGCGGAGCACGACCCGCACCGTGTGGGCGATCAGCTTCAGGTCGAGCCACAGCGACCAGTTGTCGATGTAGTACAGATCCATCTCGACCCAGCGCTTGAACGACACGCGGTTGCGCCCGTAGACCTGCCAGACGCAGGTGAGCCCCGGCTTGACCGAGATGCGGCGGCGTTGCCACCACGTGTACTTCTCGACCTCGGTCGGGATCGGCGGCCGCGGGCCGACCAGGCTCATGTCGCCGAGCAGCACGTTCAGCAGCTGAGGCAGTTCGTCGAGGCTGAACTTGCGCAGGATGCGACCGACCGGCGTGACGCGTGGGTCCTTCGTCATCTTGAACGCCGGCCCGTCCTGGATGCTGGCGCTGCGCAGCAGTTCTTGCTGGGCCTGAGCGCCGACCCGCATGGTGCGGAACTTCAAGCAGTTGAAGGTGCGGCCCGACTTGCCGACACGCTGCTGACGGAAGAACACCGGCCCTGGGCTGCTCAGCTTCACGGCGATGCCACAGGTCACGAACACCGGCAGCAACACCAGCACGCCGAGGCCGGCGCCGACGATGTCGAGGCCACGCTTCAGGATCTGGCTCAGCGACGGCTCGTGGATCGACTGCAGGCTGAGCCCGGGTCGGTCGGCGTCCCAGGTCATGCCGATGCGGCGGTGGTCGACGTCGAGGAACGACGGGAAGTACTGGACGGCGAGGTCGAGCTCGTCGCAGGCCTGGAAGACCCGGTGTAGCTCGCCGGTGACCGCCTTGTCGGACGGGCTGACGAGTGCCACGTCGACGTCGTGCTGGCGCAGCAGGGTCGGCAGCTCGGCGATCGAGCCGAGCTGGGGCAGCGGCGCCATCTGGGCCACGTCTTCGCCCGAGAACGGCACCGTGCCGACCAGGTCCAGGCCGGACTGGGCGAGGCTGTTCGCCATCGCCCGGGCGCTGGGGCAGGCGCCGATCACCACGGCGCGGCTCCGTTCTCCGGCGTGCTGCGAGGTCGCGGCAGCGTAGGCGAGGCGGACCAGGCACAGGCCGGCAAGGCCGACCACCAAGACGATCCAGATCGAGAACTGGGGGTGGCTGAACGTCGAGATCGAGACGAGGCCCGCGAGGCCCCAGGTCGCCGCCCAGGCCTCGGCACCACGGCGGATCGATGCGCCAATGTTGCGGCTGGGCGAAACCTGGTAGGTGCCCAAGCGGCTGCTGATCAGGACCCAGATCGTGGAGAACATCCCCCAGAGCCCGACGACTTCGGCGACGGCCTGCAGCGTGCTCTCCCCTTCATGCCCCGACCATGCGCCGGCGGCGCCGAGAGCGAAGAAGATGCACGCCAGATCGAAGGCGGCGCGGAGCGAGCGGTGCGTGGGCAAGCGAGACATGCGAGCGGCGAGAGCGAGCGGACCGGCGAGTTCGTACGAAGGGTGCTCCTAGTCGAGCAGCTGGGGATTACTACCGCGGTGGAAGCTCGCGGAGCTATCGGCTTCCCGGAGCGGCTGCCCTACATCGGGAGAAGCGATTTGGTGTGGCAACTGCACGAGGGAATCTGCGGGATTTTCCGCGATGCCATCGAGACGGGCGTGCGCCGCGTCTCGTCTTGGTCGACGCGCTGGGACCCTGTGTCGCGCAAGGCCCCATGGCATGGGCGGTTCACGTCCGATTCCCGGAGGATCAGGTCTGGAGCTGCGCCAACTGGCGAACCGGGGACGCGCCCGGCACGAGGGTCAGGGACGCGGTTGCTGCCAGGGTCATCTGCCACAGCACCACGATCTGTTCGAAGTAGGTGACGGCGATGAAGTTCATGCAGTGCATGAACAGGGCGCATCCGAGCGACCAGGAGGCGACCTGGTAGAAGCGCCCGGCCTCGGGCAGGCGCATGCTGCGGGACACGCCGGCGAACGCCAACCAGACGATCCACACGAACACCAGGAAGCGCGCAAGGCCGCCGGCGACCCCTTCGGCGACGAACTGGTTGGTCACATCGTGCAGTCCATATCCCCAGTGCCCGGTCTGGAGTACGCCGAACAGATACCACTCGTAGAAGCGATCGAAGAACTTGTCGACCAGGTGGAAGCGGTGGTAGCCGGTCGAACCGCCCACCACGTCGATGCGGGCCAACAGGTGCCACACCGGTTGCTTCATCAGCACGAAGTGCAGCACGAACAGCACCAGGATCCCCAGCCATCGCAACCAACGCGTGGCGCCGCGTACGATCCAGAGGGCGCCGGCCGCGAGGCCGAACACGACCCCCATCACCGGCGTGCTGCTGGCGCACATGGCGACGATCAGCAGTGCCGCGATGGTGCCGAAGAGGGGCATGCGCCAGCCGCGTCCGCGCCATCCGTCCAGGGCGTAGAACGGGATCAGCGCACCCCAGAAGCAGCCGGCCAGGATGGCGTGGGCGAAGGCGCCCTGGCAGCGCAACCGGCCGCTGCGGACGTCTGTGAATTCGGGCACGCCGCCGAGCGCGCCGAACAGGTTGCGTCCGGTCCGCTTCTCGACGACGAAGAACATCGCCACCGCGAAGCCGCAGTAGAGGAACTGCTTGGCGATCCGGATCAGGTCTTCGTGGCTCTGGATCAGGTTGCGGAAGAAGAAGTAGACCATCAGTCCGTCGACGGCCCCGCCCAGGCGGTTCACGAAGATGGTCACGGTCATGCCGAGCAGGGTGCCGGTGACCACCGACACGGCCGCCCAGACGACCATCGCTCGGTCGAGGTGGTTCCACAGCACTGGACGCAGCTCGCGCCGGATCAGCACGCGGGTCCAGAGGACCATCATCAGCACGCGCACGAACTGGAAGTCGATCGTCGCGACCACGACCCGCTGGCCAGCCGGGATGAAGCACAACAGCACGATCAGCGGCAGCGCCATCCATCGGCGCGGCACGACCAGGGCCAGTGCTGCGGTCGCGGCGAGGGCTGCGGCGCCCAGCGGGTGGATCTGCGTGCTGCCGCCGAAGTCCGCGCCGGCCTGCGTTGGGATGTCCGGGTCTTGCGGCAGGAAGGCGAGCACGGTCTTTGAGGTCGGCTTTCGGGTGCGTGCGCCTTGACGCCGAACCGGCCACGCGAAGGTCGGTTCAGCGGCGCGCCACGAACGGTCGAAGATCCTGTGGCGGGTGCCGGGATTCCAGAGGGCGACGGCAGGTCGTGTGTGGCTTCCCTGCGGCACCGCTCCTACCCTGCGGACCCGTGGCCCCCATGTGCATGCGCTGGTTGCTCGCTTCGTTCCTCGTCCTGGTCTCGGCGGCCTGCTCCTCGGCGCCGCCGTTCGACGCCAAGGCGGTCGCCACCGAGTGGGCTGCCTTCATGCAACGCGACTACGTGCTGCGGGCCGGCGACCGGCTGTCGATCCTGGTCGACACGGGCGGAGCTGCGAGGCCGACGGCCGGGTCGGCCGAATCCGCGGACAACGTGCAGGAAGTCGTGGTGTCGCCGACCGGCACCATCGACCTGCGCCGCCTGCCGGCGCCGTTGTCGGTCGCCGGCCGTTCGGTCGGGGCGGTCCGCACCATGGTGCTGGACGCCTACAAGACGGAGTTCCGGGTCGAGCCGACGATCAGCGTCACGCTGACGGAGGCGTCCGCCCAGTCGGTCTACATCTGCGGCGAGGTCGGCAATCCCGGGCCGGTGGCCTACGTGCCGGGCCTGACGATGACGCAGGCGATCGCCGCCGCCGGCAGCTTCCAGATCACCGTCAAGCACTCCGACGTGCGCATCCTCCGCATCAACCCGGACGGCACGCAGCGGACCTTCCGCGTCAACATGAACGCCGTGCTGCTCGACGAATGGCCGGACTTCCTGCTGTTGCCCGGCGACGTCGTCTATGCGCAGACCTCGACGGTGGCCGACATCGGCAACCTGGTCGAGCTGTACATCCGCCGCATGCTGCCGTTCCAGCTCGGTGGTCCGGCACTCGGCACGGTGAACTGATCGTCGCCGCGGGCCCGCGAGCCCGCCCTCCGGCCACCGGAATCGGCCGCGGTCCTCGCTAGGATCTGCCGCCGCATGAAGATCGCCTGCATCGGTGGTGGCCCGGCCTCGCTCTACTTCGCGATCCTGCTGAAGAAGCGCCGGCCCGACGTCGAGATCGACGTGTTCGAGCAGAACAAGGCCGACG
>JAEUHU010000371.1 GCA_016793305.1 Planctomycetota bacterium
CGGCGCGGAGCACCGACGGCGAACCAGGAAGCTCGGCGGGCCGCCGACTGCGGGGCGCAGGGCCGGGCCGCGAGAAGCGCGTCAGCGGCCGGTCAACGGCACCGCCGGCGTCGCCTTGGCGAGGAACAGCACCGCGAAGCAGGTGCTGTCGAGCAGCAGCGTGCTCGCCTGCTCGGCGCGGAACGAACCGTTCTCCTGCTGGTGGCTCAGGAGCTGCACCCCGCCTTCGTAGTACCAGTCGCGGCCGTGCAGGCGCGCGATGCCGGCGAGCTCGCACGAACGCTCGAGGCAGTAGAGCCAGTAGTAGACGTGGCGGTCGCCGCGCTCGGCGAACCCCGGATTGCAGCGCACCGAGAACTCCTCACCGAGCCACGCGTAGCCGTCGCGCACCGCGGCGTCGATGCGGCTCGCCAGCGCGCGGTCGTCCTCGCCGTGCGCCAGCATGCCAGCGCGCGCCAACAGCAGCGCACTGACGCCGGCACTGGTCATCGACCCGAACGGCGGCTCGCTCGCTTCCTGGTAGGCGAAGCCGCGGCGCTGGGCGCGGTGGGTCGCGGCGTCGACCGGTCGTCCTTCGCCGGCGGCGCGCCGCAGGTCCGCGTAGGTCGCGAGGCGCAGTGACAGCACGCCTTCGGCGCGCCCCTGCACCGCGAGCAGCTGGCGCGCCGCGGCCGCGAACACGCCCGGCGGCAGCTCGAGGCCACGGCTCTGCGCCGCCCACAACCCGAGCAGGCCGTACTGCTGCAGCGACGTGTCGTAGCGCGGTCCTGCCGTGTAGTTGAAGCGCAACTGGTCCTGCTGCGGCCCGCGCGGGTCGACGTTCTTCAGCAGCTGCTGCACCCACTTCTGCATGAGCTTCGCGTCGCGCTCGGGCACGTTCGCCGGCGCTGCCGGCCGCTTGCCGTCGCGCAGCTCGGCCCCTTCGCCCGGTGGCGCGTACAGCGCTGCGAACGCCATCAGCGCCGCCGCCAGCGAGTAGCTGTCCTCGAGCTTGCGCTTGCGCAGCTCGACGAAACCGCGCTGCAGCACCTCGTCGCCCGGTTGAACGCGGCCGTGCAGCAGCGTCAGCAGAGCCAGCGCCAGCCGGCCGCTGCCGTAGTTGCGGTCGTCGTCGCTGCCGCGGTCGACCAGGAACGACTTCTTCTCGTCGATCGCGTCGCGCACCCACCCAGCCCCCGCCGCGATCGCCTGCTGCACACGCACGCGGAAGTCGGCGTCCTGGTTGTCTCGCACCGCGACCAGCTCGAACGAATCCTCGACCAGCACGCGCCGGAACTGCTTCTCGCCCTCCTCGACCACCAGGTCGCAGCTGCCGGTGAACGACGCCAGCACCGAGCGCTCGGCGTCGAGCCGCCGCGTCATCACCACGCTGCCCGCCGCATCGGCCACGCAGAACGAGCGCAGCAGCGCCACCACTTCGCGCCCTTCGCCGGATGCGCCCGCCACCGGGCTCGCCGCGAAGCTCGCCTTCAGCGTCTGCACCCCGTTCGCATCGAGCGCGCTCCAGCTGCCACTGACCACGACGTCGCCGAACGGCAGCAGCCGCGGAAAGCGCTGCCGCACGCTGCTGCGGCTGCCGAGGTCGCAGGCCAGAGCCCGCAGGACGTCGCGCAGGTCGCGCACCGGACCGGCCAACGCCTTCTGGTCGGCACGCAGTTCCCCCTGGCACACCCAGGGGGCCGGGGCGAGCCGCGGCAAGTACTCGTCCGGCAGCTTGTCCTCCGCCGCCGCCTGCCGCGCCGCCGCCGCCGTGCGCTGCGGTTCACTCGCCTTGCCGCGGCACTCGCGCCGGTACTCCGCGGCGCCGAGCGCGGGCAGAGCCCACGCCTCCTGGGCGGCGAGGGTCGACGCCAGGGCGAGGAGGAGCAGGGGAGACCAGATCCATCGTGTGCAGTGCCTCATGCCAACAAGGCACGCACCCCCCCAGAAAAGGAACACCACCGGACTGATCCAACCAGTGTTGGTGCCCAGAGGAGCCCCCCGGGAGCAACAACACTGGTTGGATCAGTCCGGGTGGCGGGGGAGGGCCTGCTTTGGCGGCTCCGATGGCGCCCAGAGCACCGTTCCGACGCCTCGTTCGTAGGACCCGCCCCTTCCGCATGCTCGCCATCGCCCACGACCGCTACGGTCCGCCCGACACGCTGCAGCTCGTCGAGCGGGAACGCCCCCGCCTGCGCCGGTCGACCGACGTGTTGCTGCGGGTGCACGCGGCGTCGCTGCACGTCGCCGACAGCTTCGTGGTGCGCGGTTCGCCGGGCATCGTCCGGCTCGGCTTCGGGCTGCTGCGGCCGCGCCAGCCGGTCGTCGGCCAGGACTGTGCTGGCGTCGTGGTCGAGGTCGGCCCAGCGGTGCAACGGCTGCGCCCGGGCAACC
>JAEUHU010000383.1 GCA_016793305.1 Planctomycetota bacterium
GAACATGATCTGCGCCCCGGTCGCCGCCACGTGACGCAAGAAGTGCGTCGCGCGGTACAGGCCGCGGATCGTCTCCTCGAGGTTGATCACGTGGATCTTGTGCCGCTTCCCGTGGATGAAGGGCTTCATCTTGGGGTTCCAACGGCTGGCTTGGTGTCCGTAGTGGACCCCTGCGTCGATCAACTCTTGAGCGGTTACGAGCGGCACTTGCGGTCGGCTCCTTGCCTACGGTGGGTTTGTTGCCTGCGGTGGTATTGCTGCCAGCGGAGATTGCTGCGTCGATCCGGACTCGCCGAACGACCTCGGTCGACGGACGGGACCCGAAAGGGGCCGAGCATTGTAGAGACCGGGGAGCCTCCGTCAAGGCGCCTTTCCGACAGCCGAGCAGCGCCCCTCCGCCGACGGCGGGGCAGCCCATCCAGCGCGCGTTGCCCCCTTCCCCCTCGAGCCCCCCTGGCTAGACTGCCGCCCGCTGTCACCTCTCGCCCGCGAGCCCGCGGACTCGCCCCGACAGCGTTCCGCAACCCTGTCGTGCCCGAGCCCACCGTGGAGAGCTTGCACCGCGCCGAAGCCCCCCTGTCCACCGCGCCCCAGAGCACGGACACTGGTGCCATGCCCAGGGGGCCCGAGCTGGACGGCACGAGCGAGGCCCCTGTGGCCCAGGTCGTGCTGCTGATGAATCACAACCGCGATCCCTTGGGGGACCTGGCGGCGGCCCTGGCACGCAACGGCTACGAGGTGCAGGTCGGCGATTCGCTGGCGCAGAGCCATCGCCTGGTCGGCGAGACCCGGCCGGATCTGGTCGTGCTGAATCCGCTCGCCCTGTGCGCCGGCGGCGTGGAACTCGAACTTCTGGAAGGTCTTCAGCGCGAGGACGATCCGGTCCCGGTCGTGCTGCTGGTCGACGACCTGCAGGCGCTGGCCAGCGCCAGGAACGCGCGCGTGCCGTTCCGGGACTTCGTGCTGAAGCCGTGCTCCCCCGCCGAGTGCTTGCACCGCATCGAACTGGCCTTGCAAACCCGTTCGCGCGTGCGCGGCCTGCACGTTCGCGCCCGCCAGCTCGAGAGCCAGGTCAGCATCGACTTCAAGACCGGCCTGACCTCCGAGCTCTACATGAAGCGCATCCTCGGCCTCGAGTGGAAGCGCGCCCAACGACACCAAAACCCGCTCTCGCTGCTGTTGATCGACGTCGACAACTTCAAGGGCGTCAACGACACCACCGAGTACGCGTTCGGCGACGAGGTGCTGCGGCGAGTCGCCGACGCACTCAAGGGCAACGTGCGCGAGACCGACTTCGCGGCCCGTTTCGGCGGCGACGAGTTCTGCGTGCTGCTGCCCCAGACGAGCCCCGCCGAAGCCGTGCAGACCGCCCTGCGCATCCGCCAGCGCATCTCCGGCATGGTGGTGCAGAAGGGCAACTACCAGCGCCAGGTGACGGTGTCGATCGGGGTCGACAGCTACGACGGCCGCGCGGCGAGCAGCGTCGACACGATGCGACGCAACGCCAACCGCGCGCTCCAGGAAGCCAAGCGGCGCGGCAAGAACCAGGTCTGGCTCTACTCCGGCAGCGAGCACGCGCAGTGAAGGCCGACGGCGCGCGGGAGAACTGGCGCGCCGGCCACCGCACCATCCCTCACTGGCCCGTGTGGTCGGCGGGACCAGCCGCCGGCAGGGTAAGCCGCACCCGGAATCCGTCACCGGGCCGCGAGTCGACGGTGATCTCCCCGCCGTGGTTCTGCACGATCGAGTAGCTGATGAACATGCCGAGCCCGCTCGCGTCGGGGCGGTCCTTCTTGCTGAAGAAGGGGTCGAACACGTGCCCGAGGTCCTCGGTGGCCATGCCCGGCCCGTCGTCGTCGACCTGCACGTGCACCTGGCCACTGCCGTGGCTCGCGCGAACCGAGATGCGCGTACCACGCCCCCCCTCCATCGCATCGAGCGAGTTCAAGAACAGGTTCAGCATCACCTGCTGGATCTCGTGGGCATCGCCGTGCACGTCGGGCAGGTCGGGTGGCAGGTCGAGTTCGAAGCGCACCGGACCGCGCTGCAGGCGGTGCTCGACGAGCGCCCGCGCGCCGTCGATCGGCACCGCGAGCGAGAACCGCCCGGCGGCCTTCGCCCGCGGCGAGAAGTCGAGCAGTCGCCGCGCCGTGCGGGCGACCCGCTGCAACCCGTCCTGCACCAGCTGCAGGTAGACCCGCTGCCGCTCCGGCAGGTCCTTCGCCTGCAGCAGGCGGTTGACCGCGTTCTGCATGCCGCCGATCGGGTTGTTGATCTCGTGGGCGACGCCGGCGGCGAGCGTGCCGATGCTCGCCAGGCGCGAACTCAGCACCAGCGCCCGCTCCTGTTGCTTGGTCTGTTCGACGGCACGCTGCACCGCCTGCTCGAGCGTTCGCGTGTGGTCCCGCACCTGCTCGGCCATCTGCTGGAAGGTCGTCAACAACGGATCGAGCTCGGGCACGCCGCGGCGCTGCGGGATCGGTACGTCGAAGCGCCCGCTGCCGAGCGATGCCGCCGCGTCCCCGAGCGCCTGCAGCGGGCGGCGCACGGTGCGCACGATCACCATGAACAGCACCGCGCCGAACAGCAGCGTCGACGCCAGCACGCCGAGCACCGACGTCCACAGCGGCAGCGACGTCGGCAGCTGGGCCTTCACCCGCGGCCGGAACCACAGGTAGCCGACCACGTCCCCGGCCTGGCGCAGCGCACGGCAGTAGCCGTCCGCGACCGGCAGCAGCCCGCCGTCGACCTCGCGCGCCTGCACCATGCCGGCGGCGATCAGTTCCTGCGGGAACTGGTCCGGATCGCGATGTACGGCCCCACGCGGGTTCAGGAACACGCCTTCGTAGGGCGGTCGACCGCTGGTGACGATCACGTCGTCGTAGAGATCGCGCGGCGTCGCCGCCGCGAGCAGGCGCCGCACCACGGCGGCGTCGGCGGCGGCATCGCGCAGCGCCGCCGGCGAGTAGACGCGCTCGAGCTCGGCGAACGAGCTGTCGACCGACTGTCGGACGATCTCACGCTGGTTGTCGAACCAACGCTGCTGCCAGAGGTGCACGACGCTCTGCACGACGGCGACGGTCAGACCGTTCAGCAGCAGCGCCAGCAGCAGGATGCGCCACGCGAGGGACATCGTCAGGCCCTGCCGCTGCCCGCCACGGTCAGCGCCTCTTGCCGATCGACTGCATCATCGTCAGCAGCGGCATGAACAGCGCGAACACGATGAAGCCGACGATCACCGCGAGCACGACCAGCAGGATCGGCTCGATCATCTTGAAGGTCGTGTCGATCGTGCGGTCGACCTCGATCTCGTAGCGGTCGGCGACCTTGACCAGCATGCGGTCGAGTTCGCCGGTCTGCTCGCCGACGTCGACCATGTTGACGACGATGTCGTCGAACATGCGGCTCTCGCCCATCGGCACCGCGAAGCCGGCACCCTCGCGGATCGACTCCTGGACCGACTGGACCGCCGCGCGCATGTGCACGTTGCGCGTCGACGCGTTCAGGATGTCGAGCGCGTCGAGGTGCGGCACCCCACTCTGGATCAGCGTGCCGAACGTGCGCGCGAAGCGCGCGACCAGGCTCTTGTGCACCAGCTTGCCGAACAGCGGCATGCGCAGGGCGAGCCGGTGCATCACCGAGCGGTAGCCGGCGACCTTCGCCAGCAGCACCCGGTGCAACACGAACAGCAGCACCACTCCCACCAGGTACATCCACCACGCGACCTGCATGTGTTCGCCGAGCGCGATCACCGTCTGCGTGGTCCAGTGCATCTCGCCCTTCACGTTGGTCTCGAAGATCTGCTTGAACTTCGGGATCACGAACGCGAACACCAGCAACAGCACGCCCAGCGCCACGCACAGGATGGCGATCGGGTAGGCGAGCGCTCCCTTGACGCGCGACTTGATCGACTCGCTCTGGGTCAGGAAGCCGCTCAGCCGGTTCAGGATCTCCTCCTGCACACCACCGGCCTCGCCGGCGCGCATCATGTTGGTGTAGAGCTGGTCGAACACGGCGTCGTGCTTGTGCATCGCCTCCGACAACGGCGTGCCGCCCTCGACGTCCTCGACCAGCTGCGCGGCGATGCGCTTCATCGGCCCCTTCGGCATCTGCCCTTCGAGGATGCGCAGGCTCTTGGTCACCGGGATGCCGGCGTTCAGCAGCACGGCGAGCTGGGCGGTGAACTCGGCCAGCACCCGCGCGGTCACACGCCCTCGGATCTTGCCACCGCCAGCCCCGGCGTCGTTGGCGACGGCAAGGGCCGTGGGCGACGACTTCTGGGCAGAGATCTTGCGCTGCAGCTTCTTGGCCATGCGGAATCCGAGGGGCCCCGGCATCGTTGCGCATCGGCCGCGCGACGGCAACCGCCGAGTCGCGCGCTAGCCGCCCCACCAACGCCACAGCGCCATCACCCCCTCGCCGCCCGCCAGCCGGCAACCGGCGTCGCCGAGCACCAGCGTCGCCACGGCCAGCAGCCACCATGGCCACACCGGCGGCCGCAGGGAACCGGGCGCCGGCCACAACGCCTGGTCCTCGGGTCGTTCGTGCCGCGGCAGGTCGAGTTCGGCGGCTGGGCCCGCGGCTCCGGGTTGTTGGCCGACCTCGACCACGAGCGCCGTGGCGTTGTCGGGCCCTCCAGCAGCGATGGCCGCCAGCACCAGCGCTTCGGCCGCCTGCTGCACCGGGGAACGGGCCAGCAGGGCGGCGAACGCCGCGTCGTCGAGCACCGACCAGACGCCGTCGCTGACCAGCACGAAGCGATCCCCGGCCGACAACGACTCCCGCCGGAGGTCCGGCTCGACGTCGCTCTGCCCGGCCCCGATGCAGCGCGTCAGCAGGTTGTCCGGTCGCTGCACCGCATGGTCGGTCGTCAACTGCTCGAGCCGCCCGGCGCGCAGCCGGTAGACCCGCGTGTCGCCGACATGGGCGATCGACGCCGTGTCGGGCCGCAGCAGCAGCGCCGTCAGGGTCGTGCCCATGTCGCGCAGGGCGGGCACCGCCGCCGCCGCGTCCAGCACACGATCCCGCGCGGCCCGGCAACCCATGCGCAAGCGCTCTTCGACCGGGCCGGGCGTGGGCCCGTCGAGCACCACCGAACCGAGCGAACGCAGCGCGATGCGACTCGCTTCGGCGCCACCAGCGAGCCCGCCCATGCCGTCGGCGATGGCCGCCAGCAGTTCGCCGCTGCCCGGCACGGCACCGAGCAGGTAGTCGTCCTCGTTGGTCCGCCGCACCCGCCCAGGATGCGAGCAGACGCCGACCGTGAGCCACGGAGGCACCTTCACGGCTGCTCCCCGCTGCGGAACGTCGCCGACGCGACGCCGCCGGCGACGGTCGCGACCACCACCTGGAACAAGGCACCTTCCGGCAGCGCCGGCAGTTCGGCCGCGTAGTGGAATCGTTCCCCCACCTTGTGCTGGGTGGCCAGCAGCCGTTCCGCGAAACGACGCTGCGCGTCGTCGGCCAGCCCGCTCGCCAGCAACGAGACCGCCGCGAGACCGTCGCGAGCGTCGACCAGGATCTCCAGCCGATCGCCGCGGCGCCGCAGTTGCACCGCCGCCGGCGAGCGCGCCCGCAACCGCTGTCGCAGCGACTCGCTCTTCAGGTCGCGCGCCAACGACAGCAGGAACCGCCGTTCGGCCGAGGCCCGCACCGCCGCCGCCACCGCGACCAGGTCGTCGCCGACCCAGAACGGAGGCACGACGACCGACGTCAGCAGGCCGAGCAGGTCGGTGCGCTCGGTCAACGCCAGGTCGATCAAGCCGGCCCCGAGCAACGTGTCGTGCAACACCGAACCCTCCTGCAGGTCGCGCAACGTCACGTGCAGCGTCGCCCGCGACTCGAAGGTGCGGTCGGGGATCAGCGCGCCGACCCCGAGCAGGATCCAGGTGGCGAACGTCACCGGCCAGCGGCCGTTGGTGCCGAGCTGCTCGATCGGCCCGTCCTGCAGTTGCTCGACGACCAGCAGGTAGTCGCAGCCGGCCTCGCGCGCGTCCTGCAGCATCGTGACCAGATCGGCGGCGGCCCGGCGATCGGCGAGCTGGCGCGGCACGGCCCGGCGCCGCGCCGGGTCGTCGTCGACCACCAGCCGCTGGAACACCTGCCCGCGCTCGAGCACGTCGAGGATCGACGCGAAGGGCAGCGCCTCGCCATCGGCCGACACCTCGCCGCCGAACGTGCCGTTCCCGCCGGAGTACGGTTGCAGGAAGGCCCCGCCGGTGACGAACACCACCGCGTCGACCGGCCGCTCGCCGGCGATCCCCTGCAGTTCCTGCTGTGGCGTGGCGCAGGCAGCGAACCACAGCAGCCAGAGGCTCCAGAGCCACGACCGGCCGAAGCCCACCACGGGCGTGCGCGCGACGACGTTCACCGTCCCCCTCCAGCGCGCGCGTCGGCGGCGATGCGCAGGCCGATGCGCTGCAACAGCGGTTCGCGGCCGCGGCCGAGCAGGTCGCGCCCGTCGCGGTACAGCTGCTGGGCGCGCAGCACGCCGGGCACCACGGCCGGCAGCTCGGACGAACGAGCGACGTCGAGCCGCTGGCCGTCTTCGCCGATCAAGCCTTCGGGTTCGGTGCTGCCGAGTCCGCGCACCACTCCGAGCCGGGCCACGGCCCCAGCCGGATCGGGTGCCGGCTCGAACCGCCCGTTCGCCAGGGCCGTCACGCGCTCAAGGTGCGTCTGGTGGTCGCCGAGCCACTCGCGCACGAGCAACTCCGAGCCGACGTCGGCCGGCAGGTCGAGCACCCACTCGCGCACACCGAAGTCGAGGCCGACGAAGTCGAACCCGTAGCGGCTCGGCACGACGTCGCCCGCACGACGCGACCCAGCCGCTCCCGGTCCGCCCCAATCGGCGGTGAACAAGCGACTCGCCACCGCCCCGCCGGCCGCTGCGGCGCCGTGTGCGGCCGGTCGCTGCGCCCGCGCGTAGGCGGCCAGCACCAGCTCGCACCCGAACGGCAGCCGGAAGCGCTCCGGATCGCCGAACAGAGCGGCCCCGAGGCCTCGCACCAGCGCGTAGGCCTGGAAGAAGTCGACGCCGCACAGGCTCTCGTCGTCGGCACCGGAACCGCTGGGCAGCAGGTTCGCCGGGTCGGTCCGCGCCGCACCGAGCGGATCGAGCGCATGCAGACAGCTGCGCTGCAGGGGTGCTGGCAGCCGCGCCATCGCCGCGACCAGCACCTTCGCTTCGCCCCACTGGAGCTCCCGATCCTGCAGCAGCAGGTCGTGCAGGTTGCGCACCGCGACCACGATCTGCGGACGATACAGCGCCCGGGGCGGCGCTGCGTCCGGCACCGGCTCGGCGAACGGCACGGCTGGCGCCAGCACCGGCAGCAGGCGGATCCGGCCCAGCACCGGATCGGCAGCACCGAGTTCCTGCAGCGTGACCGGCACCAGCGTGCTGCGCACCGTGCGCAGCCGCAGCGACAGCGTGTGCCGACCCGCCGGCGTCGACAGGGCGACCTCGAGACGCCGTTCGAGGCCTTCGGCGAACTGCTCGCGCGTGCGGTCGGCCAGCTGGGCGGCGAGGCTCCAGACCGGGAACGGCAGGTCGAAGACGACCACCGGTCGCTCGCTGCCGGCTTCGTCGAGGCGAGCGGCGAGCACTTCGGTCTGCAGCACGCCGAGCCGCAGTGCTGGCAGGTCCGCAGCGACGAACGGAGCGCGGAGACGCAGCGAAACGCGCAGCGGTTCGCCGTGCTCGACCAGCAGCTCCTCGCCGATCGGCTCGGGCGGACGATCGTCGTACCAGAAGTCGGCGATGCCGACCGGACCGGCCTGCACGACGGTCTCGTCGCCGCGGCGCCACGCGACGGGTCGGCCGAGCACGTCGACCAGTTGCACGGCGAGCACGTTGCGGCCGAACACCGGGGCGATCTCCGGCAAGAGAGGCTCGCCAGGATTCGCCGCCCCGATCGACAACGGCAGCGCCGCCGTGGCCCCGAGCCACAGCGTGCCGCTCAGGTAGGGCCGCACCGACGGATCCAGGCGCCACGCCGCGCCGTCGCGCAGCAACGACTCGCGCAGCACCAGCAGGCCCGACTCGAGCGCGCCGGCCAGGAAGCGCGGGCGCCCCACCGGCAACTGCACGTCGATCTGTTCGGGCAGTACGCGCAGGTTGCAGGGCACCCGCGCCACGACCAGCGGGCTCGCCCCCGCGGCTGCCTTGCGGTCGGTCAGTTCGAACAGCAGGCGATGTGCCCCCGGCGGCAACGTCGCGAGCGAGAGCCGCGCCGTCCCGTCGGCCCCGGCCGGCTGCTGCAGAGGCAACACCGCACTTGCCCCGCCGGCGACGGCGAGAGCCCCGCCCGAGGCGAGTTCGACGGGAGCGCCGGCGAGCGCATAGTTCGGCCCGAACGAGACGTCGACGTCCGCCCCGCCCGGGCCGATCACCAGCTCGCCGTCGAGCCAACGGGCGCGCGCGTCGCACGGCACGACGACCGGACGCAGCGTTCGATCGCGCACCGGCAGCACGACGTCGAGCCGATGCGTGTTGCCGGCCGGGTCGGCGAGGCCGAGTTGCAGCGCCAGGCTGTCGCCGTCGGCGAACCCCGCCGGCAGTTCGACCAGCACCATCGACCCCGAACTCGGCAGGGCCTGCGTCACGTGCCGTTCGCCGTGCTGGCAGGTCAGCATGCAACCGGGTTCGAGGTCCTCGACCTGGAGCCGTGCGTGCACGACGTCGCCGTGCCGCAGCAGGAACGGCTCGCCGCCCGGGCCGGTGATCGCCAGCAGGCGGGGGCACGCGAGGTCGGCGCTCGGGAACGGCAGCGGATCCGTGCGCGCCGCGTTGCCAGCGAGGTCGACCGCGCGCAGTTCGACATCCCCGGGCCCCAGATCCCGCCCGCCGTGGAACCGTTCCTGCAGCAACACTCCGAGCGGCAACGTCGGCTGGTCGGGCGGAATCGGCAGACGCACCGGCCCACGTTCGCGGAACTGCACGACGACCTCGAGCCCGGCGAGGCCGTGCCGTTCCTCGGCGCGCCAGACGAGTTGCGTGGTGCCGTTCAGGGCCCCGGGCGGCTCGAGGCGTGCCTCGACCTGAGGAGCCTCGTCGTCGAGCCGCAGGCGGGCGGTGCCGAGCGGCGGCACGCCCGGCGCCACGAAGGTCACGTCGACCGGCCCGTCGAGGGACAGTCGCTGCATCGCCTCCAGCAGGTCGCGCCACTCCTCCTGCGCGTCGGACAGCACCAGCGCCCCGTCCGCCGCGTCGATCTCCGGCCGCAGCGGCTGGCGCAGCAGCACGTGCCCGTCGCGCGACAGTTCGGCGCGCAGCGAGCGCGCCGCGAAGCCGCCGAAGTGGCCGCCGAAGGTCGCCAGCTTGCGCCCTTGCAGGTGCTGCACCGGCGGCAGGACACCGGGCGCCACTTCGGCCAGCGCCAGCGCCGAGCCGGGCCAGACCCGCAGGTACGGCGCCCGGCCGCTGCCGCGCGCGACGAACGCGAGGCCGGTCGCCAGCACCGCCAGCGTCACCGCGAGGCGGCTCCAGAACGGTCGCCGCGCGGCCGCGATCGCCGCCAGCTCGCCGGCGACCTGCGCCGCACTGGCGGGCCGTCGCGAGGGGTCGTGCTGCAGGCAGTCCTGCAGCAGCCGCACGAGCCGGCGCGGCACGCCGGCCGGCCCTGGCCAGGAACGGCGCCCCGCCGGTGCGTCGACCGGCATGGCCCCGGTGAGCAGCAGCCAACCGATCGTGCCGAGCGAGAACAGGTCCGCGCGCGGATCGACGTCCTGCCCGGCCAGCAGTTCGGGAGCCGAGAACGCGGGATTGACGAAGCCTGCCAGTTCCCCCGGCCCCGGCCGCACGAGGTGCATGCTGCGGGCGATGCCGAAGTCGAGCACCTTGACGCTGAGCCGTCCGTCGGCGGCAGCGACCATCACGTTGCGCGGTGACAGGTCGCAGTGCACCAGTTCGGCGGCGTGGATCGCGACCAGCGCTTCGGCGACCTGCAGCAGGATCGCCACCGCGTGGGCCGGCGCCAGCGGTCCGCTGCGCCACAGCCCGTCGAGCGTGCGCCCATCGACGAGTTCCATCGCCAGGTAGGTCTGGCCGTCTTCGGCCTCGCCGACGTCGAGCAGCCGCGCACAGCGCTGGTGGGCGACCGTCGCCGCGCGGCGCGCTTCCGGCAGCAACGAACGGCGGTACTCGGCGCGCGCCGCGAAGCGCGGGTGCAGCAGCTTCAACGCCACGGCCATCAGCGAACCGACGTGCTGGGCGCGGAACACCGTGCCGAGGCCGCCGCGGCCGAGCACCGCGAGCAGGCGGTACTTGCCGTCGACCACGGTGCCGAGCAGCGGGTTGCCGGCGTCGACCTCGCCGGTGCGCACCGGATAGTGCACCGCGTCGGTCGGCAGCAACCAACTGCCGCAGTGCCCGCAGCACTGGGCCTCGGAGTCGGTCACTCCATCGCACTGGAGACAGATCTTCACGCGGAGTCGCCGGCGGAGTGCCGATCGGCCCATGATAGGCAGCGGGTGCGCAAGCTGGTGCAGAACTCCGGCCGCCATCGACGGGCCGCCGTCGGCCCGAGGCCCGAGCCTGCGTTGGGAACGACCGTGCCGATCCTCAGTGGGCCAGCAGCGCGCGCCACAGCTCGAACACCGCGCGGTCGCGCACGAACGTGCGCCCGAGGTCGGGGATCGCGACCGTCCAGGCTCGTGTGCCCTCGGCGCTGGCCAGGGCGAAGCACACCGTGCCGACCGGCTTCGTGGCACTGCCGCCGTCGGGGCCGGCGATGCCGGTGGTCGCGACCGCGACGTCGGCGGCGAAGCGCTCGCGCGCGCCGTTCGCCATCGCCGCGGCGACCGGTTCGCTGACCGCTCCGTGTTCGCGCAGCAGGGCCTCGGGCACGCCGAGCAGGCGGGTCTTCGCTTCGTTCGCGTAGGCGACGACGCCACCGCACAGCACCGCCGACGAACCTGGCACGTCGGTGAGCCGCGCGGCGAGCAGGCCGCCGGTGCACGACTCGGCCAGTGAAAGGCGCAGGCCGCGTTGCCGCAGCCGTTCGAGCACCAGTTCGGGCAGTTCGGCGACCCCTTCGGCGAACAGCCACGAACCGATCAGCGGCCGCAGTTCGGCGGCGGTGCGTTCGCAGGCCTGCAGGGCCTGTTCGCGGCTCGCCGCCGTGCCGACGATCCGGATCGTCAGCAGGCCGCCGCTGGCGGTGATGCCGACCGCCGGGTTCCGCCCCGGCACCATGAACGGCTCGATGCGCTCGCCGAGCAGCGCCTCGCTCGGCCCGAGCACGCGCAGCCACAGTTGCGCAGTCGGGGTCAGGCCCGGCAGGGCGGCGATCTGCGGCAGCACGCTGTCGCGCAGCAGCACCTGCATCTCGCGCGGCACGCCGGGCATCGCGAAGAACCGGGCGCGATCGATCGTGACCGCGAAGCCCGGTGCCGTGCCGACCGGGTTCGGGATCGGCACGGCCCCGGGCGGCAGCATCGCCTGGCGCTTGTTGCTCTCCGGCACCTGGCGACCGCGTCGCCCCAGGTAGTACTGGATCTGCTGCCAGCTGTCGGCGTGGAACCACAGCGGGCCGCCGAGCACCTCGGCTGTGAGGTCGCGCGTGCGGTCGTCGAGCGTCGGCCCGAGCCCGCCGGTCGCGACCACCACGTCGGCGCGGCCGCACGCGTCGACCAGCGCACTGCGCAGGTGCCCCGGATCGTCGCTGGTCACCGAGAAGCGATGCACCACGCAGCCGATGCGTTCCAGCTCGGCGGCGATGTACTTGCTGTTGGTGTCGAGCAGCGCACCGTGGATCAGTTCGTCGCCGATCGCCAGGATCTCGGCCAGCAGGGTCATGGGAGCGTCCTCGGGAACGGGTCAGGAGGCTGGAGTCGGGGCCGGCGCATCGCGGCCGCGGCCGAACCAGGTGAGCACGAGGCCGAGCCCGAACAGCAGCACCATCGGCCCGGCCATCAGCAGCATCGACACCGGCTCCGGCGGCGTCACCACCGCGGCGACGATGCAGATGACCAGGATCGTCATCCGCCAGTTGTGCACGAAGCCGCGGTGCGTCACGAGGCCGATGCGCTGCAGGGCCACCATCACCAGCGGCAACTGGAACACGAGCCCCATCGCCGCGGTCAGCGCGAACAGCAGGTTCAGGAACTGCCCGATGGTGAAGATCGCGGTCACCTGCGACGGGTCCATCAGCGTCGCCAGGAAGCGCAGCATGTACGGCAGAACGACGAAGTAGCCGAACGACACGCCGGTCGCCATTAGGCCGACCATGAACGGGAAGTAGCGGTAGAACACCGCCCGCTCCTTCGGGTACAGGCCGGCGGCGAGGAACGCCCACGCCTGCCAGATCACGACCGGGCTCGCCAACACCAGCGCGAACACCAGCGACGCCCACATGAACGACAAGGTGTCCTCGAGTCCGCCGGTCGCGTAGAGGCCGTACGGCAGCGGGTAGCCGCTGCGGTGCGGGATGATGCCGGTGTGCTTGAAGGTGCCACCGAGGATCGCTTCGCGGTGTTCGCGGCAGAAGGCCAGGAACTCGACCTCGAGCGGGTCCATCGGCTGGCCGTTCGCCTTGGCCGTTGCCTCG
The DNA here is from genome assembly GCA_016793305.1 of Planctomycetota bacterium. Next base: position 12,549 of record JAEUHU010000383.1, read on the forward strand.
GTGGTCTCCAGCGCCGCCACGTGCTCGACGAAGCCGATCCGCCACTGGGTGCGGTAGGGACCGATCACGATCTCCTGCACCTGGTGCTTGAACGGCAGCACGGCGAGGACCGCGACCACGATGGCGACCAGCGCCTTGACGACGCGCGAGCGCAGTTCGTCGAGGTGGTCCCCGAACGACATGCGCGGCAGCTGGGGCTCGTCGTCGAGGGCGTGCCGGAGTTGCGGGTCGTCGAGCGGCATGCGAACGGGCGCACGACTCTAGGCGCGGGCCGGCCGGGAATCACCCCTTCGAAGCCGCTGACACCCGCTCCGGAAACGACGCGGGCCGGAGGCATCGACTGCCGTCCGGCCCGCAGCAACGCACCGAGCTGGGCTCGGTCGTGCGTCAGCTCACAGCTTCAGGAAGTCACGGACCGCCTGCAGGGTCTGGAACTCGACGTGGAGCTTGTCGGCGAGCTTGTACTCCTCCGAGTCCTGGAGGCGAACCAGGGCTTCGCCGCTCTCGTTCAGCGGATCGTTGCCGAGGATCACCGTGTCGACGCCCGGGCCCATCTTGTCGACGACCTTGTTGCCGAGGCGGGTCAGCAGCAGCTTGAGCGGCTCCTTCTGGTAGGGCGCCTGGAAGCGGCCCATCAGGTAGATCGTGCGGGTGACGCGCGGCGAGTAGAGGTCGTTGAACAGCAGGTCGCCAGCGCGCGGGAAGTCACCGACCTCGTCGGCGAAGTCGCTGAGCTCGACCTCGGAACGGTTCTCCTCGACACGCACGACCGTCGCCTTGCACTTCACGACCGGGCTGGCGCTCGGGCCGTCCTTGGTGGTCAGCGCGGGCGAGCGGACCATGAACACCGTGCCGGCCTGCAGCAGGTCCTTGCGGCCGAGGTCGATGAAGGCGGTGCGCAGACCCTGCTGGCTGGCGAGCAGCCGGCCGTCGGCGACGTGCGGGGCCTTGCGCAGGTCCTCACGCTTCTGGAGGCCGGCGAGGCTGACGTCGCGCTGCTGGATCTCCTTCTCGAGCTGCTTCTGCTTCTCGGCCGCGGCGTCCTCGGCGGCGAGCTTCTCCTTGGCGATGTTCTCGACGTTGGCGGTCGCCGACGCGAGGGTCGCCTGGGTGCGCGAGTGGCTCGCCTCGAGGTCGCTGCGGACCTTGGCGATCTCCTCCTGGTAGGCGCGAGCGCGGGTCTCGAAGTCGGCCGACTTCTTGCGCAGCTCGTCGGCGGTGCGCGCCTGCGTGGACAGCGCCCCGTCGAGCTTGGTGTTGACCTCGCGGTTGCGGTCCTTCAGCTGGGCGACCAGCGTCGCCATGGAGTTGAGGACGTTCTCGACCCCCTTGGCAGGCGCCAGCTCCGCGTCGGCGAGGGCCTTGTCCATCACCTGGCTCAAGGCTTGCGGGTTGATCAGGCCGACCATGCCCTCGAGGGACGCGCCCTCGTAGACACCTTCGGAGGCCTTGCGACCCGTGTACTTGCCCGGCATGCCAATCACATTGCCGACGTCCTCGATGTAGTGCTGGTAGAGGATCTCCTTGGCCTTCAGCGCGTTGATGTCTTGCTGGATCGAGGCGTTCTTGTCGACCAGCTCGTTGTTCTTCGTCTGGTTGATCCAGGCGAACGAGACTGCTGCCAGAAACAGGATCAGCAGCAGCAGGAAGAACATCATCGGGACGTGGGCAGCGCCGCTCTGACGATTGTGCATTGGAACCAGCTCCAAGGGGTCTGTTCGGGTCTCCGCCGGGTGAGGGCGGCGGGGAGAGGAGATCAGGGGGTCTGTCTCGAAGGCAGTCGGGTGGACGCCACGCTCGAGGGCACGAGCGCGCCCGGACGGTGGATGCCGTTCGGGCCGAGGGCGCGAGGGGTTGCGGATCTTAGGTAGGAAGGAGGACAGGTCAAGGCGGCGCTTCTCGGCGCAGCTTGTCCCTCGATCGAGTCTACTCCACGATCCGCGCCATGACGGCCGATCCGCCAACCGGCACCCCAGCCCCTGCCCCGTTCCGACCGGCAAGCCCCGTCGTCATCGGCATCGTGGGCGGCATCGCCGCCGGCAAATCGGCGGTGGCAGAACGGTTCGCTCTGCACGGGCTGGTGCCGGTCGACGCCGATCGGATCGCCCGGGCGACCAGCGACCTGCCCGAAGTGCTGGCCGAGGTCGAAGCCGCGTTCGGGCCGTCGGCCATCGCGGGCGGCCGCCTCGACCGGCCAGCGCTGGCGGCGCGCGTGTTCGCCGACCCGGCGGCGCGCGCCCGCCTGGAGGCGATCCTGCACCCGCGCATCCGCGCCACCATCCGCCAGGAACTCGGCACCGCCCGCAGCGCCGGCCACTCGGTGCTGCTCGACGTGCCGCTCCTGTTCGAGAACGGGCTCTACGAGCTCTGCGACCACGTGGTGTTCGTCGACGCCCCCGAACCGGTCCGCCAGGCCCGGGCCAGGACGCGCGGCTGGGCCGACGGCGAGCTGGCGCGCCGCGAACAGGCCCAGCTGCCGCTCGCCGAGAAGCGTGCGCGTTCCCGCTTCGTGGTCGACAACGGCGGCGGACGGGAGGCGATGGCCGCCCAGGTGGCGGCTATCCTGCACCAGCTGGCCACGCTTCGATGACGACCAAGCCCCCTTCGCCGCGGTTCGCCACGGCCACCAGCTGCTGCACCGACTGGTCCGGCGCCGAGCTGCGCCGCCAGCTGGCCGCAGCGGGTGCGGCCCCAGAACCCCACCTCGAGCGCGACGAACTGCTCGCCGCGTGGTTCCGACACCAGCTCGACGGCCCCGAACGCTGCGACGTCGACGGTGTGTTCGAGCTGCTGCCCGAGGGGTTCGGCTTCTTGCGTTTCCCCGGCCACGATCTGGTCGCCGGCGCCGCCGACGTCTACCTCAGCCCGAGCCAGGTGCGCGGCCTGAACCTGCAGAGCGGCCACCGCGTGCGCGGGGCGATCCGCCCACCCCGCGGCAACGAACGGTTCTTCGCGCTGCTGCACGTCGACACGGTCGACGGCAGCCCGCCTGAAGCAGCGCGCCTGCGGCCGGCGTTCGGCGCGCTGCAGCCGATCGTCGCGACGGTGCCGCTGCCGCTCGGCGGGGACCTGCCGCTGTGGCGCACCACGGCCGCGCTGGCGCCCTGGTGCCGCGGGCAGCGCGCCCTGCTGCGGCTGCCGGCGAGCTGGCCGCGCGCCGCCCACCTCGCCGAACTCGCCGCGGCGATCCTCGCGGCGAACCCCGACGTGCGGATCCGCCTCGGCCTGTTCGACCAGCGACCCGAGGACCTCGCCGCCGCCAAGGCCGCGTGTGCGGCGCTGCCGGGCGTCGAGTGCGTCGGCACCACGTTCGACGCCACCGCCGAGCGCCACGTCGCCACCGCCGAACTGCTGCTCGCCACGGTGCAGCGCGAGGTCGAGAGCGGTGC
>JAEUHU010000417.1 GCA_016793305.1 Planctomycetota bacterium
CACTTCGACACGCTGCTCGGCCACGTCGAGGGCGGCAAGCCGGTCGTCTGCGAGTTCGACATCCCGAACGAGTTCCGCGCCGGTCCGATCACGCTGCACAACGTGATCGCGACGCTGCGCGGCACCGAGAAGCCCGACGAGGTGGTGATCGTCTCGGCGCACCTCGACAGCTGGCACCAGGTGCAGGGCACGACCGACAACGGCACCGGTACCGCGACCACGATCGAAGCGGCCCGCATCCTCAGCAAGGTCTCCGTGAAGCCCAAGCGCACGATCCGCTTCTGCCTGTGGGGCGGCGAAGAACAGGGTCTGCTCGGCAGTCGTGCCTACGTGCAGAAGCACCGCACCGACATGGCCAAGGTCTCGGCGGTGTTCAACCACGACACCGGCACCAACTGGGCGCAGAGTCTCGCCGTCACCGAGCGCATGCATGCGCAGCTCGAGCCGGTGTTCGCCGAGGTGCTGCGGCTGCTGCGGGCGCCCGACGCCGGCTGGGACAAGCCGGTGTTCGAGCTGCGCAAGGTCGAACGCGTCTCCGGCGGCGGCGGCAGCGACCACGCGTCGTTCATCGCCGCCGGCGTGCCCGGCCTCGACTGGGGTCTCAAGGGGCGCAGCAACTACTTCCAGCACACCTGGCACACCCAGTGGGACACCATCGACGTGGCGATCGAGGAGTACCAGCGCCACACCGCGACCGTGGTCGCACTCGCGGCGCTGGGCACCGCCAACCTGCCGGAGTTGCTCGACCGCACCGGCGTCGGGGCCACCGGCGGCAACCAATCGGCCGCGTTCGCGGCGGGTTGGTTCGAAGCCGAACTGGACGGCTTGACGTTCACCAGCGTCAAGGAAGGTGGGCGCGCCGCTTTGATGGGCGTCAAGAAGGGCGACGTGCTGATCAAGGTCGCCGGCGAAGAGATCGAGCGGGCGCGCCAGGTGTTCCAGATCGCGCGCGAGGTCGAAGGCGACGAGGTCACGTTCACGTTCAAGCGCGGCGAGACCACGTTCGACGCCAAGACCAAGAAGGGCGAGCTGCCGTCGCGGGGTGCGCGGCCGGGTGGCGCCAGTGGTCCCGGCGACACCGTGCCGCCTTCGGGTGGGGCGCCGCAGCCGTCGAGCGGCAGCGGGACGGGCGGACGCTGAGCCGACGGAGCCAGGTTCGCGGGGCGTCGCACCCGGGCGGCCTCGCCCACCCGGGAACTTGCGGTAGCCCCGTTGGCCGTCGCGGGATATAGAGGAAGCAGCGCCGCCGGCGATCGGCCGCGATGCGCCGGTGCCACCGGCCGAAGCTGGTGGCGCGCACCTCGGGCCGGGCTCGCACGACGATCCTGGCCGCATCTCTCGACAAGTGGGCCACCCGGCCGCGCCGAAACACGGCTGCGGCTCCCGTGCGCCGCGACCGCGATGTTCCGCCGCAAGCCGACCGACCCGAACCCGTTGCCGCCGAACCCGGACGACGTCCTGGTGGTCGTCGACCGCGCCGTCAATCCGTACCTGGTGCTGTTCCACGAGCCGGCCAGCTACCGAGCCGAGCAGGTGCGCGCGCTGCGCAACCGGCTGGTGGCGATGAACCCCGACGGCGAGCCGAAGGCCCTGGTGGTCACGTCGGCGGTGCGCGAGGAAGGCAAGACCATCGCGGCGTTGAACCTGGCGATGGCGTTCGCCGAGATGGAGCGGCAGGAGGTCGTGATCGTCGACGCCGACCTGCGGCGGCCGAGCTGCGAGCGCTACCTGAACCTCAACGCCGAGGCCGGCGTCGCCGACGTGCTGCTCGGGCGTGTGCCGGTCGAACGGGTGCTGCGGCCGGCTGGTTACCGCAACCTGATGCTGCTCGGGGCCGGGACCCGCGTGAGCAACCCGGCCGAGGTGCTCGGCAGCTCGCGCCTCGACGACTTGCTGAACCACCTGAAGGAACGCTTCCAGTACATCGTCATCGACTCGCCGCCCGTGCTGGCCGCGACCGATGCCGGCGTGCTGGCCGGCCGCGCCGACGGCACGCTGGTGACGGTGCGCCTCGAGCGCTCGCTCAAGAACCAGACCCGCGAAGCGGTGCGGGTGCTGCAGGACATGGGCGGCAACGTGCTCGGCACCTTCGTCGCCGAACTGCGTGGCCGCGATCCCGACAGCGACCAGCGGCTGGCCTACGACTCCGAGCCCGGCGAGGAAGGCTGATCGTGGGCTTCAAGGAGACGCTGAAGGACGCGGTTCGGCAGATGTCGTTCCGCACCTCGCTGGACAGCCTGAAGAAGAAGGGCGTGCAGCAGGTCTCGGTGCTCGGCATCGACCGCATCATCGCGCTGATCGAGGCCGCGGTGCATCGCAGCCTGAAGTCGCGGCTGGTCGGGGTCGAGCGCGAGGCCGTGGCCGACGCGACCAAGGCCGAGTTCCTCCGGCTGCTGCGCAGCAACGAGGACCTGCAGCGCGAGAAGTCGGAGATCGAGCAGCAGCGCGAGCGCGCCGAGGAGGAAGTCGACCAGCTGCGCCGCGAGATCACCCAGCAGAGCCAGGCGCTGCAGCTGAAGCTCGAACAGGACGCGCTCGAGCTGGCGACCCGCTACGACGGGGAGAACGCCGCGATCGCCCGCAAGGTCGCCGAGGTCGTGCAGTCGTTCGCGACCACGCCGGGCATCGCGGTGTCGGCGGTCGAACAGCGGCTGATGGAGCTGGTGATGAACGTCGTCACCGGCGAGCGGCAGGCGGCCGACGAGGCCCGCAAGGCCCTGCGCGACCGCGAGGTCGACAACCTGCAGCGCCGCATCAAGAAGCTCAACGACTCGCTGGCGCAGACCGAGCAGCGGCTGCAGCAGGTCGCCGCGATGAAGTCGCTCGACGGCGGCATCTCGTCGGTCTACCGCGAGGTCCAGGGGCTCGACCTCAGCGACCAGCAGGCCGGCAAGAAGAAGGAACTGATGGCGGAGATCTTCAAGGCGAACCTGAAGCTGCAGAAGAAGCCGGGTGGCGCCTGACCAGCATTCACCAAGCGAAAGGACCGACAGGAAACGAACGATGAGCGATGGAAATCAGCCAGGCGGCGAACCCAAGAAGGACCATGGCGTGCTGTACATCGGCATGGACCTCGGTACGTCGCGGACTTCGATCTCGGCCAGCAACGGCGTGCGCGAGACCGTCTACTCGATGGTCGGCTACCCGAAGGACGTCGTCAGCCAGAAGCTGCTGAAGAAGGACGTGCTGTTCGGCAAGGAGGCGCTCGAGAAGCGCCTGTCGCTGAAGCTCTACAAGCCGCTCGAGAAGGGCGTGCTCAAGTACACCGGCGACGCCGCGAAGGACGCCGAGGCGAAGGCCAACCTGAAGGCGGCGCAGGACCTGATCGGCGAAGCGATCCGCCTGGCCAAGCCGCGCAAGGACGAGCTGATCTACTGCGTGATCGGCGCGCCCGCCGAGGCGTCGGTGAAGAATCGCGAGGCGATCATCGAAGCGGCTCGGGCGCACGTCGACTCGGTGATGCTGTGCAGCGAGCCGTTCTCGGTCGCCTACGGCCTCGACTGGCTCGAGGACGTGCTGGTGATCGACATCGGGGCCGGCACGACCGACCTCTGCCGCATGCACGGCACGATGCCGGAGGAAGCCGACCAGGTGATGTTCGACATCGCCGGCGACGCGGTCGACGCCGAGCTGAGCAAGCGCATCACCGAGACCTGCCCGGGGGCCCAGTTCACCATCCACATGGTGAAGGACATCAAGGAGCGCTACGGCTACGTCGGCGACCCTTCGGAGCGCTGCATGGTCGACCTGCCGGTCGACGGCAAGCCGACGCCGTTCGACCTGACCGAGCAGATCAAGGGTGCCTGCTCGATCCTGATCGACCCGATCGTGCGCGGCATCCACAAGCTGATCGCGTCGTTCGATCCGGAGTTCCAGACCCGGCTGAAGAACCGCGTGCTGCTCGCCGGTGGTGGCTCGATGATCAAGGGCCTCGACACCGCGGTGGAGCGGGCGATGAAGGAGCGGCTCGGCGGCGGCAAGGTGATCCGGATCGAGGAGCCGATCTACGGCGGCGCGAACGGAGCGCTGAAGATCGCGCACGACATGCCGGCGGACTTCTGGGAACAGCTGAGCTAGGGCCGGCACGCATCAGGCCTCGGACCGCGCTGCCGTCCGCCACGGGCAGCGGCATCGCCACCCAGGACGCAGCGCGAAGGCCTCGGTCTCAGCGAATGCCGTAGTGATCCTGCAGGATCCGCCGCAACTCGTGGAAGTCGCGGATCTCGTGCTTGGGCTGCGTGGCGCCCTGTTCGGTGGCGTGGCGGCCGCTGCGGCGGATGCGGACCGTCGACCAGCCTTCGCGGTTGCAGGGGTCGATGTCGTGCGTCGGGTTGTCGCCGACGTACAGGCAGCGTTGGGGAGACAAGGCCAGGTTCTGCAGTACGCGGCGGTACAGCTTCGGGTTCGGCTTGCTGAAGCCGACCTGGTCGGTGAAGAACAGCGCCTTCGGGGTCAGGAACGGCAGGATGCCCAGGCGCACCAGCTTCTCGGCCTGCTTGATGGTGATGCCGGCCGAGACGATGCCGCGCACCAGCGGGGTCGAGGCCAGCCACTGCAGGACCTCGTAGACGTCCTCGGGTGGCTTCAGTTCGTGGGTCTTGGTCGCGTGGTAGGCGACCACGCCGGCGGCGACGATCACGGCCCGGTTGCGGTCGCGGTGCGAGTCGGGGCCGAGCCGGTCCAGGACCTTGTCGAAGTGGCTGCCGTAGTTGCTCGAGAACTCGGTGATGACCTCTTCGAGTTCGCGCATCGCCTCGCCGGCGTCGGCGCGCAGGCCAGCTCCGAGCATGGCGTCGATCGCGGCCCGGCGGGCCTTGCCGGCGAACTCGGTGGTCGAGAACAGCGTGTCGTCGATGTCGAAGAAGATCGCGTCGAGGGACTGCTGCGCCATGGCGCGCTGTTTTCGGCGCTTTCGGCCGCGGGGGCAAGCGGCTCGCCACCTGGAAACACCGAGGGCCGCCCATGGGCGGCCCTCGAGTCCATGCACAGCCGCGGTGCGGCGCGCTTCTGCACCGACCGGACTACTTCGCGCGCGCGATCTCTTCGATGTCGGTGATCTTGGCGCGCACCAGCACCATCAGGTTCTGGTTCTCGTCGACGCTGCCCTCCTGCTTGAAGAAGAAGGAGACCAGCGGCAGGCTCGACAACAGCGGGATCTCGGCGCGGCGCTCCTTGGTCAGCACCTTGCGCAGCCCGCCGAGCATCACCGAGCCGCCGTCCGGCACGGTCACCGTCGTGGCGAACGTGGTGACCGTCAGCGTCGGCAGCTGGATCGTGACGGGGAGCGTCGAGCCGGCCAGCGACGTCGTGAACGTCTGGATCGGGCGCTGCAGCTCGGCGACCGTCGGGGTCAGGCTGAGCAGCATGTGCTTGCGGTCGTTCAGGATGATCGGCTGCACGTCGAGCACCAAGCCGTCCTGGATCACGTCGACGATCGGGTCGGCGATGAACGACGACTGGGCGACCTCGACGTCGAAGTCGCGCACGTAGCTGGTCTGGTTGATCACCGCGACGTGGCCGCGCGCGTTGTCGACGATCGACAGCACCTGGCTGTTGACGACCTCGGAGTCCTCGCGCTTCTCGACGGCGCGCAGGATCATGTTCAGCTGGGTGTCGCCGAGCAGCGTCCAGCCAGCGGTCAGGCCGCCGGTCGGGCTCAGCGCGCGACCGAGGTCGGTGCCGAAGATGTTCTCGGTGCGGGCGCGGAAGTCACCGTCGCCGCCGTCGTTGTAGAACGCGCCGGCCAAGGGGTTGGCGGCCGGGTCCTGGGTGCCGCCGTTGTCGAGGCCACGCGACGTGTTGTTGACCAAGCCGTTGGTCAGGTCGTCCAGGGTGACGATGTCACCCTTGTTGCCCGAACCGCCGAGTCCACGGAAGTCGATGCCGACCTCCTGCAGGAAGTTGCGCGACAGGGTCAGGAACTTGGAGTCGATGCTGACGATGGCCGTCTGGAAGCGGCGCATGTCGCGCAGCGCTGCGCCGATCGCCTGGTGCGCGTCGATGGGGGCGGTCACGACCAGCAGTCCGGTGTCGTCGACCTCGAGCTTGTTGCCCTCTTCGGTGAACACGTCGCGCTTGACGGCCACCTTGGCGGCGAGGGTCAGCAGCCCCGTCAGGTGGTCGGTCGTCATGGCCGGGCGGGGCTCTTCTTCCTCGCCGCCCGAGCGCGGGCTCTCGTCCTGGTTGTTGCCCGGGATCTCCTTGATCGACGGCGGGATGAAGTCGGTGCGATCGTAGAGCAGGTCGCGGACCGGGTAGATCTCGGTCGCGATCGGACCGACACCCTCGGCGGCGCCGCCGATGACGACCAGTCCGAAGCGCACGTTCCACGACAGCTGCGGGTTCTTGGCGACCATCGTGTCGAGCACGTTCGCCAGGGTCTCGGTGCCGGCCAGCGTGCCCTCGAGCTTCGAGCCGGCGGCTTCGATCGCCTCCTTGGCGCGTTGCGTCACCATGATCTGGACCTCGGTCAAGGCCTGCAGCAGCTTGACCACTTCCAGGTAGCCGCCGTTCTCGGCGGTGAAGGTGATGGTGCCGATCGACTTCGTCTTCACCTTGTCGGTGACGATGCGGTCCTCTTCGGTCACGACCGCGGTCGGCGTCGTGCGCGTCACGCGGCGATTGGCGCGGTCCCAGGTCGCTGCATCCGGGTGCAGGATCTCCGTCTGCGGCGTCTTCAGCTCTTCGGCCGCCTCGAGCATCCTGCGCACTTCGAGAGCCCGGACGCGCCAGTACTCGTCGTTGCTCGTCTGGCGGGCCGCCTTGCGGGCCGCGGTCAGCATCTCGCCGGCGAGGCGGTGGTGACGGTCGAGCGCCAGGGCCTGCTCCGCAAGCTCGCTGGAGCGGTCGAAGCGGCGTTCGCGGAAGGCCTTCTGCGACTCCCGCAGCAGGTTCTCGACGCGCAGCGTGAGCAGCTCCGCGGCCTCACGATTCTGGGCGCGCAGCAGCGCCTGCTGCTTCGCGTTCTCAGAAGCCTGCAGCGAGCGCGACAGTTCGTCGTGCACGCGCGCGGCCTCGGCCTGCAGCAGCTTGACCTGGGCCGGCAGATCGCCCCAGTTCATGTCGCTCTTGGTCTCGATGGTCAGCGCCGCGACGCGCAGCTCTTCGATCGCTGCGCTGGTGACCTGCGTCGACGTGACGCCGTTGAGCTTGTCCTGGGCGCGTTGCATCGCGCTCATCACGTCGGCGCGGGCGCGCTCTTCGCCGATCGTGCGCAGCCGCTGCTGTTCTTCTTGCCAGGTCTTCAGGGTCCCGACCGGTTCGCCGAGTTCGGCCTGCACGGCGGCGAGCAGCAAGCGCGCTTCGTCGCGCGTCTCGCCGAGGCCAGCGGCGCGTGTCGCCGCATCGGAGCGCAGCAGTTCGAGCACCTTCAGCAGCTCGCTCTTGGCACTCTGCAAGTCGCCGTTCCCTCGGAGCGCCTTCGCGACTTGGAGGCCGCGCTCGGCGAGGGCCCGACGACGTTCGCGGTCGACCCGCTCTTCGGTCGAGGCGGGATCCTGCGGGTCCTGACGGGTGATGTCACTGCCGGCAGCGCCACCACCTGCAGCGCCACCACCTGCAGCGCCACTGCTCGTCGGAGTCTCCGGAACGGGCGTTGGGCTCGCCTCGCCAGAGGTCGAGCAGGAAGCGCCGAGAACGGCAGCGGTCAGAGAGGCAGCGAGAAGGCGCGAATGTTCGAGAGCCATCGGTTCACGCTCGGTGCATGCGAGATTGCTGCAGGCCGTTGCTG
>JAEUHU010000504.1 GCA_016793305.1 Planctomycetota bacterium
GGTCTTGAGGTCGCGGCTGTTGAACGCCTGCCGCATGCTGCGGAAGAAGTCGTCCAGTTCCTTCAGGCTTTCGACGCTCATGGGCTCGCGGAATCCGTAGGGCGGGTCGGTCGGCCCGCCAGGCTGGCAGCGGCTCGCGCCTAGGAGGCGGGCGTCACCGCTCGATGTGTCGGTAGAGGGGCTCGTTGGCCTTCTCGTAGACGACCTTGCCGTTGACCAGGGCGGTCGTCACGAAGGTGGCATAGTGCAACGGATCCCCTGAGAGAATCAAGACATCCGCGTCCTTGCCCGGCTCGAGCGAGCCGATCCGGGCCTCGACTCCCAGGATCTTGGCGGCATCCAAGGTCAGCGTCCGCAGGGCCTTGTGGTTGTCCATCCCGCCGCGCACGGCGAACGCGGCGTCGACGTGCGGGGTGTTCAGGTCCTGGCCGAGGATGCCGCTGGTGCCGACCGCGGCCCCGCCGAACATGCCGACCGGGCAGGTGACCGCCACCGGCACCCCCGCCTCGGCGAGGATCGCCGCGCTGGCGAGGTTGCTGCCCGTGGTTTCGGGGTCGGTCGGATCGGCCGGGACCCGGTCGCGGGGGCTGAGCACCACCATCGAGCCGGTTCCGGCGATCTCGCCGGGCACGAGCCAGGCACTGGTCGGCTTCTGCAGCACCACGCCGGTGCCGAACAGCCTCGCGACCTCGAGGGCCTGCCGGATCGCGTCGACGTCGTTGGCGCGCGCAGCACCGCCGCGGCGGCCGCCCCCGAACGGGTTGAAGCCGCCGCCGCCGGCCTGGATCCACAGCCTGGCTTCGCCGCGCAGCACCGCGACGATCTTCTCGGTGCCGCCGGGGATCGGCGGCTCCTTGGCGTTCGCATCGGCGGCCTTCTTCTGCGGGAACTCGGCCAGGGCGACCAGGTACTGCTTCGCTTGCTTGACCTGCTCCTCGAGCTTCTCGCGGTCGCCGAGGCTCAACGGCACGCGCATGCCGACGACACTGTCCTCGCGGACCACCATGCCCTTCACGTCGCCGTAGGCCAGCTTGATCACCGCGTTGCCGCCGCTCGGCGTGTTGCCCGAGCCGGCGTTGCCGGCCAGGAACGACGTGATGCCGGCGGCCAGGCCCTGCTTGATCTCCGGGTCGAACGGGTTCACCGAGTCGGCGAACGGAGCCGAGCGGCCGGCCCCCATGCCGGCCCCGGAGACGCAGACGAAGCCGGGGCAGACGGTCTTGCCCTTGGCGTCGATCACGGTGGTGCCCTCGGGCAGTGTCAGGTTGTGCCCGACCTGGTCGATCTTGTCGTCGGCGAGCAGCACCGTCGCTCCGGACAGCCGCTGGCCGGTGCCGAGGTAGACGTCGCCGCCGACGATCGCGGTGTACTTCTTCGGCTTCTGGGCCTCGGCGGGCTTGGCGGATGGAGCCTCGGCGGTCGGCGCGCCTTCGCCGCCCGGGCGTGGGCCGCGGCGGCCGCGGCCCTGGGCCGGCAGTTCGAACGTCGCGAGCAACAGCGTGGCGGTCGCGAGCAGGTGGGGGAGGCGGATCATGGCTGTGCGGGTAGGGGGGCTCGTCGGGTCACGGCTGTTGCGGCACTTCGCGGCCTTGCAGCCACACGCTCTCCAGCTGGCCGGTCGGCGCCAGCGGATCGCCCTGGAACACCAGCAGGTCGGCGCGCTTGCCGACTTCGAGCACGCCGACTTCCTTGTCGACGCCCAGTGCCTTGGCCGGCACCTGCGTGATGCCGCGCAGGGCGACGTCGGCCGGCAGGCCGTAGCGCACCAGTTCCATCAGCCGGAAGAACACGTAGCGCACCGTCTGCGGGGTGTCGCCGAGGTGGAAGCCGATCTCGATGCCGGCGTCGTGCAGCTGCTTGCTCGGGTGGATCAAGAAGCGCGAGCGCGGCACGGTCGTCATGTCGAGCGGCAGCAGCACCGGGCACTGCCAGGCCTTCAGCGGCTCGATCACGTGGTCGACCGTGCCGCCGAGCGTGTCGTGGCGCGACACGACGACCGCGCGCGGGAACTTCACGTCGTCGGCGACCGCGGCCTGCCAGTGCAGGAAGTCCGCGGCGCTGTCGATCTGCACGAACGCGCGCTGCTTGCCCTCCAGCAGGTCGGCGACCACCTCGAGGTTCGGGTCCTTCGGCGCTTCCGGCCGCTTCTGGGCCTCCGGTTGCGGTTGGCCGCCCTGGCCTTGCGGGCGGTCCTGGGGCTTGGGCTCGGGCTTCGGTTCCGGCTTGGGTTCTGGCTTCGGTTCCGGCTTGGGTTCTGGCTTCGGCTCCGGTTTCGGTTCGGGCTTGGGTTCTGGCTTCGGCGGTTGCTCGCCCTTCGGCGGCTCCTTGGCCTCCGGTGGCTTCTCCGCCGGCTTGCCGTCGCCGGCGGCCGGCGCCGCCGCGGGCGCGGGCGGTGGCTCGGGGGGCTTCTTGCGGGCCTCGACGACCTGCTTCGCCTTCTCGAAGGTCTCCTTCAGCAGCTTCTTGGTCTCGGTGGTGCGGGTCATCGCGACCAGCACGAACGCGCCGTCGTTGGCCACCAGTTCGCTGGTCGTCTTGCCGTCGGGGCGCAGCAGGGCGCCCTGGCCGGGGAAGCCGAAGCCGTTCGGCGTCAGGGCCAGCGTCGTGACGCCCAGGCGCAGCAGTTCGCCGAACACCGGCTGCTTGCCGTAGAGGCCGTCGGCGATCTTGGTCGCGGCGCGGTTGCCGCTGCCACCACCGCCGCCACCCGACGGCATCGGCACAGGGCCGCCGCGCCGGCGTCCACCGGCTTGCGCTTCCTCTCGGCGCGGCGGTGGGCCGCCGAGGCCGGCGCGCGACACCGCGCTGACGAGGCCCGGCAGGATCGTCTTGCCGTTGGCGTCGATGACGCGCGCGCCGGGCGGCGTGGCGACGTCGGCACCGATCGCTTCGATCTTGCCGTTCTTCACCACCAGCGTGCCGCGCTCGATCACCGGACCGCTGATCGGGACGAGGCGCGCGTTGACGAACGCGACGGGGCGGCTGTCCTGGGCCACCGCAGCGCTGGTCGCCGCCAGCGCCAGCAGGATCGCGAGACTTCTCTTCTGCATGCTCATCGCACGGTTCCGGTTCGAACGGGGTGGACCTTGGTGCCTTCGATCCAGACTTCGCGCGGTGCATGGCGCGGGTCGAGCGGATCGCCGGCGGTGATCTGGAAGTCGGCGTCCTTGCCGACGGTCAGCGAGCCCGTGCGATCGGCGCAGCCGATCTGCAGGGCGGGTTGCAGGGTCAGCGCGCGCAGCGCCGCTTCGTAGGGCAGGCCGAGACGGATCGCCATCGCCGCTTGCAACTGCAGTTCCTCGGCGGCGACCACCGGCGCGTCGGTGTTGATCGACAGGTCGTGGCAGCCGGCGTCCCAGTAGGCCTGGCACATGCCCTGGATGCGGCCCTCGCGATCGAACTCGTACATGCGCGGCCCGAGGTTCAGCGGCGTCTTGCGCAGCGCCAGCGCCTCGGCGCCGAGCCAGCCGTCGAAGCAGCCGTGCGACAGCACCATGCGCACCGGGAAGCGATCCTGGAACATGCGCGACGTGGCGATGCAGTCGCGCAGGCCGGCGGTGTGGATCAGCACCGGCACCTGGCCGTCGAACACCGCGCGCAGCTGTTCGAGCGCCGGGTCGAACCTCGGGGCCGGCGCGCCCTGTTCGTGGTGCGCGCGCCACGCCGCGGCGTAGGCCTGGCCCGCGGCGAGCCGTTCGGTCAGCAGGTCGCTGCTGCCCATGCGCAGCTGGCCCAGGTCGCCGCTCTGCCGTTCGGGGTTGTAGCCCTGCGCCACCTTCATCGCGCCGAGCTCGCGCACCACCATCGCCTCGAACGGGCCGTCCGGCAGCATCTTCAGCAGCACGCCGAAGCCACCGAGGTTGGTGCCCGAGCCCGGGATGAACAGCGTCGTCGTGACGCCGCCGGCACAGGCGCGCGCGATCATCTCCTCGGAGGGCTTCACCACGTCGAGCGTGCGCAGCTCGGCGTTGGTCGGCAGCACCATGTCGTTGATGTCGCCGCCGCCGCCGCTGACGTGGTGGTGCAGGTCGACGAAGCCTGGGCTGAGCCACAGGTCGCCGTGCTCGACGCGCACCGCGTCGGCGGGGATCGTGGTGCTGCGGCGCGGGCCGATCGCCGTGATCTTGCCGTTCTCGGTCACCAGCACGCCGTCGTCGATCGGTGGCGAGTCGACCGGCAGCAGGCGCGCGGCGAAGTGCGCGGTCGGCTGCGTCTGCGCCGATGCCGTGGCACCCAGCGCCGCCACGAGGGCGGTGGCACCGAGCACGACGAGCGGCAACTGGCGCAGCGGGTGGATCATGGGAACGTGGGGCGTGCGGCGCCGGAACTCACCAGGCCGGGCGCTTCGGATCGCGGCGGTAGCAGATGGTGCCGTTGATCACCATCATCTCGACGTGGGAGCGCGGGTCGACCGGGTCGCCGTTCCAGATGCCGAGGTCGGCGTCCTTGCCGACTTCGAGCGAGCCGACCCGGTGCTCGATGCCGGCGAAGCGTGCGGCGTTGATGGTGAGCCCGCGCAGCGCCCATTCGTGCGGCCAGCCGAGCCGAACGCCCATCGCCGCCTGCAGCGGCAGTTGCTCCTGGGCGATCACCGGCGAGTCGGTGTTGACGCCGACGCCGTCCATGCCGAGGCCGAGCACCGGGGTGCGCCAGCCGTGCTGGCCGCCGCGCGACCAGTTGGCCAACAGACCCTCGGCATGGCCGGTGTCGGGATCGAAGTAGATCTGCCGCGGGCCGCCGGCGATCGGCACGCCGGCGCGCAGCATGTCCTCGCTGAGCCGGTAGCCGTCGAACGTGCCGTGCACGACGACCGTCCACAGCCCCAGTTCCTGGCGGAGCTGCTGCAGCGTCTGCAGCACCACCTGGTAGATCTGCGTGTGCACCGACACCGGGTACTCGTGGCGGAACAGGCCGCGCAGCAGTTCGAGGGTCGGGTCGAGCTGCGGCTTCTCGGCCTTGCCCTGCTGCCAGGCTTCGTGCTGCTGCCAGTAGCGCATGCCGTCGAGCAGGGTCATCCGGATGCCCTCGCTCATGCCCATCATGTCGGTGCCGAGGTCGCCGCTGCCGCGCTCGGGGTTGCCGGCCTGGGCGATCTTCAGGCTGCCCGGGAAGCGCACCAGCGCCTCCTCCGGCGAGCGACCGAACGTCTTCGTGATCGTGCCGAAGCCGCCCATGTTCGAGCCCGAGCCCGGGATGTAGAGCGCCGTGCTGATGCCGCCGGCGCGCGCCACCTGGATCTGGTCGTGCTCCATGCCGATCAGGTCGAGCGTGCGGAACTCGGGGTTGGTCGGGTGCACCGTGTCGTTGAGGTCGAAGCTCTCCGACGCGATGTGGCAGTGCATCTCGACGAAGCCCGGCACCAGGATCGCGTCGCCGCAGTCGATCGTCTGGTAGCCCTGCGGCACGGTGACGCTCTTGGCCGGGCCGATCGCCTCGATGACGCCGTTGCGCGTGACGACGATGCCGTCGACGATCGGTGCGGCGGTGATCGGCAGCACCTTCGCGGCGCGGAACGCGTAGCCGGGGCTCGGCAGGCCGCGCGGGCCCCACTTCGCGACCTGGTGGTCCGCTTCGGTGGCGGGGCGGCGCGGGTGCCAGACCTCGAACTTCGGCGGCGGTACCACCGGCACCGCCGCTGCGGGCGCTGCGGCAGGGGCTGCGGCCGCGGGGGTGGCCGGCACAGCCGGCGTCGGGTCCTGGGCGGCCAGTGCGGTCGCCGCGGCGAGCAGCGCGGCGGTGCGGAGCAGCGAGGCAGGGCGGAGCAGCGAGGCGATCATGGCTTGTCCTCCCGACGGTCGACGACGATCCGGCCGTTGCACACGACCAGCAGCACGCGGCTCTGCGGTTCGAACGGGTTGCCGGAGAACACCACCAGGTCCGCGTCCTTGCCCTTCTGCAGCGAGCCGATGCGGTCGCCGAGCTGGAACGCGCGCGCGGTCGCCGAGGTGATCCCGGCGAGTGCGTCGGTCGGGCTCAGGCCGTAGCGCACCGCGTAGGCGACGTGCAGCGGCAGGTGGCGCGCCAGCGCGCACTCGCCGCTGCCGAACAGCACCGGCAGGTCGCGGTCGGCGAACTCGGCGGCGGAGTTGCGCAGCTTGCCGCGCTCCTCGACGACGGTCTCCGGGCCGAGCAGCACCGGCGGCTTCTTGCCCGAGGCCAGCGCCGGATCGTCGAGCAGGTCCTCGGCGCCCTGCAGCACGTAGGGGATCTGCTCCTTCTCGAGCAGCTGCACCACGTCGCGGATCGCCGGGCCACGGCTCGTGCGCACCACCAGCGTGGCGCGCTTCTCGATCGCCGCCCGCATCGGTTCGAGGTTCTCGTCGACCTTCGGTGCCTTCGGCTTGCCGCTCTCGTCGGTCTTGCGCACAGCCCGGCGCGGGGCCGCCGCTGCGCCCGCGGTCTTGCTGGTGCGCTTGCCGGTGACCTCCTGCTCGCCGAGACGGCCGAGCGTGACCTTGCCGGTCAGCGAGTCGCCGTTCAGCGTCGCCTCGAGCGTCATGCCGCCGCCTCCGCCCATGCCGCGGAACTCGAGCTTCAGCGTACCGTTCTCGAACGAACCGCTCTGGATCGGCTGCGGCGGGATCTCCTCGTCGCCGCCGCCGGGCGGCTGCAGCCGCACCTGGCCGGTGACCTTGGTGCCCTCGAGCTTCAGCTCGAGCGACAGGCCGATGCGCAGCTGGCCGCGGATCACCAGCTCGGCCTCCCAGACGCCGCTGACCGGATCGGGTGGTGCCGCGTCGTCCTTCGGCTTCTCCGGTTCGGGAGCGGGGGCGGGGGCTGGCTTGCTGCCGGCCTGCCACTCGGCGAGTTCCTTCTCGTACTTGCGCCAGGCCTCGACGTACTGCTTGCCGCGGTTGATCTGGTCGGCGAGCGGCTTCGTGGCGTCCGGGCCGATCGCGTCGAACACGAAGCGCTGGCCGACGATCGGCCGCACGACCATCGACTCCGGGGTGTGCGCACCGGTCTTCACGGCGGCGACGCGGCCCGACACGAACCCGCCGTCCTTGCCGGCGACCAGCACCGTCGTGATGCCCTCGGCGAGGGCCGGCGCGAACATCGGGTCGTCGTGCGCGATCGCTTCGTGCAGCCGTTGGTTCGGCGCGCCACCCGGCACACCGGTGCCGTCGCCGGCGAGGCCGAGGTGCGAGAACGCGTCGACGAGGCCCGGCGTCATCACGCCGTTCGGCAGGTCGACGACCTGGGCGCCGTAGGGGATCGCGAGGTCTTCGCCGACGCCCTTGATGCGGCCGTCCTGCATCAGCACGACGCCCGAACGCAGCACGCGGCCCTCGCCGTCGTGGACCAGGCCTGCCCGCACCGCCAGCACGCGGCTGTCGGTGGCGCGCACGTAGACGCGCCGGCCGTCGATCCAGGTCTGTTCGACCATCGAGCCGACCGCGAGCGGGTCGCCGCTCAGCACGACGAAGTCCGCGTCCTTGCCCGGCTCGAGGCTGCCGACGCGCGCCGCCACGCCGAGGATCGTCGCCGCGTCGATGCCGACCGCGCGCAGCGCCTTGCCGGCCGGCAGACCGTGGCGCACCGCGGTGCCGACCGCCATCAGGTAGTCGCGCAGCGACACGCCGCTCGCCGGCGCCAGGCCGACCAGCATGCCGGCCGCCGCCGCCTTCGCCGGCGCCTCGGGGCGCGGCTGCGGCGTCTTGTCGAGGCGGTTCTCGCCGCCGCCGACCGTCTGGCCGAACCGGACCGGCACGCGGAACGTCGCCGCGACCTGCTGGCCGGCCGCCTGCTGGGCCAGCGCACCGATCTCGAACGGATCCTCGAGCACCATGCGCACGGAGAGCTCGCGCTGCAGTTCGAGCGCGCGGCGGATGTCCTGCGCCTGCGAGGCACCGGCGCGCAGCGGCAGCGTGCCGCCGACCACCGCGGCCAGCGGGCGTTCGTCGTAGCGGTGTTCGACCGGACCCTGGCCACCGGGGCTCCGGTCGCTGTCGGTCGCCTGCGCGAACGCGGCGCGCAGCTCGGCCAGGAGGCTGATGCGCGCGGTCGGCGTCTGGATGCGCGCCGGCACCAGCGGCTCGTCGTCGGTCGGGTGCGGCGTCGGCTCGAACACCCGCGGGGCGGAGATCGCCGCGTCGCCGAACTCGATGCGCAGGCTCTGGGCTTCCTGCAGCACGCGCGCGACGAGATCGCTGCCGGCGAGCTTCACCACGGCACCCTGGCCCGAGACGAGCCGGCGGCGGCCCGGCGACACGTAGGCGGTCGTCACGCCGCCCTGCAGCGCCTGGCCGTAGGTGCGTTCGAAGTCGAACTGGTCGAGCGCCATCGCGTCCGGCGTCAGCTGGTAGTCGGAGTCCGCCGCGGGGGCGAGTTCCGAGTCGACCGCGACGAGGCCCGGCATCACCACCTTGTCGCGCGCGTCGACCAGCGGCAGGTCGCCGTTCGGCGCCAGGTTGGCGGGCGGTTTGGTGCCCGCCGACACGATCTTGCCGTCCTGCACGACGAGCCATGCATCGCGCAGCACCGTGGTGCCGTCGCCGAGCAGCAGCGTGCCGCAGCGCAGCGCGAACGTGCGCGCCGGCGGTTCGTCGGCGGCGGGCGCTGGCCCTTGCGCCTGGGCCCGCAGGCCGGCGGCGCACAGCGCCGCCGCGACCGCGAGCGAGAGCAGCGATGGGAACCGGTGCATCAGCGAACCTCACCGGCGGCGGTGCCGCCGTTCTGCGGAGTCGGCTTCGGCGTCTCGGCCGGCTTGCCGTCACTGGCCGTGCCTGCGGCTGGCTTGCCGTCGCCGGCGGGCGCTGCTTCGGCCTTCGGGGCCGGCTTCGGCTCGTCCTTCGCAGGTGCCGCCTTCGCCTTCTCGGCGGCCGGGCCGAACAGGTACTGCAGGCGCGCGTCCTTGCTGCGTTCGTAGGCGACCTTGCCCTCGAGCACGACGGTCTCGACCCAGCTGGTCGCCAGCAGCGGATCGCCGGTCAGGACCTGCAGGTTGGCGAGCTTGCCTTCGGCCAGCGAACCGATCTGCGCGTCGAGGCCGAGCAGCTTCGCCGGGCCGATCGTCAGCGCCTCGAGCGCCAGTTCGCGCGGCACGCCGTTGCGCACGCAGGTGCCGAGCTGCCACCACGCGTTGCTGGTCGGGCCACCCTGGCCGATCGTCAGCACGAACGGCACGCCGGCGTCCGCCAGCAGTTTGGCCGTGCAGTACTTGGTCTCCTTCTGCGTCTCTTCGTTGGTCTCGAAGTACTCGAGGTTCTCGTCGAGCACGACCGGCTTGCCCAGGCGCGCGATCGCCGCGATCGCCTCGTCGATGTTGTTGCCCAGCACGCAGACGAGATCGAGCTCCTGGGCGAGGCGCAGCGCTTCGTCGACCTCGGCGAAGCTCGGCACGAACAGCCAGCCCTTGGTCTTCTTCTGGATCAGGTCGACGACGCCCTTCTTCGTGCGGTCGATCTCCTCGGTCCAGGTCTTGTCGGCCGGGATCGCGCCGGCGGCCTTCTCCTTGTCGAACTCGGCCTTGCGGCGCTCGAAGTCGGCGAGCAGCTCGCGCGCGTCACCGAGCGCCCGGCGCAGGCGCCGGATCTGCTGCAGCCGGCCGCCGCCGCCCGCGAACAGCGACATCTTGATGCCGGTGTTGCCGGCGACGGTCATGTCCTCGACGGTGCGGCCGAACGGACGCACCACCATGCCGAAGCCGCCGAGCAGCGTCTGGTTGCCGGCCAGCACGTGGATCGTGCCGACGCCGGTGCGCAGCATGTCCTCGAAGTACGGCGCCGACGGGTCGATCGCGTCGGCGACCGACAGCCACGGCACGTTCTGCATGCTCTCGTTGAAGCCGCGCTGGCCGCCCTGCGAGTGGGCGACCACCCAGGTCGGCAGCACCCACTTGCCGGTGGCGTCGATCACCTTCGCGGCCCACGGGATCTCGACCTCGCCCGTCTTGGCGATCTTGGTGATGCGGCCGTTCTCGATCAGCAGCACGCCGTCCTCGATCACCGGGCCTTGGATCGGGACGATCCTGCCGCCCTTGACCGCGAGCAGGTCCTGGGCCGAGCCGGTGGCGGCGGCGGCGACGACGGCGACGGCGCCGAGGAGGAAGTTGCGGAGGGACATGGCGATCATCGGGGTGCGAGGACGGAGATGCCGTCGATGTGGACCGACTCGGCGACGGCGGCCGGGTCGAGGGGATCGGTGGACCAGACGACGAAGTCGGCGTCCTTGCCCTTCTGCAGGCTGCCGGTGCGATCGGCGATGCCGAGCAGCTTCGCCGGCTCGAGGGTGACTGCGTCGAGCGCCTGTGCTTGCGTCAGGCCGTTGCGCGTGGCGAACATCGCCTCGCGCACGAGGTCGAGTGCCTGCAGGTTCGTGCCGGTGGTGATGACGAACGGGATGCCGCGCGCGGCCAGCATGGCCACCGTCGCGGAGCGCGGCTCGGCGCCGTCCTGGGCGCCGGTGCCGGCCACCAGCGTGGCACTCGGCGCGCCGAGCAGCACGGTGGTCTTCGCGGCTTGGATCTCGTCGAGCACGAGGTGGGCGTCCTGCGCCTCGTCGAGCACGGTCTTGTAGCCGAACTCGTCGGCGATGCGCAGCGCGGTGCGCAGGTCCTGTTCGCTGCGCGCGGTGGTCACCGCGGTCAGCTGGCCCTGCAGCACCTTCTGCAGCACGACGGTGCCGGGATCGGCCGGTTGCGGCGCCCCGGCGGTGGTCTCCAGCGCCTGCTTCGCGTCGAAGAACGAGCGGCGCACCTCCCAGACGACGCCCATGCGCGTGGTCGGACGGCGGTAGTAGATCGAGTCGACCTCGCCACCGCGGATCGCGCGGTTGCCCATCGACGGCTCGGCGCCCATCGTGATGCGCAGGCTCGCGTCCTCCTTCAGCAGCATCGTGCGCGGCTCGCTGCCGGCGGTCTTGACGACGCAACCGAGGCCGCCGATCACGCTGCGTGTGCCGGGCATCACGTGCACGGCGGTGACGCCGGCGGCCCGGGCGCGCGCCAGCAGCTTGTCCTCCGGGTCGAGCGTGTCGAGCGCGCGCAGCTGCGGCGTCACCTCGCTGCCCTGTTCGTTCGCGTCGGCGAGGCTCGCCGCGGTGCGGAACGACGCGTCGATCAGGCCGGGCGTGATCGTCTTGCCGCGGCAGTCGACCACCTTGGCCCCTTCGGGAATCGGCGTGTCGGCGCCGCCGAGGGCGGTGATCTTGCCGTTGTGGACCACCAGCACGCCGTCGGCGATCGCCGGCGCTCCGCCGGGCAGGAGGCGCGCGTGCGTGAAGGCCACCGGGCCCGTGTTGTTGGTGGGGGCGGTGGTCTGGGCGGGGGCCGGGGCCTGCGCCGCGAGGCCCGCGGCCAGCAGTGCAGCCAGGGACAGGGCGGCGAGGTTCGGGCTGGCGAACGAGGAACGGGACATCAGCGGACTCCTGCGGCCGGGGCGGCCTTCTGCGACTTCGTGGCGCTGCTCGGGCGTTCCCCGACTGTCGGCATCGTGCCGTGCACACACGCTCCGTCGATCCAGGTGGCGAGGTGCGGCGAACCCAGGTCGAGCGGATCGCCGCCGAACACGACGAAGTCGGCGCCGCAGCCCTGGCGCAGCGCTCCGACCTGCGTCGTCTGGTCGAACGTCTGCGCCGGCGTGCGCGTCAGCGCGGTGAGCGCGGTCTTGCGGTCGAGCCCGTGCTTCACGGCCAGCACCGCCGACAGCCGCAGGCTCTCGGCCGACCCGCCGAAGCAGAACGGCACGCCGGCCTCGGCCAAGAGGCGCGGCAGCTGCAGCTGCCGTTCGGGTTGGTCGAAGCGCAGCGGCTGCAGCACCACCGTCGCCTTCTGCTCGAGCAGGCGCGGCATCAGCTTGTGGGCCTCGGTGGCGCCGAGCAGCACCGGCTGGAAGCCGAACTCGCGGGCCAGATCGAGCGCGCCGAGCAGTTCGGGGTAGGTGTCGGCGGCGATCGTGGCCTTGCGGCTGCCGTCGAGCACGCCGCGCAGGATCATCGCGTCCGGCCCGGTGGCCAGGCCGCTCTTGGCCTTCTGCAGCGCCGTGCGCAGCGCGTCGATCGCGCCCATCAGCGAGGTCGGTTCGCGCTCGGGATTGCGCGACACCTGCGCCAGCGACAGGGCCAGATGCAGTTCCGGGGTCACGACGCGGCCGCCCGCGGCTTCGTTGCCCGGCTTGACCAGGGCCCCGAGACCGCCGGCGAGGTTGCGTGGCGACGGTGCCAGCAGCAGCGAGGTGACGCCGTGCTGCGGCAGGCGCAGCAGTTCCTCCTGCCACGGATCGAACGCTTCGACGGCGCGCAGGTCGGGCGTGAACGGCAGGGCGCCTTCGGCGAGGTCGCGTTCGCGGCCGAGCGTGGTCGGCGGCAGCACGAAGCCCGGCACCAGCACAGCAGCGCCGTAGTCGACCAGCTTGGCGCCGGTCTTCGCTTCGGCGGGGATCTCGTCGCCGACGTAGGCGACCTTGCCCTGGCGCACCAGCAAGGCCGAGCCCTGCAGCACGGTGTCGGGCGCGATCACGATCGTCTGGCAGCGCACCAGCAGGTCCTGGGCCTGCGTCTGGCCCGAGGCACCGGTCGTCGCGGCGAGGCTCGCGAGGGCCAGGAGAAGCGACCCGCGCGGGGCCGCGGCAGAGCAGCGGTTCATCACTTGGCCTCGAATTCGGTCTTGCCCTTCTGCAGCACCAGCAGCACGCGGCTGTCGCTGGCGAACAGCGGTCGGTCGGTCACCAGCACGTCGGCGAACTTGTCCTTCTGCAGCGAGCCGGTGTCCTTCGCGACGCCGAGGATCTCGGCCGGCGTCAGCGTGATCGCGCGCAGCGCGTGTTCGGCGTCGAGGCCGGCACCGACCGCGGCGGCCGCCAGCAGGGGCAGCGAAGTCGACAGGCGCGCGTTGCCCGACGCGATCGCGAACGGCACCCCGGCGTCGTGCAGGTGCTTGGGCAGCGCTGCCGGCCGGAAGCCGTCGTAGGGGGCCGGCAGCGGCACCGGCAGGCCTTCGGTCAGCACCACCGCGACCGCCTGCTGCGCCAGCTGGCTCGCCACCGCGTCCGCGCCGTAGGCCTGCTCGAGCACCAACACCGGGATCTCACGGTCGCGCTGCAGCTTCAGCGCCGCGCGCAGTTCGTCGGGGCGGTGCGCCTCGACGCGCAGCGGCAGCTCGCCGTCGAGCACCGCCAGCAGCGCGTCCTTCTGCAAGTCTTCCGGCGGCTTCTTCGGGTAGGTCGGGCGCTTCGGGCCTTCGTCCTTCTTCTCGGCCGCTCCGCCTTGCGGAGCGCCGCCGGCGTCGGGCTTGCCCGGTTCCTGCTTGGCCGGTTCTTGCTTCGCCGGCTCTGGCTTCGGGTCCTGCATCGCCATCGCCAGCAGTTCGGTGAACACCGCCGCGAGCGCCTGCTCGTCGGTCGCAGCCGGATCTGCCGTCGACCCGTCTGCCGCCGTGTCGTCACCCGCCTGCTTCGGCTCCTCGCGCGGCGGGCCGCCGCGCCGGCGCCGGCCTTCGCCGCCGGGGCCCCCGGAACCCGGGCCAGCACCCGGTGCGGCGGGGGCTGCCGCCGGCGCGCCTTCGGGCTTCGGTTCGGGCTTCTTGTCGCCGTCCGGCTTGTCGCCGCCCTTCTTCTTCTCGTGGAAGGCGAGGTAGTCGGCGAACTCCTTCTCGTACTTCTTCAGCGCTTCGGCGTGCTCGTCCTTCGCCTTGCGGAACTCGTCGAGGCCCTCGAACAGCGCGTCGACCGCCTGCACCTGCTGCAGGCGCTGCAGCGCGTGCGACGCGCCGAGGCCCTGGGTCATGCGCAGCTGCAGCGCCGCGTGCTCCTTGCCTTCCCACAGCGTGAAGCCGTCCTTGGTCGGCCGCACGACGGCGCCCTGGCCGCGCACCAGCGCCGGCGACCGCACGGTCACGTAGGCCGTGGTGACGCCGGCCTTGGCGAGTTCGTCGCTGCGGTCGCCGCGCTTGTGCAGGTCGTCGGCGAAGTGGGTGCCGCCGTCGCCGTTGCCGTCGCTGCGCAGGTCGTCCGATGCGAACGCGTCGGTCTGCGCGTCGATCAGGCCGGGATAGACGTGGCCGTCGGGGAAGGTGCGCACGACCGCGTTCGGCGGCACCTCGACTTCGCCGCGCTTGCCGACCGCGAGGATCTTCTCGCCGCGAACGACGACGACGCCGTCCGTGATCGCCGGGCCGGACACGGGGTGCACGGTGCCGGCTTCGATCACGAACACCGGCGCGCGCTGGCGCCGCGGCGGGCGGCGGGGGCCCTGTTCCTCGGGTGCGGCGGGAGCCTGGGTCGGCTTCTCGGGGGTCGCCTCGGTCGGCGCCGCTTCCGTGGTCGATTCCGCCGGCGCGGGCGAAGGCGCGGGCGAAGGCGCGGGCGGGGGCGAAGGCGGCGGCGCGGGTTCCTGGGCCGACAGCGTCGTGGCGAGCATCAGGCCCAGCGAGAGCACGGGCGCAGCGAGAACGGACGGCGAACGGGGAATCCGCATGGGCTGACTCGGGGGCGGCTGGCTCGGGGTCGGCTGACTCGGGACGCTGACGGCAAGGCCGGCGCTGGGCGGGCGCTCGGGGGCGCACTTCTACGGAACAGGTCGCGTCGGCGGCCAACGCTTTTTCGGGTCCCGGTCGTACCGGTTGCGTTTCAGCAACCTCCCTGTCCGCGGGCGACTTGCGGTCGCCCGCGGGTGTGGGCAGCGGCCGGGTCGCGCGGCCAGCGGGCGCTGCCGCGGACCGGCGGTGGGGTGCTCGCTCGGCCGCGGGTGGGCGCTCAGTCCTTCTTGAACTGCTTGTGGCCTTCCTTCTGCTGCTTGCCGAGCGCTTCCGCGAGTTCCTTCACCTTCGCCTTGTCGCCCGCTTCGAGCGCCTGCTCCAGATCGAGCAGCGAACGAACGGTGTCGCGCATGCCCTGCTTGTAGGCCGCGAGCCACTTCGCCCGGTCGGCCTCGGCGATGTCGGCGGCCATCTCCGGCACCATGTTGCGCGCCGCGAGGGCGTTCTGCAGCAGCGCGTCGACCTCGGCGAGCGGGGCGGTGCCTTCGCCCTTGGCGGCGAAGTCCTTCACCTTGGCGAACGCGCGCTTCATGACCTTCATGCGCTGCTCGAGCGACGGCTCGTCGGCGCGGGTGGCGGCGGCGGCGGCCGGGTCCTGGATGGACGGCGCTTGGTTCGGAACGAAGGCGAGCGAGGACAGGGCGGCGAGGCCGACGACTGCGAGCTTCCACTGGATCATGCGGAGAGGATTGCCACGGCGGTTCGCGCCGGTCAATCGCCGTACCGGCTCGGGACGACCCCAGGACGCCGCCAATGCGTCGCGGCGCGGTGCGAGCCGGTGTTCGGCGGCGACGGCGGCCTGCTTGTGCGCTCGTCCAGGTAGCTGGACATTGGCGCCGATCGTCGCGGCACTCGTCATGACCCCCTACGACATCGAACGGCGCTCGGGACCCTGGTCGTGGCGCGCGTCGCGACCGACGTCGCCAGGGCGCCATGGCTTCGCCGACGTGCAGCTCTGGCACGACCAGCTGCAGCTGCCGGTGCTCGACGTCACCGACGGAGCGTGGGCGCTCGCCGAGCCGGAGTTCGCGGCCGACGGCTCGCAGCTGCGCTTCGACGTCGTCGCCTTGGCGAGCAAGGCGCGGTTCCCGGTCACCGTCGACCTCGCGGTCGGTCATTGGCGTTCGCCGGGGGAGCCTCGTGGACTGCCGGTGGCGGTGCTGCAGCAGCGCTACGGCAGTTCGTCTGCGATCTCCGCCTGGCCGGTCGTGCCGCCAGCGCCGGTCGAGCCGCCGCGCGAGCTCGAAGGCGAAGTGGCGCCGCCCGACGACGCGCCGGTGCGCCCGCCCGACGACGCGCCAGTGCGCCCGGCCGAGGACGTAGTGGTGACGGCGCCGCCGCCGGCGGCAACGCCGGCTGCCGAACCACCGCCGGAGGACGTGTTGCCACCGCCCGCGGCCACCGCCGATGGCCGTTGGCGGTTCCAGTTCGCGTGGGCTCCGGTGCACGAACGCGACGCGTCGGGGCGGTTGCGCGCGTACTGCCACTTCGTGCTGCACGACACCCATGCGGCGGTCGGGTTCGACTCGCGCACGACCGGCGATCTGTGCTGGCCAGCGGGCCGCTGGCTGCGCCTCGTGCGCGGAGCAGCAGCCCCGGTCTGGTTCCTGGTCGACCTCGAGCGCGCCGTGTTCTGGCTCGAGAACTTCCGCGAGCCGCTCGGGCCGGAGCGACCGCTCGACGAACTGGTCGCGACCCTGAGCCGCCGTTGAGGCGAAACGGGGGCCGCGGGGGCGTGGCCGCCGGTGGCCCCGGTCTGCATACTCTTCGCCCCCCATGTTGACCCTGCACGGCGTTTCCAAGTCCTACGGCGACCGCGTCCTGTTCGCCGACGCCGCCCTGCAGGTGAACACCGGCGACCGCATCGGCCTCGTCGGGCCGAACGGGGCCGGCAAGTCGACCCTGTTCGGGCTGATCCTCGGCGAGGAGCCGGCCGACGAAGGGCGCATCGTGCGCGACCGCGATGCGACGATCGGTTTCCTGCCGCAGGAGAGCGCGCCGGTCGGCGACGAGACGGTGGTGGAGATCGCCTGCAAGATCTCGCCGGACTTCGTCGCGCTGATGCGCAAGGTGAAGGCGTGGGACCAGGGGCACCCGACCGAGGCCGCGCACCCGGAGGACCTGCACGACGACGTGCACGAGCGCTTCCACGAGCAGAACGGCTACATGGTCGAAGCGAAGGCGAAGCAGCTGCTCGCCGGGCTCGGCTTCAAGCCCGAGCACTTCGACCGGCCGGCGAAGGAACTGAGCGGCGGCTGGGTGATGCGCGCGCACCTGGCGCGGCTGCTGGTGCAGGAACCGGACCTGCTGATGCTCGACGAGCCGACCAACCACCTCGACCTCGAGTCGCTGCTGTGGTTCCAGCAGTACCTGCAGGGCTATCCCGGGGCGATCCTGGTGATCTCGCACGACCGCGAGTTCCTCAACGAACTGGTCACCGCGATCGTCGAGATCCGCAATCGCAAGCTGGTGCGCTTCACCGGCAACTACGACCGCTACCTGACGCAGCGCGACGCCGCCGACGCGCAGCAGCTCGCCGCGTTCAAGACGCAGCAGAAGGAGATCGCGCACCTGCAGGCGTTCGTCGACCGCTTCAAGGCGAAGGCGAGCAAGGCGTCGCAGGCGCAGAGCAAGCTGAAGCAGATCGAACGCATCGAGCGCATCGAGGCGCCGGCCTCTGACGACAAGAAGGTCGGCTTCCGCTTCCCGCAGCCGATCCGCAGCGGCCAGCGCGTGATCTGGCTCGCCGGCGTGCACTTCGCCTACGGCACCACGCCGGTCTACCGCGGCGTCGACCTCGAGGTCGAGCGCGGCGAACGCATCGTGCTGGTCGGCCCGAACGGGGCCGGCAAGTCCACGCTGCTGAAGCTGCTCGCCGACAAGCTGCAGCCGCAGCGCGGCGAACGCGGGCTCGGGCACAACGTCTCGGTCGGCTACTACTCGCAGTACCGCGTCGACATGCTGAAGCCCGAGCGCACGGTGCTGGCCGAAGCGCTCGACACCGAAGCCAAGGTCACCGAGCAGCAGGTGCGCACGCTGCTCGGCTCGTTCCTGTTCCCCGGCGACTCGGTGTTCAAGAAGGTCGACGTGCTGAGCGGTGGCGAGAAGAGCCGGCTGGCGCTGGTGAAGCTGCTGCTGTCGCCGCCGAACCTGCTGCTGATGGACGAGCCGACGACGCACCTCGACATGGGCAGCATCGATGCACTGGTCGACGCGCTGAAGCAGTTCGAGGGCACGCTGGTGTTCATCTCGCACGACGTGCATTTCATCCGTTCGCTGGCGAACAAGGTGCTGCACGTGGCGAATGGTGTGCTGACGCCGTACCTCGGCGACTATGCGTTCTATCTGCAGAAGACGAAGGCGGAGTCGGCGCGCGCGGCGCTGACGGCCGGTGGTGTCGGCGGCAAGGTGGCGCCGAAGGAGAGCAAGGAGAGCAAGCCGGCGAAGGACGTGGCTCCGGTGGCGAAGCCCGGCGCTGGTGCGGGGGCCATCGACAAGGAGAAGCAGAAGCAGGTGAAGAAGCTGCAGCAGCAGGTGCAGAAGCTCGAGCAGCAGATCGAGTCGGCCGAGCAGATGAAGGCGGCGCTGCAGAAGCAGCTCGAGGACCCGGCGCTGTGGAACGACGGCGATCGCGCCGACGAGGTGCAGAGGGACTTCGCCACGGCCAGCACCGTGCTGACGCAGCTGACGGCGCAGTGGGAGCAGGCGGCAGCGCAGCTGGAAGCGCTCGAGCGCGGCTGACGACGGCGGCCGCCCGGGAGGTTCGCCCAGAGGATTGCGCTGGCAGCAGGCGCCATGTCGCATGGGTCGTCCCACCCTTCTCTCTCCACCCTCATTCCCACGAGGTGTTCTGATGACGGCGACTGGACCATGGCCGGGTCGTTTCGTGTGGCACGACCTGATGACGACCGACGGGGCGAAAGCGCAGCAGTTCTATGCAGCGCTGCTCGGCTGGAAGATCGACGCGCGCGACATGCACGGCTGCATCTACCGGATGATCCACTGCGGGCCCGGGCCGATCGGCGGCATCGTCGAGGAGAAGAACATCCCGGTGTCGCACTGGATGCCGTACCTCGCGGTGACGGACGTCGACGCGACCAGCAAGCGTGTCGCCGACCTGGGCGGCTCGGTGTGCGTGCCGCCGACGGACATCCCGATGACGGGCCGGTTCGCGGTCGTCGGCGATCCGTGCGGTGCCTACTTCGCGATCTACAAGGGGCTGCCCGAGGCGCAGGGTGCGGACCCTGATGCGCCGGTGCCGGGGCGCGTCTGCTGGAACGAGGTCTACGCGACCGACGACGACAAGGCGCAGGCGTTCTACACCAAGGTGTTCGGCTGGCAGCCCGAAGCGAAGGACATGGGCGAGGCCGGCGTCTATCGCGTGCAGATGCTCGCTGGCAAGCAGGCCGGTGGGCTGATGAAGCACCCGATGCCCGGCGCGCCGTCGTGCTGGGTCGTCTACTTCTTCGTCGAGGACCT
>JAEUHU010000557.1 GCA_016793305.1 Planctomycetota bacterium
GGCCTCGACGTGGAGAAGGTGCGCCACCTCGAGAGCCTGACCGAGATCGCCCGGAAGCACTTCTCGCCGAGCGAGTTCGAGGCCCTGTCGGCGCTGCAGGGCGACGCGCGCGAGCTGGCGTTCTATCGCTGCTGGACGCGCAAGGAGGCCTACATCAAGGCGATCGGCGAAGGCCTGTCGATGCCGCTCGACATCTTCGACGTCAGCCTGTGCGAAGAGCCGAAGTTCCTCGCCTGCCGCGACGGCAAGGAGGACCCGAGCCGCTGGTCGATGCTCGACGTGTCGCCGGGCCAGGACTTCGTCGCCGCCGCGGCGCTGCGGCTGCGTGACGTGAAGGTGAAGCGCTTCAAGCTCGCGGGCGGCTGAGGCAGCGGGGCGCCGCGGGCGACTCTCGGAGCCTGCTTGCAGCCGCATTCGCCGCGGCTCGGCGAGTTGGGGCGGATGTCCATCCACGTGCGAAGGCATGCCATTGCCGTGGGAACGGGACGATCGATGCGTGAGCCCGGGGGCGGCGGATTCCTGCCGAATCAAGTTCGCGTGGCAGCCGCCGCTGCTGCATGACCCGATCGGGTCATGGCCCGTCGCCCATCCGGCGAGGCCATGGCCTTGACCTCCTGCGAAGGAGTGCGCTATCGACGCGTGGATGCAAGGGGAGCATGGAAGGCCGCCGCGCCGGGCGAGGCGCCGCATGACGCAAGGAGCGTTGCCGTTTCGGCAACACGGTGGCAAGCGAGCGGGGGCTGGCCGCAAGCCCCGCCACGGCTCGGCGGGCGTTCCTCATGGGCCGCGGCTCGCACGTCGAGCCGCCCATCCGAGCCTCGTCACCGCCAAGTTGCGTCCGCATCTACCACGACTTCGTGCCGAAGCGGAGCGCGCGGCGCTGTTCGCGGCGTTCGTGGCGGGCAAGCAACGAGAGGGCTTCCGGCTCGTCCACTTCGTCGTGCTCAACGACCATCTGCATCTGCTGGTCGAAGCCGATTCCGTCGTCGCCCTGCGACTCGGCATGCAGGGGCTGCTCATCCGCAGTGCTCGCGCGCTGAATCGGCTGTGGCGTCGCCGGGGGCCCGTGTTCGCGGACCGGTTCCACGATCGGGCGCTGGCGTCACCGCGCGAAGTCCGCAACGCCCTCGTCTACGTGTTCGGCAACGCGCGCAAACACGCTGCGAACGGGCGCATGGTCAAGCCGTCGATCGGAATCGACGAGCACGCCTCGGCGCGATGGTTCGACGGCTTCGCCGATGCCGAGTGCGAGCCGCTCCCGGTCGACGACGCGGCCCCGGTGGTCGCTGCTCGCACCTGGCTGTTGACGCAGGGTTGGCGACGCCACGGCCGGATCGGGGTCGCGGAAACACCGCGACTCGAGGTCGGCGCGCCGAAGCCCGAGCTCCGGGCCGCCGCGCTCGATGCCGGCGCTCGCGACGCGCCGACACGGTGCGGGTCGTGAGCCTTGGCGAACGGCGCGACATCTCCCACTTGATTCGGCAGGAATACCAGGCGCCTGGACCCGCCCGCTTCAGCGAGCCTTGACCTTCACCGTCTCGCCGACGGTGGTCAGCATCGAACGCAGCGTGTCGTAGTCGGGGTGGCGCATGCGCACGTAGGCGTTGGCCATGTAGCCACCCTCGACGCCCTGGGTCGCCGTTCCCGGCGGCGGCAGGTGGCTGTCGAGGATCCACTCGCCGAAGCGGCGCTGGATCTGGTCGAAGCCCTCGTAGTGGCTGATCACGCCGTCGCGGTCGGGCCGCAGCGCGATCATGCCGGCTGCGTACTTGCGCGAGGTCTTGAACGGCACCTTCTCGTGCACGATCGCGTGCGCCCACGCCGCGTAGAGGTCGATGTCGTTGGCGGCGCTGTAGAGGTCCCAGACGCCCACGCCCGGCGGGCGGCAGCCGATCTCGGAGAACTTCAGGCCCTTCGGCCCCGCGAACCACTCCATGTGCGTCGGCGAGGTCCAGATGCCGAGCGCCTCGATGACCTTGGCGCCGAGCGTGCGCAGCTCCTGGTAGCTGTCCGAATCGACCCGGTTCGTGACGACGATCTGCGGCGAGATCCAGCGCGTGCGCATCGCCTCGAGCACGTTCGGGTAGTAGTGGCACGCGAAGTCGAGCACCGGTTTCCCGGCCACCGACAGCGTGTCGTAGAAGCCCTCGTGGCCCTCGAGGAACTCCTCGATCGCGACGGTGCGGCCCTGGTCGACCTTCAGCGTGGTGCAGGCCTGCCGCAGCTCGGCGTCGTTGGTGACCTTGCTGGTGCCCGAGGCCCCGGCCCCGTCGAGCGGCTTCAGGATCAGCGGGTAGCCGGTCTGCTTGGCGAACGCTTCGGCGTCGGCGAACGAGGTCACGCGCGCCGACGCGGCGCACGGCAGGCCCGCCTTGCGCACCGCGTCCTTCATCGCCGGCTTGTCGCGGCACAGCCACGCGGTGCGCGACGTCGTGCCGTAGATCTTCAGCTGCTCGCGCACGTGGGCCGCGGCCATCACGTGGGCCTCGACGGTCGCCTCGAGCCGGTCGACCCGGGCCTTCATCGACAAGCGCTTCACCGCTTCGGCCATCGCGTGCTCGTCGACCACCGAGCGCACGCGTTCGAACTGGAACAGTCCCTCGCGCAGTTCGCTCGGCAGCGCTTCGGCCGGACGTTCGCTGATCGCGGAGATGCGAGCGCCCGTGCTGAGCAGGCCACGCAGGAACTCGCGTTGGTTCTTCGGGAAGGCAGGTTCGACGAGGACGACGTGCATGCCGGCATGATGCCGTCGAGGGGGGCTCTCGCCCAACTTCGCGCCGCGGATCCTGGCACCCGCTGGTGCGGTGCTTGCATTGGCAGCGGGCCCGAGTGCGAAGTCGCACTCCGCGCGTCGCGCGCGAACCGAACGCCAGGGCGTTACCGGAGCCGGGGGATGCGGCTATCGCCTGCAAACCCGATCCCAGGAATGGAGACCTCCGGAAGATGCATGCAATCAAGCTGCCCATGCTGTCCTTGCTCGTGGCCCTGGCCGGCCGATCGGCGCTGGGCCAGCAATGCCCACCGGTCGTGCCACTCGGTGCCGGGGCGCTCGGTGCCGACAACACCGTCGCCGCGATGACCGAATGGGACCCCGACGGGACGGGGCCGCTCGGGCCGCGCGTGGTGCTCGGCGGCTCCTTCGCCACCGCGGGCGACGTGCTGTCGCCGGGCATCGCCGCGTTCGATCCGGCCACCGGCCAGTGGAGCGGCTTCGGCGCCGGCGGGGCCGAGGTGCGGGCGCTGTTGGCGCTGCCGAACGGGCAGCTGCTGGCGGCCGGCGACTTCACGGCGACGCTGGGCCAAGCGGGTGCCCGCCTCGCGTTGTGGAACGGCACGGCGTGGCAGGTGCTCGGCAGTGGCGTCGACGGCCAGGTGCTGGCGATGGCGCGGCTGCAGAACGGCGAGCTCGTCGTCGGCGGGCGCTTCACGACGGCCGGTGGTGTGCCGTGCGCGAACATCGCCCGCTGGAACGGCACGACCTGGAGCAGCCTCGGTGCCGGGGTCACGGGCGCGTTCGGACTCAGCGTGCCGGTCAAGGCGATGACCGTCGATCCCGCGGGCACGTTGTGGGTCGGCGGCGACTTCGCCAGCGCTGGCGGCGTGCCGTGCGCGAACGTCGCCCGCTGGAACGGCAGCACGTGGTCGCCGGTCGGCCCTGGCCTGACCTCGTCGGTCACGAACCTGACGATCGTGCGCGGTGTCACAGGCCTCGGCGTGCTGCCGAGCGGTGAGGTCGCGGCGATCGGCGCGTTCGACACCAGCGGTACCTTCTCGCTCGGCGGGGCCGCGCGCTGGAACGGCGCGTTCTGGCAGGCGATCGGCACCGGCATCGGCTCGCTGTCCCCGTTCGGGTCGCTGGCCTCGATGCGTCCGTACAGCGCGGCATTCGCACCGAACGGCGAGATCGCCGTCGTCGGCGATCTGCTGGCGGCCGCGGGCTCGAACGTGCGGCGCATGCTGCGCTGGAACCTGAGCCAATGGGTGGCGCTGCCTTCGTCCACCGAACTGGCGGCCTACCCACTTTGTGCCCTGTTCGCCGGTGGCAGGCTGATGATCGGCGGCTACTTCCAGCAACTCGGCACCCCGCCGGTGCGCATCGACCACGTCGCGCGGCTGGCCGGTGCGAGCTGGCAGCCGCTGCCGTCGCCGTCCGTCGGCGTGAGTTGCGACGAGACCTTGCTGGGTTTCGGGGACTACCTCGGCCAGCCGGTCGCGACCGGGCGCATCGGCTTCGTCGGCAACCAGCCGGCGAACGGGCTGATCGTGCGCCAGGGCGGCACGTGGCAGCCGTTCCCCGGCGCTCCGGCCACCATGTCGGGCTACGTGGTGACGTCGCTCGGCAACGGCGAGCTGGTGGTGGGCGGTGGCTTCTTCGACCTCGGCGGCACCAGCGTCGCGGGCCTGGTCCGCTACGACGGTTCCACCTGGTCGCCGTTCCCTGGCTTCGGCGCTGCCTGGTTCGGCAGCGTGCGCAGCCTGCTGCGGCTGCGCGACGGCAGCCTGGTGGTCGGCGGCAGCTTCGAGACCGTCGGCGGCGTGCCCTGCAACGGCATCGCGCGCTGGGACGGCGTCGCCTGGTCCTCGTTCGGCACCGGGGTCGATGGTGCGGTGCTGACGCTGCTCGAACTGCCGAACGGGGAACTCGTCGCGGCGGGGAACTTCCAGGTCGCCGGCGGGGTGCCGTGCAACCGTGTCGCGCGTTGGAACGGCAGCACCTGGTCGCCGTACGGAGCGGGTGTCGGTGGGTTCGGCGACGAGGTCTACCACGCCGTGCTCGATGGTTCGGGGGCCTTGGTGGTCGCGGGATCGTTCCCGTCGTCGCTGCAGGCGCTGGGTCACGTGGCGCGCTGGGACGGTGCCAACTGGTCGCTGCTCGCCGGCGGTGTGTCCGTGCCGGTGACCGGGCTGGCCGCATTGCCGGGCGGGGACGTGTTGGTCGCCGTGGCCGACTACTACGCAGCCACCACCTCGCCGGGGCTGTTGCGCACCGATGGCACCACCTGGACGCCGTTCGCGGTGCAGCCGGACGGCGGCAAGGTGCTGTCGATGCACCTGCGGCCCGACGGCGAACTGCTGCTGCGCGGTTCGTTCGGCGGCGTGCGTTCGTCGAAGTTCGCGAGCGTGCTGCCGAGCTGCCCCGCGCTGGCGACCCCGATCGGCAACGGCTGTGCTGGCAGCAACGGCCAGGACACGCTGACCAGCGTGGCGCTGCCGTGGCTCGGCAGCGTGGCGCGCGCCGAAGCGACCGGCTTGCCGGCCGAGGCCTGGGTGGTGGTGGTGCTCGGCGTCACCTCGGCGAACGTGCCGCTCACGGCGCTGACGCCGCTGGCGTTGCCGGGCTGCGACGTGCGCACGTCGATCGACTTCTACGTGCTCGCGAACGTCACCGGCGGTTTCGCGCCGATCGACCTGCCGCTGCCGCTTCAGCCGGCCTTGGTCGGGGCGAGCCTGTTCGAGCAGGTGCTGAGCCTCGGGCTCACCAGCGGGGCGCCGTTCGAAGCGACCAGCACGAACGCGCTCGAGCTGCAACTCGGGTTGTTCGGCGGCTGATCGCCGGTTCGGCGGCTGGCGCGCTACGCCAGCATCGAGCGGTACAGCGCGACGTACTCCGGCCCCTGCCGATCCCACGAGTAGTCGCGCCGCATGCCGTTCTTGATCAGCTGCTGCCAGCCGCGTTGGTCGCGCCAGTTGCGCAGCGCCCAGTCGATCGTGCCCGCGAACGCGTGGCTGCTGTACTCGTCGAACAGGAAGCCGGTGCCGCTGCGCGTGTGCGGATCCCACGGATCGACCGTGTCGGCGAGCCCGCCGGTGCGGCGTACGATCGGCGGGGTGCCGTAGCGCAGGCTGTACATCTGGTTCAGCCCGCACGGCTCGAAGCGGCTCGGCATCAGGAACACGTCGCTGCCGGCCTCGATCCAGTGCGCCAGGTCCTCCTGGAAGCCGCGGTAGACCGCGACCTTGTTCGGCCAGGTGTCACGCAGCCACTGGAAGTACTGCTCGTGCTTGTCCTCGCCGCTGCCGAGCACGATCAGGCGCATGTCCTCGCGCTGGAGGAAGATCGGGATCGAGTCGGCGAACAGCTCGAAGCCCTTCTGCGCGGTCAGCCGCGACACCACGCCGAACACCGGGGCGCGCGGATCGTGCGGCAGCTGGAAACGCTGCAGCATCGCCGCCTTCATCTTCGCCTTGCCGCTCAGGTCCTCGGCGTGGAAGTGGTGCGGGATGCGCGGGTCGTTCTTCGGGTTCCACTCGCCGTAGTCGACGCCGTTGACGATGCCGACCAGGTCCTGGCTGCGCGAGCGCAGCAGCTCCTCCATGCCCATGCCGTACTCGGCGGTCTGGATCTCGCGCGCGTAGGTGCGCGACACCGTGCCGAGGCGCGTCGCGTGCAGCACCCCGGTCTTCAGGAACGACAGCTTGCCGTCGCGCAGGTCGCCGTGGTGCACGTGCGCCCGCTGTTCGCCGAGCCCGAGCACGTCGAGCACGCTGTCCTTGAAGAAGCCCTGGTAGCCGATGTTGTGGATCGACAGCAGCGTCTTCGTCTGGGCGAACAGCTTGTCCCAGGCGTAGGTGGTGCGCAGGTAGAGCGGCAGCAGGCCGGTGTGCCAGTCGTTGCAGTGGATCACGTCCGGCGCCCACTGCAGCCGCTGGCAGGTCTCGAGCACGGCGCGCGACAGGAAGCCGAAGCGCAGCGCCTCGTCGCCGTCCTCGGTGTAGATGCCCTCGCGGTCGTAGAGCTCGTTGCAGTCGACGAAGTAGACCGGCACCTCGCTCTGCGGCAGCGGTGCGGTGCGGATCGAGAAGCGGATCGTGCGGTTCGGGAAGCGCACGTCGATCGCCTGCGCACCCGGCAGCGGCGTGGTCTTCAGGTCGCTCTTCTGGATGCGCCGGTAGAAGGGCAGGAACAGCCGCACGTCGTGGCCTGGGCCCTTCGGCCCCTTCTGGCCGAGCCAGCGACCGAGTCCGAGCAGTACGTCGGCGAGGCCGCCGGTCTTGGCGAAGGGAGCGACTTCGGACGCAGCGAGAGCGAGGCGCAGCGGACGCATGGTGGCGGGATGTTGGCAGACCGGGCGGGCCGGTGCGAGGGGGAAGGTGGCGGTGAGGGTGCGCGAGCGGCCGGTGGCATCGCCCCGAGCGCCCGGCAGGACCGTGGCAGCCGCCGTGTGCGGCGGCTAGCCTGGGCCGTCGCATGGTGCACGTCGTCTTCGCCATCCCGTTCGCCGCGGAGAACACGCAGCGCTTCGCCCGCGCCGCCGCGTCGTTGCCGGGAGTGAAGCTCAGCGTGGTCACGCAGGACCCGAAGGCCCGCTTCCCCGCCGACTTCCTCGACCTGCTGGCCGGCTTCGAACAGGTCCAGGACGCGCTGTCGGCCGACGACCTGGTGCGCGGCGTGCAGGCGCTGACCCAGCGCCTTGGCCCGGCCGAACGGCTGCTCGGCATCCTCGAGCCGCTGCAGGAACCGCTGGCGGTGGTGCGCGAGCGGCTGCGCATCCGCGGCATGGACAGCGCCACCGCGCGGAACTTCCGCGACAAGGCGCGCATGAAGGACCTGTTCCTGGCGCACGACCTGCCGTGTGCGCGGCACCGCCTGTGCAGCTCGGTCAAAGAGGCGCGCGATTTCGCCGGCGAGGTCGGCTTCCCGCTGGTCGGCAAGCCGCCGGCGGGGGCCGGGGCCAAGTCGACCGCTCGCTGCGACACGATGGACCAGCTGAACGTGTTCCTGCGCCAGCACTCGCCGGGCCGCGGCCGCGAAGTGCTGCTCGAGGAGTTCGTGCTCGGCCGCGAGTTCTCGTTCGACTCGGTGACCCTGCACGGCCAGCACGTGTTCCACAACGTCT
>JAEUHU010000049.1 GCA_016793305.1 Planctomycetota bacterium
CCGCGCGGTCGACGACCTCGAGCGACGCGTCGCCGGTCGCCACGTCGCTCGGCAGCGACCAGCTCGCCTGGTGCAGCCCCGAGCCGTTCGCCGGGAGCGCCTGCTCGCGCAGCACGCGCCCGTTCGGCCCGCGGAAGCGCGCCAGCAGCACCGCACCCGGACGCGGCAGGCCCCGTGCATCGCGCACCAGCACCGCCGCGTCCAGCGTCTCGCCGGGCCGCACGATGCCGCGCACCGGCCACACGAACGCTTCCCCGGTCGACGCGGCGTAGGGCCGCCCACCGAGTTCCGCGTCGGCGAGCTCGACCAGGCCGCCTTGCAGGTCGACGAACGCGACATCGTCGCCGCGCTGCGCCACCACCACGAACGGCGTGCGGTCCGCGCCGTCGTTCGCCCACTGCAGCATCACCAGCCCGTCGGCGCCGGTGGTGCCGGCGGCGAGATCCTGGTTGGTCGGCGTCTTCACCGCCACCGTGGCACCCGCGACCGGCGCGCCGCTGACCAGGTCGACCACCTGCACGACGCCGTTGTCGCGCCCACCGCGCCAGGTGAGCCCGAGGTCGGTGACCTGCAGCCAACGACGCTGCACGTGCCACGGCCGATCCTGATGGAACAGCTCGACGCGATACAACCCGCGCAACGCCCCCCCGGCCAACGCCTGCAGGTCGACCGGCTCGGTCCAACGCTCGTTGGCCGCCGCGACCACGTCGATCGCCAGCGTGCGCGCCGGTGCCAGCGAGTTGCCGTCGCCGTTCTGCAGTGCCCGCACGAGGTTGTTGGCATAGACCGGCAACAGGCGCAAACGCGGCCGCTCGACGTTGCAGCCCTGCACGGCCAGCTTCGGCGATGCCGACGCACACAGCACACTGCCGCCCTGCACGAACTCGAGCGACGGATCGCGATCGGGCATCAGCAGCGTGCGGCGCTCGGCGGCGAGCAAGCGCGTCACGCCACGACCCGGGAAGCCTTCGGCCAGTGTCACGGTGACCACGGTGCCCGGCGCGAACTCGCCGACCAGCCGCACGCCGCGCTCGGTCGGCAACAGCTGGAACGGCACCGCCGGCGCCACTTCGACCAGTTCGGCCGCACCCCCGTCGATGGCTCGGTTCAGCGCGAGCTCGATGCGTCCATCGCGCGCCTCGGCTTCGAGCACACGCAACGGCTGGCGCAGCCGGACCTGCCGCACGATCGGTTCGGCGACCGGCACGTCCCCACCGGTGGGCACGAGGCCCGGCAGCACGACGACCTCGAGCGCATCGGGCATCTGGTCGTCGCGGCGCGGCACCAGCACGATGCGGGTCGCCGCGGCCTCGCCTTCGGGCAGCTGCACCTCGCACGGCACGCTGCCGCCGTCCTGCCTGCGCAGCCGCACGTGCTTCTGCGCCGCGGCCAGGCCGATCGGCAGGTCGAACACGCAGTCGAGCGTCGGCTCCGGGCCTCCTTCGCCACCGGGCACCACCTGCAGCAGCTGCACCGCAGGCGTGGTGACCGACACGACGGTGCCGGCCGCGAGCCGCGCCCCGTCCGAGCCGACCAGGTCCTTGCCGAACACGACCCGGAACGTGCGCGCGCGCGGCAGCGGCCGCGCCGGCGACACCACGAGGCTGTGTGCGTTCCGCCACGTCGTCAGCACCGGCTGGTCCGGATCGAGGCGAACCCCGAGATCGACCGGCTCGCCGTCGGACCGTGCGGGTCCGAGATCCCGACCGAGCTGGACGACCAACGCCTTGGCGAGACCCGCGGCATCGAACTGCGGTTCGATGCGCAAGGCCGAGGCGCCCACGACCACCGGCGCGACCGGCTTGCTGCCCGCAGCGGCGACCGAAGTGGCCTGCCAGGCATGGACGAGCAGGAACAACGCCAGCGCGGCGTTGACGACGAGCAACAGACGATTCACGACCCCTCCGAGCGCGACCTTGCGATCGCGACGCCGCGACGATCCCGAACGGGTCTGACCGGACCCGGACGTTCGTGCGGAGGACACGCCGACCCGTGTCCAGGTGCACGAGGCTGCCACTCGGCACCCCCGGGTGCAAGCCACGAAGCCTGGGCCCCATCGCCGTCGCGACTGCGTTATGTTGCGGCGCTCGTCAAGACATGCAGGATCCTGGAGAACAGCCGACCCAACGCCTGCCGCAGCCGGGCTACGAAGAGGTGCTCGTGCAGGCACTCGAACTGCTCGAGACCCAGGGCTCGGCCGGCGTCGAACGGTTGCTCGCCGCGCATCCACTGCACGCGACACGCCTGCGTTCGCACCTGTCCCGCCTGCACGGCTTCGGCCTGCTCGGGGCCGGCACAGACGCCGAGCCGGGTGAGCTGCCGAGCGACGCGCAGGCACGGCCGTTCCCGGAGCGCCTCGGCGACTTCCGGCTGCTGCGACGGCTCGGCGGCGGCGGCATGGGTGTGGTGTTCCTCGCCGAGCAGGAGTCGCTCGGCCGCACCGTCGCGCTGAAGCTGGTGCGCAGCGAACACCTGTTCTTCGAGGGCTCGCGCGAACGCTTCCGCCGCGAGGTCGATGCGATCGCCCGCTTGCAGCACCCCGGCATCGTGCCGGTGCATGCAGCCGGCGAGGACGCTGGCGTGCCGTGGCTGGCGATGGAACACGTGCGCGGTGCTTCGCTCGACGCGGTGCTGCACGAACTCGCCGGACGCGAT
This sequence comes from Planctomycetota bacterium, assembly GCA_016793305.1. The sequence continues at coordinate 2,656 of JAEUHU010000049.1, forward strand.
CCCGCGACGCTGCGCGGCAGCGACCTGCGTGCTGCCGTGCTGGCGGCGATGGCCAGGGGCGAACCCACGGCGAACGAACCGCACGGCGACCGCACCGACCGCAGCACGCCGGGGGGACCGACCAGCAGCAGCGGCAACCACGCGCCGTTGTTCCAGGGCTCCTGGCTCACCACCTGCCTGCGCCTCGCCCAGTCGGTCGCCGAGGCGCTGCAGCACGCCCACGACCGCGGCGTGCTGCATCGCGACGTCAAGCCGAGCAACATCATGGTGACGCCGGACGGGCGCGCGCTGCTGCTCGACTTCGGCCTCGCGGTCGCGAACGACGACGTGCGCCTGACCGGGACCGGCAGCCAGCTCGGCACCCCGGCCTACATGTCGCCGGAGCAGACCCGCGGCGAACTGCGCACGCTCGATGCCCGCACCGACGTCTACTCGCTCGGCGTCACGCTCTACGAATTGCTGGCCCTGCAGATGCCGTTCGCAGCGCCCTCGGCGGCGACCACGCGCGAACTCGTGCTCGCGGGCCGTCTGCCGACGCTACGGGAGAAGAACCGCGCCGTGCCACGCGACGCCGAGGTCGTGGTCCGCAAGGCGTGCGACGTCGACGCCGCACGTCGCTACGCCAGCGTCGCACTGTTCGCCGAAGACCTCGGCAACCTGCTCGCGCTGCGGCCGGTCCAGGCACAACCGCCGGGCCCACTGCTCGTGGCGCGCCGCTGGGCGCAACGGCATCCGGCGCTGGCGATCGCGTCGGTCGCGTCGGTGCTGCTGTTCCTGGTCACACCGACGATGTTCCTGCTGCAGCAGCAGTCGGCGAACCGCGAGATCCAGGCGGCGCTCGATCAGGCGCGCGACCAGAAGAAGGCCGCCGAACTGGCGCGCGACACGGCGAAGGCCCAGGAGCAGCTCGCCAAGGAGCGCGGCGACCTGGTCAAGAAGCAGCGCGACCTCGCCATCCAGGTCGTGCGCGACCTGCTGACGCGGGTCGCCGACGAGGAGCTGCTGGCCGGCCCGCGGCTCGGCCAGTTCCGGCGCGAGCTGCTCGACAAGGCACGCGACTACTTCGAGCGCTTCCTCGCCAACGAGACCGACGATCCGGACCTGCTCTACAACACGGCGCGTGCTTCGCTCGACCTGGTGTTCGCCGAGGGCGAGCTCGGCCGCATCGACGTCGCCAGCGCCCAGGCCGAACGCGCGGTGGACCTGGCGCGCCGCCATCGCACGTTCCCGCAGTCCGGCGAAGACGGCGACCTGCTGCTGATCGACGCGTTGATGACGCTGAGTCGCATCCGGCAGATGCAGGCGCGCTACCTGGAGGCGAAGCAGCACTGCGCCGAAGGCACCCAGCTGGTCGAAGCGATCCTTCGCCAGGCTCCGCAGCACGAACGAGCCCTGTGCCTGCAGCTCGGCCTGGTCCGCAGCGAAGCGGTCGCGCTGCAGGCGATCGGCGACATGGACGGCGCAGGCGTCGCCTTCCGGCGGCTCGCCGGTCTCTGGGCGGTGAACGGCGCGTGGGTCAAGGGAACGGAGAACCGTTCGATGACTCTCGACCACGTGCTCTGTTCGCTCGCGGACGAAGCGAAGGCGCTGGTCGAAGCGAACCGCCGCGACGAGGCCAAGGACGTGGCCGACGAGCTGCGGGCCCTGCTCGCCCGCGAAGCAGCCGGCACCGTCACCGACCTGACCCGTGTCTCGGCGGCCCGGCTCGAGTTCACGATGGCGGTGGTGGCCGCGGCCGAAGGCGAGCCTGATCGCCAGGAGCAGTGCCTGCACGAGTGCCTGCGCATCGTCGACCAGGTGCTGGCGAAGAGCCCCGAACACTCGAGTGCCCTGCGCGCCAGGGCGATGGCCACGAACAGCCTCGGGATCCTGTGCCTGCACGAGGAGCGTTTCGACGAGTCGGCGCGCTGGTTCGACCAGTCGCTGGCGATCACCCGGCAGGTCGCCGCGCTGTCGCCGTCGGTGTTCGACGCCCAGGTGAGCCTGGCCACGACGCTGGTGAACGTCGGCTCGATGCACAAGGACGCCGGCCGGCCCGAGCTCGCCCTGCCGCTGTTCGGCGAGGGCGAGGGCATCCTGCGGACGCAGCGGGAACGGGTGCCCGACAGCGCGAAGGCCGAGCAGGTGCTGTTCGACGCCGTGTGGTACCAGGGCCAGACCTGCGGCGACCTGCGCGACCCGAAGGGCCAGGCCGACGCCGCCCGGCGGCTCGGCGAACTGCGCCCGGAGGACGGCCGCGGGCTGCGCATCGCCGGAGCGCTGTTCAGCGAGGCGATCGGCATCCTCGAGGCCGATGCGAAGCTGCCACCCGACGAACGACGGCGCCTGCGCAGCGAGTGGGAACAGGCCGGCATGGCGCTGCTGGAGGCCGCCGCCGAGCACGGCTGCACCGACTACGAGTACCTGCGCACCCACGAGCACCTGCGGGCGTTCCGGACCCTGCCCGGCTTCGCGGCGATCCTGCGCAAGGTCTCGGCCAACCTCGACGCCGCCGAAGGCCGGGGTCGCTGAGCCAGGGTGCCCCGGGGGCCTGGGCGCCCGCACCAGCCGGGAACCGAACCGCGCCGGCCGCATTCCTGCGCCGCTCGCGCGCCGGACTCGCGCCACCGACCCGTGGCGCGCACACTTGCTGATCCGGAGCGACCACTCCTCCGTTCGCAGGTCCGCAGTCGTCCGCCGCCGCCATCGCCCCGATGCCACGCTCCTCCGCCGTCGCTCCCGCCCATCCCACATTTGCCACCGCCGTCCTGCTCGCGGCCCTGATCGGCAGCCAGTCGATCGGCACCCTTCCGGCCCAGCAGCCGGGAGCACCGATCGGCTTCGAAGAGACCTACGCGCTCTCGCCCGAACGCGCCAAGGCGGTGGCGAGCCTGCTGCCGGGCACCGAGGACCACTTCTACTGGCTGTGCCGCGAGCGGCTGACCGCGCGCGACTTCGCCGCCGTGCGCACGCTGCTGCCGCGTTGGATCCAGACGCACGGGCGAACCACCCGGGTGGTCGAGATCGAGAACCGCGAGGCGCTGCTGTCGGCCGGTGACGATCCGGCCCGCACGTTCGCCCTGCTGCGCGACCGCTTGCGGCCGAACCTCGACCACCAGCCGCAGATCCCCGGCACGCCGTCGTCGCTGCCGACGCGGCTCGATCCGGAACAGCTGACGCCGGCGGCGATCCTGGCGCGTGGCTTCGCCGCGACCCCGGAGTCGCTCGACGGCTTCACGAAGGCTGCCCTGGTCGAACTCGCCGGCAAGGCACTTTCCCCATCGCAACGCCGTTCGCTGCTGACCTCGCTCGCGCGCGTCGACGTGCCGAACCTCGCCGAGCACGTGCTGCAGGACCTGCGCGAACCGGACAGCGGCGGCTTCGGCTCGTTGCCGATCCACGGCAAGCTGCTGCGCGACCAGCTCGATGCGTGTGCCCAGGCGATGCCCGAGCTGCTCGCCAACGACGCGTTCGTGCGCGCGGCCCTCGCCCATCGGCAGCCGAACCCCGACGAAGACGTGACCACCGACGCCGTGGCGCGGACGGCCTACCTCGACCGGCTGTGGCAGTTCGCACGGCGCCTGCCGCCGGCGATGCACTCGGTGCAGGCCAACGTGCTGTTCCACCGGCTCCAGCACGACCTCGGCCAGGGCACGGTCGATCGCGAACGGCTGCTCGCCTACCTGCAGCTGCCGCGGCCGTTCGGTTACGTGCGCCAGACCCTGCTCGAGGAGGCGCAGCGCACGCACGGACTCGTCGACGTCGGCACCAGCTACCTCGCCGACCTCGGTGCGATCGGCGACGACGAAGCGCTGGTGCGCGCCTGCCTCGAGGCGCTGTTCGCGACCAGCGACGACACCCGTTCGTTCGCCCCGTTCCTCGACGCCGACTGGCTGAAGCGCGTGTTCGCCGAGACCAAGCTGCTGCTCGGCCAGGGCGATCCGGCGCAATGGACGGCCCAGCTCGGCGATCCGGGCTACGTCGAATCGCTGCGCAATCGCGTCGAGCTCGTGTTCGCGCCGACCCAGCAGCGCACGTTCGGCGGCGACGACGCCGTGGCGCTCGTGGTCGACACCAAGAACGTGCCCACGCTGCTGGTGCAGGTGTTCGCGATCGACGCCGATCGCTACCTGCGGGACGGCAGCGGCGAGGTGCCGCTCGACCTGCCGCTCGACGGCGTGTCCCCCACCCACGCGAACACGCTGCGCTTCGCCGAGCCGGCGCTGCAGCGCGTGCGCCGCACGCTGCCACTGCCCGAGCTCGCCGGGCCCGGCACCTGGATCGTCGAACTGGTCGGCAACGGCGTGCGCAGCCGCGCCCTGATCCGGAAGGGTTCGTTGTCGGCGGTGACGCGCGTCACCAGTGCCGGGCACGAGTTCACGGTGTTCGACGAGCAGCGCACGCAACGCAAGGACGCGGTGGTCTGGTACGGCGGGCGCGAGTACCGCGCCGACGAGTCCGGCACGATCCTGCTGCCGTTCTCGACCGCGGAGGGCCCCCATCCGGTGGTGCTGCGTGCCGGCGCGCGCGTGGCGCGGGACTCGTTCCACCACCGTTCGGAGGCCTACCTGCTGGAGTCGTCGGTGTTCGTCGACCGCGGCGAACTGCGCGCCGGCGGCACGGCGCACGTGGTCGTGCGCCCGAGCTTGCGGGTCGCCGACCACCCGGCGTCGGTGACGCTGCTGAAGGACGTGGTGCTGACGATCACCGCCACCGACCTCGACGGCATCACCACCGTGCAGGAAGTGAAGGTGGCGGCACTGTCCGACGAACGGGAGTTCGTGCACGAGCTGTCGGTGCCCCAGCGCCTGCAGCGGCTGGTGTTCGCACTGGCTGGCAAGGCGAAGTCGCTCGCCGGAACGGACGTGGCGATCGCCGCCACGCCGACGACGATCGACGTGAACGGCATCGACCAGGGACCCGCGACGCGCAGCGTGATGCTGCGCAGCGGCCCGGACGGGCACTGGCTCGAGGTGCGCGGCAAGAACGGCGAGCCGCGGCCCGGCGTGCGCGTGGCCGTGGCGCTGCACCACGAAGACCTCGCGGCGCCGATCCCGGTCGAGCTGCAGAGCGACGCCGAAGGCCGCATCGGGCTCGGTCCGCTGCCCGGCGTCCACGTGCTGACGGTCCAGGACGGCGACGGCCAGCCGGTGGCCTTGCACGGGCTCGGCTGCACGTGGCCCAGGCACCTGCACGGGATGGCGGGCGCCACGCTGCGGCTGCCGCACGACGGGGGCGACGCGGCCCCGACGCGGCGCCGGTTCTCGCTGGTCGGCGAAGGGCGCGACGAGTTCGCGCGCCTGCGGATCGCCGCTGGTTGCCTCGAGCTGCACGAGCTGACCGCCGGCGACTACCAGCTGGTCGACCACCGCGCCGGTCGGGTGGTGACGATCCGGGTCACCGCCGCGACCGGCGCCGGCCGCTGGCTGGTCGGCCCACGCGGCATCCTGCAGGCGAGTGCCGCAGAGCCGCTGCGCGTGCGCAGCCA
>JAEUHU010000085.1 GCA_016793305.1 Planctomycetota bacterium
GTCCGATCTGTCGCGAGGCCAGGTCACCGACTTGAAGGCCCAGCTGCGCGGCATGGAGGGCGAGAAGCGCTTCCAGGACGCGCGCGACCTCGAAGTGCTGGGTCGCAAGGCGGAGGCCCTGGCTGCCTTCGAGAAGCTGGCGGCCGACTTCCCCGAAGGTCTGCGCGACGTCGCGGCGCGGGTGTCCGGGCTGCGCGTCGACGTGCAGGGTGCGAGCGACGAGTGGGCGGCCGCCGAGGCCGCCGAGGCCGCCGGCGACCTCGAGAAGGCGCTCGAGCACTACCGCGGCGCCGAGACCTACTACGCAGGCTGGCAGGACGGCAAGGCGCGCATCCAGCGCCTCGAGGCCGCGATCGCCGCCAAGAAGGCCGCCGAAGCCGCCGGCGCGCCGGCTCAGCCCGAGCAGCCCTGAGCCAGGCAGCTCGGCAAGAATGCGGTCCTGACCGGTCTGCATTCCGAGCCGCTCCGAGCCGCAGCCCGCTCGCCTGTTCGCCGCCGCCTCTGGCATGATGGCGTGGTGCGCGCCGTGTCGTTGGCAAGCCGGTTCCTCGTCACCCTCGTGGTGACTGCTGCGCTGCCGCTGCTGCTCTACGGCCTGTTCTCCGTGCGCAGCATGCGCGCGCAGATCGACGAGCAGGTGGTGCGTGTGTTCCTGCCGCAGCTCGCGGCCGACCACGCCGACAAGATCGAAGCGCACCTGCAGACCACCGACCAGGCGTGTGCGGTCGTGCGCGAGATCGCGCGGCGCGCCCTCGACGGCGCCGACGAACTCGAAGCGTTCGGCGAACAGGTCGAGCTGGTCCCCGATCTGCTCGACAACAACCTCGACCTGTTGCTGCTCGCCGACGCGGACGGCCGCGTCGTCTACTGGCGCGAGGGCCTGCGCCTCGATCCGAGCACCCACCAGCGCCGCGCCGCCCTGGTGCCCGCGAGCGTCGCCGAGGCCGCGTGGTTCCAGGCGACGCAACGCGAGCGCGGCCTGCACTTCCTGCCGTGGGGGCGATCGCCGCTGTTGTGTGCGGGGCCGGAGCAGCGCTCGCTCGATCCAGGTGCGCACCACCTCGGCGTGGCGCTCGACGTGCCGCGGCCCGATGGCCCGCCCGGGGTGTTGTTCGCGTTGCTGCGCTGGACCGAGGTGCAGGAGGTCGTCGACCAGGCGCGCAAGGTGCTGGTCGCGCGCGCCGAGCTGCCGGGTTCGCAGGTGTTCCTGCTCGGGCGCGACGGGGTCGTGCTGGCGCACACGGATCGTGGCCGCTACGGCGAACGGCTGGCACCGGCGGGCCTCGCCGACGAACTGGTCGCCGCCACCGGCCCCGGGCGCACCGCCTTCGCCGACGCGCACGGTCGCTGGCGCTGCGGCTTCGCGCCGTGTGGCCGCACGGGTGCCCGCGACTTCGTGGTCGGTGTCGCGGTGCCCGAGACCGAACTGTTCGCCGCCAGCGACGCGTTCGAACGCGTGCTGCTGGTCGCGATCGTCGTCACCGTGCTGGTGCTGCTGGCCTGGTCGCTGGTCGCGTCGCGCGCGATCACCGCCCCGATCCAGGCACTGGTCGCGGCGACCCGCCGCATCGCCGGTGGCGACCTCACCGTCGCCGTGCCGCCGCGTGGCGGCCCCGAACTCGGCGAGCTGGCTTCGGCGTTCAACCAGATGGCGGGCGAGCTCGACGCCGGCCGGGCCCGTCTCGCCGCCGCCGAGCGTGACCAGGCGTGGGCCGAGATGGCGCGCCAGGTCGCACACGAGGTGAAGAACCCGCTGCAGCCGATGCGCATGGCCGCCCAGCTGCTGCAGCGCGCCCGCAGCGAGCAGGACCCGCGCGCCGACCTGGTCGCCGAACGGCTCGCGCGCACCGTGCTCGAGCAGACCGAGGCGCTCGATCGCATCGCCAGCGACTTCCGCGCGTTCGCCGGCGTGGCGCCGGCCCAGCGCGTGGTCGTCGACGCCGACGCCTGGCTCGCCGAGGTGCGCGACCAGTGCACAGGCCTGTTCGCAGGCAAGCCGGTCCGGATCGACCTCGCGGCCGGGGCCGGCGACGTGCGCCTGTCGATCGATCCGAAGGCGCTGGCGCGCGTGTTCGTCAACCTCGTGCAGAACGCCCACGAAGCCGCCCCGGCAGGCGTGCACGTGGCCTTCGCGTCGCGGCTCGTCGACGGCCTGGTCGAGATCACCGTCGCGGACGACGGCCCCGGTGTGCCGGCGGCGGCGCGGGCGCGCTTGTTCGAGCCCTACTTCACGACCAAGACCTCCGGCACCGGACTCGGCCTCGCGATCTGCCGGCGGCTGGTCGAGGCGCACGGCGGCTCCGCGCGGCTGTTGCGTTCGGAGCCAGGCGCCACCGTGTTCGAGATCCGGCTGCCTCGCCACGACCACTGATGCGCGCTGCGCCGCGGGGCGGGCGGAGAACCCGCCGCCGCCCCTCGACGTCGACGCAGGGCCAACGACAATGCCCGCGCCATGCCTTCCCTGCGCAGCGTCGTCGCGTTCTTGCTCGCCGTGCTGTTGCCAGCGGCCATGGCGTCCGCGACCTGGTCGATCGTCCTCGTCGATCTCGTCACCGGGGAAGTCGCAGTGGTGATCGCGACGTGCGTGCCCAACTACGACCTGCGACCGGCCACGGTCGTGATCGTGCCCGGCCGTGGCGCCGCCGCTGCCCAGTTGACTCCTGCATCGCTGGCGCGGCGAGAGGCGATCCGGAACGGCCTGCTGCAGGGCGCCTCCGCGGCGCAGATCCTGGCGCAGCTCGCGGCGAGTGACGCGGCCCACGCCCACCGGCAGTACGGCATCGTCGATCTCGGCGGCGGCAGTGCGACCTTCACCGGCTCGTTCGCGTCGAACTGGGCGGGTGGGCGCACCGGGCAGATCGGTTCGCTGGTCTACGCGATCCAGGGCAACGTGCTCGCCGGCGACGCCGTGCTGAACGCCGCCGAACAGGCGCTGCTGCTGACGCCCGGCGACCTGCCCGAGAAGCTGATGGTGGCGATGGAGGCGGCCACGGCGATGGGCGGCGACGGGCGCTGCTCGTGCAACTCCCAGGCGCCGACGGCGTGTGGCACGCCGCCGCCGAGCTTCGCGAAGGCCTCGCACATCGCCCTGATGCTGGTCAGTCGGCCCGGCGACCTCGACGCGCCCTGCACCGATCTCGAGGGCTGCGCGCGCGGCACCTACTGGCTCGAGTGCAACGTGGCCGGCCAGCCGGCGAGTGCGCCCGACGCGGTGCAGCAGCTGCGCACGCAGCTGCAGGCGTGGCGCGCCCTGCAGGTCGGTCGCGCCGACCACTACCGATCGGAGTTCAGGTTCGTCGGCGGCACGGTGCAGCCGAACGGCGACGTCGTGATGACCGCGGAGGTGACGCTGCGCGACCAGAACGGCAACCCCGTCGGCAACGCGGCCGCGCTGACCGTGGCGCCGGTCGCGGGCAGCCCGGCCGGCGCGCTCACCGTCGGGCCGATCGTGGCGATGCCGAACGGCACCTACCGCGTCGACCTCTTGGCCGGGTTCTACACGCCGGACCTCGATCTCGAGGTCGTGGCGACCGACGCGGTCGGCCGCGCGATGTTGTGGCCGCGGCCGCGCTTCCGCATCGCCGAGCTGCTGCCGGACTGCGCCACCGGTGCCGTGCCGGCGGCGAACGGCTTCGCCGACGTGCTGCGGGTCGACGGCAGCGCCGGCGAACAGCGGGTCGCGACGGTCGCCACGGGCCAGCCGTTCACGATCGACGTGCTGCCGCCGCCGCTCTCCACCTCGGGTGGGCCAGCGGGCATGTTCGCGCTGTGGGTCCACTACGGATTGCCGCCGACCGGCCTGCAGGTGCCGCTCGGGGGCAACGCCGGGGCGCTGTGCTTCCTGCCTCCGCCGTTCTCGAACGCCCCGGCGTTCCTGTTGGCGGACTCGTTCGCCTTCGGCGGGATGTTCGCGGTCGGGCCCGCACCCTGGTCGTTGCCGCTCGGCGGCGTGCCGTTCGCGCTCGGCGCGGTGCTGCAAGGAGTGATGTACGTCGACGACGCTGGCACGGTCGCCGCGACCAATGCGGTGGTGCTGCGGGTCGTGCCGTTGCCGGCGCCGACCATCAGGTCGATGACGCCGTCGGTGCCGACCGCCGGCCAAGCCGTGGTGCTGCAGGGCAGCAACTTCCTGCCAGGGCTCACTGCGACACTCGCCGGGATCGACCTGCCGATCACGATCCTGTCGCCGAACAGCGTGCAGTTCGTGATGCCGGCCGCGGTGCCGTGCGATGCCGCGCTGGTGCTGACGAACGTCGGCGGCGCCAGTGCCGTCCGCAACGGCAACCCGTCACCGCTGGTGACCACGGCACCTGCCACCGGTTCGCGAACCGGTGGCACGCCGCTGCTGGTCTTGGGCCAGAACCTGCTCGGCTGCACGGTCGAGGTCCATGGCACGCCGGTGACGCTCCTGGCTCAGGCCACGACCGCGCTGTACGGCCTGCTGCCCCCAGGTGCACCGGGGCCTGGCACCTTGGTGGTGCGCGGCCCCAGCGGCTGTGCGGTGACGCGGCCGTTCACCTACCAGTGATCACCTGCCAGGGATGAGCACCGCAGCCCGCCAGCGGTTCGGTCGGCGCAGCTCGGGAGGCAGTTCGCGGTCGACCCGCCAGAAGCCCTTCGTCAGCGCTCCGGCGGGAACCCGCCGCAGCGCCGCGGCAGGTCGTTCGCAGTCGCGCGTGATCCAGGCGACGTCGGCGTCGTCGAGGCCGAACGAACGTCCGACCCGCACGTCGAGCTGCTCCATCAGATCCGCCCGCGTCGCAGGTTCGACGGCCGGTCCGGCGGCGGGGCACCAGCCTTCGCCCTCGGCCGCGCGCCACAGCGAGGCGTGACCTGGCAGCAGCGCGCACAGCCGCAACGCAAGTCGCGCGAGCTCGCGTTCGTCGTCGTCGTCCAGCGTCGGCAGCACGCAGTCGGCGAGCACGAATTGGTTCAGGTTGGTGCCGGCGAGCCGCTGGCGCAGCGCCCAGTCGAACGGCAACGAGCCGAGCACGGCGGCGGCCGCGGCGAGTTCGCGCAGCGGCGCCCGCCTTCCCTGCACGGCCGGCCAGGGCGTCAGCACGCCGAGCGAGTTGCCGCACGGGGCGTCGGGCAGCAGGCAGGCGAGCATCGTGCGTTCGTTGCTGGCGTTGCCCAGCGCGCGATGCACGAGGCGGAACGGGGCGCGCCCTGCGGCCTTCGCACGCCACGCGTCGACGCGCACCAGGAAGGCCGGGCGCACGGCTTCGAGCGCGGTCGGCGGTTCCCAGCGGGTGCCGTGGCCGGTGCCGCCGGCGTGGGCGCCGACGTTCGGGTGCAGGCCGCCGATCATGGCGCCTTGCAGCAACGGCAGCAGGTCGGGGCGATCGGCACAGCGCCACAGGCCGTCGTCGTCCGGCCGGTAGCCCTGCCGTTCGGCCTCGTCGCGCGGCACGAAGTGCCGGCGATCGCTGGTCATGTTCCAGTCGCCCTGCCGCCACGCGAAGTGGCCGCGCGGCCCGCACAGCGGCGTGCCGCAGCGCTGCATGCGCAGCAACAGTTCGAGGTCGCGCGGGTCGTCCGCTTCGACGAACGTGCCCGAGCCCGGGCTCAGCGCACGCAGCTCGGCCGCCGCCAGTCGGGTGTGCGTCGGGACCTCGGCGCGCCAGTCGGTGAGCTCGGTCCGGCCGAAGGCCACGCGCACGTGGGTGGTGGGGCCCGGCCGCTGTGCCACGAGCGCGCCGAAGCGGTAGCGGCCGTCGATCGCGAACACCTTGCGGCGGTTCTCGAAGCCGAACAGCCACTGCCAGTCGGCGCCGTCGAGCAGCAGCCGTCGCACGGACTCCGCGTCGCGGTCGAACCACAGGCTCGCCGGCACGATCATCCCGACGACGCCGTGTGGGTGCAGCAGGCGCAGGGCGCGTTCGACGAACAGGCGGTAGGTGTAGAGCTTGCCGCGGCCCTGATGGTGGAAGTGGCGCCGCAGCGTCGCGACGTAGGCCGCGGCGGTCGGCGTCGCCTGCAGCGTCTCCCACGGCGGGTTGGTCAGCACGGCGTCGAAGCTGCCGTCGGCGAGGTCGAGCAGGCCGTCGCCAGCGTGGATCCGCGCGGCGACTTCGCGTGGGTTGCCGAGGCACCCGGCTTCTTCCCACACTGCGAGGGCGGCGAGCGCAGCCGCGGTCGCGTCGGCGTCGACGCCGTGCAGGCTCGCGAGGGCCTCGCGCGCCGGCAGGCCGTTCGCCCGCAGGGTGCGGAACGCCGCGCGCAGGAACGTGCCGCCGCCGACCGCTGGATCGACGACGCGCAACGGTTCTGCGTGGTTCGCTTGGAGCAGCACCAGGGCGCGGTCCACGGTCGGCTGCGCCAGTTCCAGCGGCGTGAACCAGGCCCCGTGCTGCTTCCTGTGGTCGTCGGCCAGGAGCCTCGGGTAGTGCTCGGCGAGCTCCACGAACGAACGGGGCAGAGCTGGATCGATCGCCGCAGCCGGTTCGCCGACCGTCGGCGGCAGCAGGGTCCGCGCGAGTTCGTCCCCGAGCCGCGCCGCGACGACGCGACGAGCCGAGCCGCGCAGCGTCGCCCAGCGGCAGGAGGGGTCGGGGGGGCCGGGAACAGGCTGCACGGCGAGCAGCGTCGCGCCAGTTCGACGCGAAAACCAGGGGCGCCGCTTCGCCGACCGCTTGCTACAGCGACTGCGCCGGGAACCCGGCCTCCTCGAGCGTCGCCAGGATCTGCTCGACGTGCGCCTTGCCGCGCGTCTCCATCACCACGTCGAGTTCCGCCTGGCGCGGCGGCAGGCCGGTGAACAGGCGCTGGTGCTCGATGTCGATGATGTCGGCGCCGGCGGCGCCGATCATCTGCGTGACGCGCGCCAGCACACCCGGCACGTCGTGGATGGCGATGCGCAGCTTGGCGATCTTGCCGTCGCGCTTCAGGCCCCGCAGCAGCACCGTCGCCAGCATGCGGCGGTCGATGTTGCCGCCGCAGATCACCACGCCGACGTCGCGGTCACGCAGCAGTGCCGAGTGCTTCATCACCGCGGCGAACCCGGCCGCACCAGCTCCCTCGGCGACCAGCTTCTGCTGGGCGGCGAGCACCTGCACCGCGGTCTCGATGTCGACCTCGTCGACCAGCAGGATGTCGTCGACCAGCTCCTTCAGGATCGCCGACGTGACGACGCCGGGCGTCTTCACCGCGATGCCGTCGGCGAGCGTGTGCGTGTGCAGCACCGGCGGCTTCTCGCCGCGCAGCGCCGCGCGCATCGACGGGCACATCGCCGTCTGCACGCCGTAGACCCGGCAGTTCGGCTTCACGTGCTTGGCCCAGATCGCCATGCCGGCACACAGCCCGCCGCCGCCGACCGGGATCACCAGCGTGTCGATCTGCGGCACGTCCTCGAGCATCTCGATCGCGATCGTGCCCTGGCCGGCGACCACGTCGACGTCGTCGTACGGGTGCACGAACACGTAGCCGCGCTGTGCCGCGAGGTCCTTCGCGTGCACCGTCGACTCGGCGACCGACTCGCCGCGCAGGATCACCTCGGCGCCGAGTGCTTCGGTGCGTTCGACCTTCGAGAACGGCGTCGTCTGCGGCATCACGATCGCCGCCTTGATGCCGAGGCGCCGCGCGTGGTGGGCGACGCCCTGCGCGTGGTTGCCGGCCGACGCCGCGACCACGCCGGCGGGCGGGTTCGGCCCTTGGGCCAGGCGCTGCAGCTTGCAGCAGCTGCCCCGGTCCTTGAACGAGCCGGTGTACTGCAGCGTCTCGAGCTTCAGGTGGAGTCGCAGGCCCAGCATCTCGCCGAGGCGAGGGGCCGCCACCGTCGGCGTGCGGTGCACGTGACTGCGGATCGTGGTGTGGGCGGCGGCGACGTCGTGAGCGGTGACCTGCATGCGGCGTGGCAGCGTAGCGAGCCGATGCTCGCGTTGCCGCAGCCTCGCGTGGGCCGCATCATGCGGCCCATGCTGCAACTGGCCTGGGGCCTCTGTCTGTTGGTCAACGTCGCCGGCTTCTTCGTCTACGGCTACGACAAGTGGCGGGCGCGACGGCAGGGGCGGCGCGTAGCCGAACGCACGCTGCTGTGGTTCCTGTTCGCGACCGGCTGGGTCGGCTGCTGGGCGGCAATGTCGCTGTTCCGGCACAAGACGGTGAAGGCGTCGTTCCGGCGCTGGGCGGTCCTGTGGACGATCGTCAACCCGTTCTGGGCGATGGTCTGGTTGACCGTCGCCTGAACCTCACAGCAGGAGGCGCACCGAGGCGGCCTGGCGCGCCTTCAGCAGCCGGTCTTCCTGGCGAGCGCGGCGGGTCACGATCTGGATCGACGGGATCGCGTCGTCGGTGAACAGGATGAAGACGTTCTGCGTGAAGTCGAGGCGCTTCACGAAGTGGAACCCGTACTGCGTCTCGACCGGCTCGAGCGAGGCTTCGCCGTCGCGCAGTTCCCACGCTCGCTTGCACAGTGTCGCCGGCATGCGGTCGTCGTAGCGGTGCAGGCTGCCGAGCCGGCCACCGTCGGGTGCGGTGCGCGAGTCCTCGCTGTAGAGGCGCGCGATCTCCTCGAAGTTGCTGCCGTCGGGCTTCAGCAGGCCGCGGATCTTCGCGACGCGTTCGTTGGCCATCGCGATGCCCTGCGGGCCGAGCAGGAGGGCGGTGCCCGCGTCGCGGTGCTGGACCAGGATGTGCGCCGTCACGACCTGGCCGCCGAACACGCGGCCGTGCTCGGTGTAGAACGCGTGCAGCACTTCGCGCGGATAGTCGCCGGGCTCGAGGAAGTCGAGCATGCCCTGCAACTCGGCGGCGAGTCCGGCCCGCAACTGGTAGTCGGCGAGCAGTTTGTTGATGCGCTGCTGGCTCAGCTCGGTCGGGCGGCCTTGCTGCTTCAGGCTCTCGACGTAGTTGGCGAGGTAGCCCTGGAAGCTCTGCTTCAGCGATTCGCTGGTCGCCGCCTCGAGTTTCGCCGCGTCGGCGAGCTCGCTGGCGTAGACCTGGCGCAGCACCTCGAGGTCGGCGAAGTGGCGGACCCAGGGTGCCATCAGGTCCGAACGCAGCATCGCCTCGACCGTCGGCGTCTTCTCGAGTGCCTCGCGGAAGCCGGGGTGGTGGCGGCCGTCGAGGTGGTCGACCAGGTCGCCGAGCGTCAGCGTGCGCGAGCCGACCACGGCGATCGCCGTGGCCTTGTCCTGCGGCCAATGCAGGCTGACGAAGTGCGGCTCGGCGGGCTTCTGGGTGGGCGGCTTGGCTTCCTGGGCGGCCAGCGGGGTGGCGGCGAGCAGCGCCAGGGACAGCAGGGGGCGCAGGAAGGTCGGAACGAGCGTTGGCATCGGTGGAAGGCCGCGCCGAGCGGGCGCGACCGGCTTGTAGCACATGGACCGCGGCGTCGTAACCGTGGCCGGTGGTGCAGGTCTCTCGTCGGGTCCCTGGAAGCCCGGCTTGAACGGGATCCGGCCCGCCGGTTCGATGCGGGACGCGCGGCGTCGGTCGGTCCGCGCGATCCGTTCCCATGCACGGCTCGTCCCGCTCCCGAATGCTCGATGCCATCGGCGAACGCTTCCGTGCCGAGTTCGGCGGCGCGCCGTTCCGTCGCTTCTTCGCCCCCGGCCGCATCAACCTGCTCGGCGCGCACCTCGACTACAACGGCGGCGACGTGCTGCCGATGGCCGTCGACCGCGGCATCTACCTGGCGATCCGTGCGCGCGACGACGGGCGCTTCCGGCTGCGCAGCCTCGACCAGGAGCGCGCGGTCGACGTCGCGGTCGGCGACGTCGGCGAACGTTCGCGGCCGGAGTTCGGCTGGGCCGGCTACCCGCTCGGTGTCTGGCAGGGCTTCGCCCGCACCGCTTCGGTCACCACCGGCTTCGACGCGGTGTTCGCCGGCGACCTGCCGATGGCGTCGGGGTTGTCGTCGTCGGCGGCGATCGAGGTGGTGACTGCGATCGCGCTCGACGCGCTGCACCAGACGCGGCTCGAACGGCAGCAGCTGGCGCTGCTGGCGCACCGCGCCGAGACCGGCTTCGTCGGTGTTCGCTGCGGCATCATGGACCAGTTCGCGTCGGCGCTCGGTCGCGCCGGCCAGGTGCTGCTGCTGCACTGTGCGGGTCCGCGCTGGGAGCACGTGCCGTTCGATCCGGCCGCCTGCGAGGTGCTGGTGATGGACACCAGGAAGCCGCGGCGCCTCGCCAAGAGCGGCTTCAACGAGCGGGTCGCCCAGTGTGCCGTGGCGCACGAGATCCTGCGCACGCACGCGCGCGACCTGCCGCACCTCGCCCTCTACGACGAGGCCGACCTGGAGACGGCGCGTTCGGCGATGGACGACGTGACGTTCCGCCGGGCCCGCCACGTGGTCACCGAGATGGGGCGCACGCGCACCGGGGCCGCGGCGCTGCGGCGGCACGACTACGTGGCGCTCGGGGCCCTGCTGAGCGCCAGCCACCGTTCCACGGCGGTCGACTACGAGGTCAGCTGCGACGAGCTCGACGTGATGACGGCCGCGGCGTGCGCATTGGACGGTGTGTTCGGCGCGCGCCTCACCGGGGCAGGCTTCGGCGGCTGCGCGATCGCGCTGGTGCGGCCGGGTTCGGCGGAGCCGGTCGCGGTGGCCGTCGGAGCCGTGTTCCGCCAACGGTTCGGCGTCGAGGCCGGGTTCGATCTGCTGCGCAGCGGTCCTGGGCCCGGCGAAGTGTTCTGACGTCAGCGCGGCGGGGCTGCGGCGTGCCCCTCGACGGGAGGAACCGCCCCGAGCTGGACGACCAGGGTGCCTTCCCCGGCTGCGTGCCGGACCCGGACGACGCGCGTATGGGTCGGCGCCACGTCCGGATACCGATGGGCGGTGCCGCGGTGGGAGAACTCGACCTGCTCGCGGCAGCGGTCGATGGCGGTGACCTCGGCGGGGAACTGCACGTCGAAGCGACCGAGCACCTGGCCGCCCCCGAGGGACGTCAGCAGCTGGGTCTCTCCGACGAACGTGCTCCCGACGGCGCCACCGCCGCAGGCGGTGAACACCGCCAGGGCAGCAACTGCGGTGCGAAGCAGGGTGCGCATGGCGACTGGTGCGAACTGCATCGGCCGGCGCATTCGGTGCCGGCGTCGCTCGGTCGTGCGGCGCAGGGGCTGCGCGCGATGGCACCGTGGCGGGCTCGTTCCTGGACGGGGCTCAAGGGAGCGCTCGAACTGGCTCTCGGTCCACCCGACTGCGGCGCGACGGATGGGCGGAAGGTCGGTGCCCGGCGGCCGTTCTGCCCGTGCCACCGGCCGCAGCCGAGGCTCGGCAACGCCATCCTGGGCAGCTCGTTGTTGCGCGCCCTCGCCGCTTGGCGACACTCCACGACATGCTCCCCACCACTCGCAACGCCCTGGTTCTCTCTGCTCTGTTCGCCGTCGTCGCCGTCGCTCCCGGTTGCAAAGGATCGGTGCCCCAGCCGCCGCGTGTGACCTCGGCCGGCCTGCGCATCGACGTGCTGAAGGCCGGGCACGGCAAGCAGAAGGTCGACGTCAAGATCAAGATCTGGAACGACCACGACATGCGCGTCAACTTCGAGCTGGGCGACGTGCGGCTGTTGTTCAACGGCTCCGAGGTCTCGCCGGTGCCGAAGTGGACCCGCGACCAGTCCCCGGACGTGCAGGCCAAGTCGACCCGTGAGTTCTCGTGGACCTTCGACATCGGCGACGTGGTCGGCGAGGGCTCCTACCCGATCGAGATCCGCAACATCAAGAAGGGCGACATGCCGCTCGGCGAGAACGCGCAGTTCACGATCAACCTGGGCAAGTGACCGGGTCCGCAGTGGGATGACCGGGTCCGGACGTGGGCCCGGGCGGCGGCGACGGTTCGATGCCGGTCGGCCCTTGGCGGCGCGCGCGCCGCGGTGATGATGCGCCTCCCATGCCGGTGATCCGCCGCCTCGCTCTCGACCGCCGCACGCTGCTGCGCGGTGGTGCCGCCGCCCTCGCCCTGCCGTGGCTCGAGGCGATGCAGCCAGCGCTGACGCGGCCGCCGAAGCAGCCGGTGCGCTGCTTGTTCGTGTTCTCGCCGAACGGCGTCAACCAGGCGAAGTGGTGGCCGGACGGCGACGGGGTCGACGCGAAGTTCGGCGAGACGCTGGCCCCGCTGCTGCCCTTGCGCAAGCGGCTGACGGTGTTCCGCGGGCTCGCGATCGACGGAGGGCGGCCGCACGGGGACGGGCCCGGTGACCATGCGCGGTCGGCGTCGTCGTTCCTGACCTGCGCGCACCCGCGCAAGACGGGGGGCGCCGACATCCACGTCGGGCCGTCGATCGACCAGGTGATCGCAGCCCAGCAGACCGGCGGCATGCCGTTCGCGTCGCTCGAGCTGGGTCTCGAGAAGGGCGCCAGTGCCGGGATCTGCGATTCCGGCTACTCGTGCGCCTACAGCAACAACGTCAGCTGGCGCAGCGCCAGCGTGCCGGTCGCGAAGGAGACCGAGCCGCGGGCGGTGTTCGCGCGCTTGTTCGGCGATCCGCAGCAGGCGAGCGACGCGGCGGCCGTGGCGGCCGAGCAGCGCACGCGCCGTTCGCTGCTCGACCTCGTCGGGGCCGAGGGCAAGGCGCTGCGCAACAAGCTGTCGGCCAGCGATCGCCAGAAGCTCGACCAGTACCTGCAGTCCGTGCGCGAACTCGAGCAGCGCCTCGAGCACAGCGAACGGGACGCCGCCGCGGTCGACGTGCCTGCGGGGCTGCTCGAGCGCGGCAACAGCTACCCCGACAAGCTGGCGTTGATGTACGAGCTGATCGGGCTCGCGTTCGCGACCGGCCGCACGGCGGTGGCGACGCTGATGCTCGGCAACGGCGGCAGCAACCGCAGCTACAAGTACCTCGGCGTGCCGGACGGGCACCACGACCTCAGCCACCACGGCAAGAAGCCGGAGAAGCTCGAGGCCCTGGCGAAGATCAACCGCTTCCAGATCGAACGTTTCGGCGCGTGCCTGCAGCGGCTGGCCGAGCAGCAGGACGGCGACACCGACCTGCTGGCGAACAGCCTCGTGGTGTTCGGCTCGGGCCTCGGCGACGGCGACCGGCACAACCACGACGACCTGCCGGTGCTGCTGGCGGGTGAGGGTGGTGGTGTGGCGCGTGGCCGTGGCCACGTGGTGCTGCCCGGCAAGGAGACGCCGATGGCCAACCTCTACCTGGCGATCCTGCGCACGATGGGTGGCAAGGACGAGCGCTTCGCCGATTCGACCGAGGCCCTGCCGCTGCGCTGACCGTCGCGCCCGTGGAATGCCGCCAACGATCGCCCCCGGGGCGACGTAGAGGCCCATCCCATGCCGCTCTCCCTGCGCCGCTGCTGTCTTTCGACCGTCCTGGCCCTGCTGGCCGCTGGCACCGGGCTCGCCCAGGACGAGCTCGGCCTCGGCAAGATGTGGACGTTCGAGCGGCCGCCGCTGGCCTACCTGCAGCGCGAGTACGGCTTCCAGCCCGACGAGGCGTGGTGGAACCGCATGCGGCTGGCCTCGCTGCGCTTCGGCCGCGGCTGCTCGGCGTCGTTCGTGTCGCCGCAGGGGCTGATCCTGACCAACCACCACTGCGCGCGCGACGCGATCGCCCAGGTGCAGGGGGAGCACGACTGGGTGCGCGACGGCTTCGTCGCCGGCGAGCTGGCCGACGAAGTGCGCCTGCCCGGCCTGACCGTGCAGCAGCTGGTGCGCATGCGCGACGTCACCGCCGAGGTCGGGGCCGGCGTGCTGCCGACGATGGACGCCGAGGCGGCCGAACGGCAGCGCGCCGCGAACCGCGAACGGCTGCTCGCCGAACAGAAGCGTGGCGCACCGGAGCTCACCGCCCAGCTGGTGAAGCTGTTCCAGGGCGGCGAGTGGCAGCTCTACGAGTACCGCGTCTACGACGACATCCGGCTGGTGATGGCGCCGCACCTGCAGATCTCGCACTTCGGCGGCGATCCGGACAACTTCGTCTATCCCCGCTACGCGCTCGACTTCACGTTCTGTCGCGCCTACCTCGACGGCAAGCCAGCGCCCACCGAGACGACGCACTTCGTGTGGAGCGACGGACCGAGCGAGGGCGAACTGGTGTTCCTGACCGGCAATCCAGGCGGCACGCAGCGGCTTCTGACCGAGGCGCAGCTCGACTACCAGCGGCAGGCGCGCTACCCGCGCGTGCGCACGATGATCGACCAGCGGCTCGAGGTGCTGCGTGGCTTCGCTGCGGCCGATCCGGCGATGGAGAAGCGCCTGCGCACCTCGATCCTCAGCCTCGAGAACGGCCAGAAGCTGTACCGCGGCGAGCACGGGGCTCTGCTCGATCCGGCCTTCCAGGCGAAGAAGCACGAGGCCGAGCTCGCGTTCCAGCGGCGTGCGAAGGCGGCCGGCCACGACGACGCGATGGCGATCTGGGACGAGCTCGCCGTCCTGATGGTGGAGAAGAAGGAGCTCGAGGCGCCGCTCGCCCTGCAGACCCAGGGTGGCCTGCCGCTGCTCGTGCGCGCCGTGGCGTTGGTCGAGTTCGCAACCAGCGGCGACGCGAAGAAGCGTGAGGTCGCGGTCGCGGCTCGCTGTGCCCGCGATCCGGTGCAGGAGGCCTTGTTCGTCGACCACTTGGCCCGCGCGCACGCCGCGTTGGGTGCCGGCGATCCGTACGTCGGCGCCGTGCTCGGCACGAGCACGCCGAAGGAAGCGGCGGCGCGCCTGCTCGAGAAGAGTCGCCTCGGCGACGACGCCGAACTCGAACGCCTGCTGGCGGGACCGCGCGAGGCGATCGCCGAGGACGCCGATCCGGCGCTGCAGGCCGCGCGCGTGATCGTGCCGCTGCTGCAGCAGAACCTCGCGCGGCAGGCGCGCATCGACGCCCGCGAAGCGGCGCTCGGCGAACGGCTGGCGCGGCTCCTGTTCGCGGTCTACGGCCACGACGTGTCGCCGGACGCGACCTTCACGCTGCGCTGGAGCGACGGCCGGGTGGCGGGCTATCCGTACAACGGCTCGCTGGCGCCGTGGCGCACGGTCTTCCACGGCCTGTACGCACGCACTGCCGAGTTCGACGGCGTCCATCCGTTCGATCTGCCGGCCGAGTGGCAGCGGGCCGCCGACCGCATCGACATGCGGGCACCGGTCGACTTCGTCTGCACGGTCGACTCGACCGGCGGCAACTCGGGCAGCCCGGTGGTCAACCAGCGGCTCGAGCTGGTCGGCCTGCTGTTCGACGGCAACATCGAGTCGATGGGCAACGAGTTCCTCTACGGCGAGCGGGTGGAGCGCAGCGTGTGCGTCCACCCGCAGGGCATCGTCGAGGCGCTGCGCAAGGTCTACGACGCGCGGCGGCTGTTGCGCGAACTGTCGCGCTGACGGCTCGAAGAGCCGCGCCGGGCTCAGCTGCCCTGGCGCACGCCGGCCACGTAGAGCGGGGCCGCGGTGACGGTCGGCCGCGTGCCGATCGCCGGGTCCTGCCAGTCGCCGAGGGTGGGCGCGGTGATCGTCTCCGCGTCGAGGTCGAAGCCCTGGGCCGTGTAGACGGTGCTCGGGCTGCCGACCTCGACCATGATCTGCTCGCCCTCGAGCTGCTTCACCTTGTAGCTCGAGCCCCCGTTGCTCAGCACCGTGGCGCTCGGGATGTTCAGCAGCGGATACCAGCGGTTGTCCTGCTGGTTCTGCTCGAACG
Organism: Planctomycetota bacterium; assembly: GCA_016793305.1. Next base: position 15,573 of record JAEUHU010000085.1, read on the forward strand.
GGATGCCGCCGAGGTTGGCGCCGTCCCACTCGAGGAAGAACGTGCGGCCGTTGAACGGCGAGCCGTTCTGGCTGTGCACGTAGGTCAGGCGCAGCGGCGGGTCGAACTCGACGAACGCGTCGTTGGCGTCCTTCAGGGCGCGCAGCTGGTTCCACTCGTTGCCGCCGGTGACCCATTCGTAGGTCACGGTCTGGTTCTGGATGTCCGCGAAGCTGCTCAGCGCGGTGGTGAACAGCGGCCCGCACTGCAGGCCGTTCTGACCGGGGCCCTGCGTGATCGTGACGCCGTTCGCCAGCGTGCACGGGTTGCCGCCGAGGGTCAGCAGCATCGTCTCGCTGTCGAACAAGTAGGTCTGGTTGCCAGAGCTCGTCGACGAGGCGTCCGGCAGGTACGGCGACTCGGAGTTCTGGTAGTTCGCCTGGTCGGACGTGATGTTCGCGCGCAGCAGGCGCTGGTAGCCGTGCAGCGTCAGGTCGCCGTTGGCGACCTCCGACGAGTCGGACGTGATCGCGGTCATCTGCATCACGTAGGCCGCGACCGAGCCGGACAGCGAGGCCGGCCACGCGAACTCGACGTTGCCACGGGCCTGGCTCCAGCAGTTGACCCATTGGCCGGTGACGAACGAGCTGGCGATGCTGACCGGGGTGATCGACTGCCACTGGCCGTTCTGCCGCTCCGCGACCTTCACGAAGTCGCTGCCGGTGAAGCGGACCTTCATCTCACCGCCGGCACCCGGCGTGAAGTACTCGAGGTCCTCGTCCTGCACGTCGGCCAGCGTGATCGAACTGCGCGTGCGCTTCTGCAGCTTGCCGTCGACGATCACCAGGGTGTACGGCGTCGTCGAATTGTCCTGGAACGAACGACGCAGCAGGGTCTGGCCGTTGGTCAGCGTGACGTTGCCCGGGAACCAGATGCCGTGGAAGCCGGCCCAGCCGTTGTTGCCGTTGCTGTCCTGGACCGGGAAGCCCGACAGTTGGGCGATGCGCTGCTCGGTGGTGGCGTCGTAGACCCCGTAGCGGAACACGCGGGTCGTGAAGTCGTTCCGGTCGAGCACCTTCAGGGCGTTGCTGTTGGTGACGTCGCGCAGGGCCACGTAGTCGTCGTTGAACTGCAGTTGGTACTCGCCGGCGTCGGTGTTGGTCTGGCTACCGTCGTTCTGCACGAACTTGAACTCCGCGTAGGCGCGGCCGGTGCCGGCGGTGCGGTTCGCGATCACGTGCACGCGCTCGCGGCTGGCGAACTCGCCGGAGCCGACGCTGCCCTCGGGATCGCCGTGGCCGTTGAAGAACTCGATCTCGCTCTGGCCGTCGGTGCGCGGCACGGTGCGCATGTAGCCCTCGAACATCGTCGCGCTGCTGGTCGACGCCTCGCTGGCCGGCAGGCACTTGAAGAACAGGTTGAAGCTGCCGAGCGGATTCGTGTCGCTCGGTTCCTCGGTGACCGTCAGGCGCCCGTAGATGATCGCCGGGATGTTCGTGCCCATCGCGTCGGTCTCGTCGAGCCAGAACTTGACGATCTGCGGGGCCGAGCTGCTGGCGCGGCTCGAGTCGACCGTCCACACCTTGTAGACGGGACCCTGGTTGCCGCGCTCGCCGCCGCCGGTCTCCTCTTCCTCGACCAGGGCGCGGTAGGCGCCTTCGTTGGTCTGCTCCCAGTAGCGGGTCTGGTCGAGGCTCGACAGGATCATGTTGAC
>JAEUHU010000092.1 GCA_016793305.1 Planctomycetota bacterium
TCCCAGCCCCCGTCGACTTCAGCCTGAAGCGGACGAGGTTGATCCCGTCGGAGCCCGGCACCGAGTTCGCCGCCAGGACGTCGCTCTGCGCCGGCACCACGAGATCACTGCCGAAGTCCACGCCCAGGAATGATCCATCACCATGCTTGTGGTAGGTCATGGTTCGCTCAGTTGGGCTGCCAGAGAGGTTGCGCATATTGGATGTGAATAATCCCGTCCTTGCTCGACACCAGCTTGTAGCGGACGAGGTCCTTCGCGTTCGACACCAGCATCTGGTACGTAGTCGGCGTCCCACCTGCAGCCGTCACGAGAACCCCGCTGCCGAGGTTCGTCGCCGCCGAGTCCGGCTCGTCCGACGACTTCGTCTCGAGCAGCACCGTGAACGCGTTGGCCACCGAGTTGTAGAACACCTCGGCCGCCGCCACGCCGTCATTGCCGCCGGCCTGCATCCAGAACCCGTAGAAGGTCTGAGCCCCAGTGGCGACCACCGTCTCTCCGAGAAGCATCGTGTCCATGTTTCGGGTTCCTCAGTTGGGTTGCCACTGGATCGGGTTGCTGCGCAAGTGCAGCCATCGGTCGGTTCCGCCGCCTTGGCAGCTGTACACGACCCGCACGAGTTCCTTGCAGCCGCTGAATGCGCCGAGATGCGTGCCGGTCGACGTCACCGCGGCGCCACCGACGATCACCTCGCTCGAGTCCGGCTGCTCGGCGTTCTTGGTGTAGACCTTGTAGTCCAGCGTCCACCCGGACGACGACTCCCTCAGCACCTCGATCACCGCCGTGCCGGCATCGCCTTGCCTCGGCATCCACGGCCCGTAGTAGATAACGCTCGATGAGGGAATGAAGACACTCTGTCCGATCAGCATTTGGCTCCTCGGGCCGCTTCGGCCGGTGAAGCGACTCTCTGCCGCCTCATCTCCATGGACGCTCGGGACCGAAGCCGATGGCAAACATTCCCTGCCCCGACAACCGCGCCCGCAGCCCCTGGCGATGGAACTCCACCGCCCGCACGCTGCAGCCGAGCAGCGTCGCCAACTCGCGCCAGTTCGTGATCCCGCGCGCCATCATCTGCAGCACCTGCCGCTGGGCCTCGGTCGCCGCTGCTTCCAGAGGCGCCAACCACGATGGCTGCCCATCGAAGTCGCGGCACTCCCGATGTGCGGGCTCGTCCACCAGGGACTCGAACCGTCGCCGCCTGCGCCATTTGCTGGCCACCAGGTTCGACGCCGTCGTCAGCGACCACGACCAGACCGTGCTCCATGGTCGCCCTGGTTCGGAACCGAAGCGCAACCATGCGCGCAGGGCCGTCTCCCCCGCCACGTCCTCCGGATCGAGCACATCGCGAACCCGCGCTCGCAGCCGACGCGCGAGGTCGTGCTGCAACTTGTGCAGCCAGCAGCCTCTCGATTCGCCCCCCTCAACAGCTGTGCCAGGGTCAGGTTCGCCAGTGCCAGATTCGTGCAGCATGCGTGGTGCTCCTCTGCTTCTTCGGACCGCCCGCCGACCCTTCTCTCGTAACCGCCAGCGCGCACCTCGCAACCCCCGGCCGCGGACCCGAGCCGACCGAGAGCCTGCCCCGCGTGCAGAGGATTTTCCAAACGAGTGCGACCGAACCGCCTCGTCGTGCCCCATTGCGCTGCTCGTTGCCGAGGGCGCGAGCGAAGGAGCACCCAATGGAAATCGACTTCGACAACCGCGACCGCGTATCCGACTTCGTCACCGTTCCCGCCGGCACCTACCTCTGCCGCATCACCGAAGTGCGCCCGGGCACCACCCGTGCCGGCGACGAGCGCTGGTCGCTGCGCCTCGTCGTGGCGGAGGGCCAGCACGTCGGCAAGCAGGCGGCGTGGGACAGCCTCGTGTTCAGCACCCGCGGCCGCAGCCGCGCCCGCCTCGTGCTGCAGGCCCTGGGCCTGCCGGCATCGGGGCGCGTGCAGATCGAGCCCGTCGACCTCGAAGGACGGCACGCCTTGGTCGAGATCCGGCCGGCGGAGTACCAGTCGCCGTCGGGCGAGGTCGTGCGACGGAACGAAGTGCCCTACGACGGCATCCGTGCGGCCCCGTTCGCGCCGCCGCCACCCGTCAAGCAGGCCCCCGCGGTCGCCGAGGCCCCGGACGACGAGCGCCCGCCCCGGCGCCGCAAGCCGGCCGAGGACGAGCCCGTGCGCGCCGACGAGATCCCGTTCTGACGCGGAGCGGGCGAACGCGTATCCTCCGCGACGCGGCCGGTTCCCCCGGCCACCGCCCGCCAGGCCACGACGAACCACGCGCATGCGCCACCCCTTCTTGCTCGCCTTGCTGGTCACGACGGCAACCAGCGCGGCCTTCGCCCAGGACGGCGCCGCGACCCAGAACCCGCCCCCCGCCCAGACCCCGCCTCCGGCAGCGGCCCCGACGGAGACCGCTGCGACCCCAGCGCGCACCGGCCTGGTGTGGCTCACCGACTTCGAGACCGCCAAGGCCACCGCCAAGCAGCAGAACAAGCCGATCGTCGCCGCGTTCGTCGGCAGCGACTGGTGCGGCTACAGCATCCGCCAGCAGAAGGAGGTCTTCGACCGCCCCGCGTTCGCGAAGTGGGCCGCCGAGAAGGCCGTGCTGCTGATGGTCGACTTCCCGCTGCAGCAACTGCCGGCGGCCCAGCACGAGGCCAACCGCGAGCTGAAGCACCTCTACGGCGTGCGTGGCTACCCGACCGTCGTGCTGCTCGACAGCGCCGGCAAGCAGTTCGGCCTGCTGCGCTACGCCCCTGGCGGCGTGCGGCACTGGCTCGAACGCGCCGAGGACCAGCTGGCCCAGCACCAGCCGCAGCCGCCCGGCGAACGCCTCGTCTGGCAGACCGACTATGCCGCCGCGCTCCGCACCGCGAAGGAACAGCACAAGCGCGTCCTGGTGAACTTCACCGGCAGCGACTGGTGCGTCTATTGCCGGCGGCTGCAGGCCGAGATCTTCTCCCGGGCCGAGTTCGTCGCGTGGGCCAAGGAGCACGTCGTGCTGGTCGAGCTCGACTTCCCGCGCAACAAGAAGCTGCCGAAGGAGCTGGCGGAGCAGAACGAGAAGCTGCAGGAGCAGTTCTCGGTCGAGGGCTTCCCGACCGTCGTGTTCCTCGACGCCGATGGCAAGGAGCTGACGCGCACCGGCTACGAGCGCGGCGGTGCCGCACCGTGGCTCGCCAACGTCGCCCGCGAGCTCGGCCTCGCCCCTGCGGACGAAGCCGGCAAGTGATCGGCAGGACCGCGCCCGCCGTCTGGAACCGGGACGGACTCGCTCATCGCCGCCGTCCCGTTTTGCCGATGGAGCGCGCATGCTGGGAGGTCAATTTCCCGCGTCCGCGGCCAACTCGCTGATCCAG
>JAEUHU010000103.1 GCA_016793305.1 Planctomycetota bacterium
CCGCGGTCCTCGCTAGGATCTGCCGCCGCATGAAGATCGCCTGCATCGGTGGTGGCCCGGCCTCGCTCTACTTCGCGATCCTGCTGAAGAAGCGCCGGCCCGACGTCGAGATCGACGTGTTCGAGCAGAACAAGGCCGACGACACGTTCGGCTGGGGCGTGGTGTTCTCGGACGAGACGCTCGGCAACTTCGAGGCGGCCGATCCGGAGAGCTACCTGCGGATCCGCGAACGGTTCGCCTACTGGACCGACATCGACACCTACTTCCGCGGCGCCAAGGTCACCAGCACCGGCCACGGGTTCTGCGGTCTGGCGCGCGTGCAGCTGCTCGAGATCCTGCAGGAACGGGCCCGCTCGCTCGGCGTGCGCGTGCACTTCCAGCGCAACGTGACCGACCTCGAGCGCATCGTCGCGACCCACGACCTGGTGGTCGCCGCCGACGGCGTCAACAGCAAGGTCCGCGAACGCTTCGCCGGCTCGTTCCGCCCGCAGCTCGACTGGCGCAAGTGCAAGTTCGCGTGGTTCGGCACCACGAAGAAGATGTCGGCCTTCACGTTCGTGTTCCAACCGACGCGCTGGGGGCTGTTCCAGGTGCACGCCTACCCGTTCACCGAAGGGCTCGGCACCTGGATCGTCGAGTGTCGCGAAGAGACCTGGAAGCGCGCCGGGCTCGACTCGCTCGACGAGGCGCAGAGCGCGCGCTTCTGCGAGGCGATGTTCGCCGAGCACCTCGCCGGCGAGAAGTTGCTGGTCAACCGGTCGATCTGGCGCACGTTCCCGACCATCCGCTGCGGCTCGTGGCGCCACCAGAACGTCGTGCTGATGGGCGACGCCGCGCACACCGCGCACTTCTCGATCGGCTCGGGCACCAAGCTCGCGATGGAGGACTCGATCGCGCTCGCCGACGCCGTGCTGGCGCATCCGAACGACGTGCCGAAGGCGCTGCAGGCCTACGAAGAGGCGCGTCGCCTCGACGTGCTGAAGGTGCAGCGCGCCGCCCAGACCAGCCTCGAGTGGTTCGAGAACAGCGAGCGCTACCTGCAGCAGCACCCGGAGCGCTTCGTGTTCAACCTGATGACGCGCAGCCGTCGCATCACCTACGACAACCTGCAGAAGCGCGATCCGGCGCTGGTCGCGCGGGTCGACGCGGTGGTGGCGGAGGAGGAAGGCGGAGCCGTGGGGGCGCCGCCGGCGTTCGCGCCGTTCCGCGTGCGCGGCCTGCAGCTGCAGAACCGGGTCGTGATGTCGCCGATGTGCATGTACTCGGCGACCGACGGCGTGGTCGACGACTTCCACCTGGTGCACCTCGGCAGCCGTGCTCTGGGCGGGGCCGGCCTCGTGTTCACCGAGATGACCGACGTCTCGCCGGAGGGCCGGATCACGCCGGGCTGTGCCGGCATCTGGAACGACACCCAGACCGCCGCGTGGAAACGCGTCGTCGACTTCGTGCACCGCCACAGCGGCGCGCGCATCGGCATGCAGATCGCACACGCGGGCCGCAAGGGCTCGTGCAGCCGGCCGTGGGAGGGTGACGCGCCGCTCGCGACCGGCGGCTGGCAGACGCTCGGTCCGTCGGCGCTGCCGTTCCGGCCCGACTGGCCGGCGCCGAAGGCGATGGACGCCGCCGACCTCGCGCGCGTGCGCGATCAGTTCGTGGCGGCGGCCCGCCGCTGCGAGCAGGCCGGGTTCGACACGATCGAACTGCACATGGCGCACGGCTACCTGCTGTCGAGCTTCCTGTCGCCGCTGTCGAACGTGCGCACCGACGCCTACGGCGGATCGCTGGAGAACCGCGCCCGCTACCCGCTCGAGGTCGCGCGCGCCGTGCGTGCGGTGTGGCCCGCCGACAAGGCCCTGTTCGTGCGGCTGTCGGCGACCGACTGGATGGACGACGAGAAGAAGGGCTTCACGCTCGACGAGGCGGTGCAGGTGGCACGCTGGCTCAAGGAGGCCGGGGTCGACGTGCTCGACGTGTCGAGTGCCGGCAACTCGCCGGAGTCGAAGCCGCAGTACGGCCGCATGTACCAGGTGCCGTTCGCCGAGCGCATCAGGAGCGAGGCCGGCATCCCGGTGATGACGGTCGGCGGGGTCGCGGGCATGGACCACGCGCACACGATCGTCGCCGCCGGACGCGCCGACCTCTGTGCGATCGCGCGCGGGTTCCTCGCCGATCCGCACCTCGTGCTGCGCGACGCGAACGAGCGCCACGTCGCCGGGCACGTCTGGCCGAAGCAGTACCTGGCGGCGCGTTCCTGAGCCCGGCGCGCCGGCGATCCGGCGCGTGCTACAGGCCGAAGAAGTTGCGGATCCTGCCGAGCAGCTCGTGCGAGGCGCGCGTCACCGCCTCGCGCTGGGCCGGTGGAGCCGCCTTCAGGTCGCGCACCGCGCGCAGCCCCTGCTTCCTGGCCTCGACGATCTCGGCCATCTCCTGGGCGAGGCCCGGCCGTTTGTGCAGCATGCCCTCGAGCGCCTGCTTGTGCACGACCACGACGTCGAGGTCGTCGACGGCGGTCACCGACGCGCTGCGCGGCTCGCCGGTCAACAGCGCCATCTCACCGAAGAACTCGCCGCGCGACAGCCGGGCCACCTCGCGTTCGCTCTCTGGGTTGGCGGGATCGGCCACCGTGACGATCGCGGTGCCGGCGAGGATCACGTACATCGCGTCGCCGGGTTCCCCCTGGAACACGATTCGCTCGCCGCGGCCGAACGACAGCTGCTCGCACTCGTGCGACAACGCCGCGAGCTCGGCGCCGTCGAGCGGCACGAACACGGGCACCTTCGCCAGCACGTCGGCGCTGCGCTTGGCCGGATCGGCGACCTTCGGCATCTCGCCGTGGTACTCGAAGCTGGTCTGGATCGGGAACGGGATGTTCAGGCCGTTGCGCTTCGCGGCGTACCAGACGCGGGTCATGAACTCGTCGTTGATCTCCTGGACGCGCGGGTAGTCGTCGAGGAAGAACCGCACCTGGTACTCGATCGAGTAGGCGGCGTAGTTGACGGTGCGCACCGCCGGTGCGGGGTCGGCCAGCACGCCGCGCGTGCTGCGCACGACACCCATCAGCACGCGCTTCACCTTGTTCGGCGGGTCGTCGTACGAGAAGCCGATCACGTGCGACTCGGCGTGCGCCTTGGTCGGGCGCGACATGTTGACCAGCGTCTCCTTGCCGATCACCGAGTTCGGGATCACCACCATGTCGCGGCTGCGGGTGCGCACGCGCACCGAGCGCCAGTTCATCTCCATCACCTCGCCGGTGATCGAGCCGACCGTGATCCAGTCGCCGACCTGGAACGGGCGCTCGAACAGCACCGCGATGCCGACCATCACGTTGTCGAGCGTGTTCTGCAGGGCCAGACCCAGCACGATCGAGCTGACGCCCAGGGCCGTCAGCAGGCCGCTCAGGTCCTGGCTCCAGACCCCGGACACCACGAAGCACGCGCCGATCAGCACCAGGATCAGGCGCAGGATGTCGAGCAGCAGCTTCGGGAAGCGCGTGACGAACTGCGTGCCCTCGCGCCGCACCGTCGCCAGCTGGGTCGCGAAGCCGACCGCGGCGGCGATGCCGGCGAGCCAGAGCAGCGTCTCCAGCACGCGCTGCACGGTGCGGTGGGACGCGTTCCCCTCGGGGTCGAGGGCGAGGGCGGCCAACGAGTAGGCGAGCGCCAGGAACAGCACGGCGCCCCGGACCAGGCGGACGGGGCCGGCGAGGGGATGCTGCCGTCGCGCGAGCGATCGCACGAGCGCCGTGAACAGCGTGGTGGCGAGGAGCCATCCTCCCACCAGCAGGAGTGCTTGGAGCTTCGGGTCCACGTGGAGTTCCGACCCGTCAGCGACCGGTTGCCGCGGCGAAGCGTTGCTGGCGGGCCGCGACGGCCGACCCCGCGAACGCCATCGGCGCGCCGAGCGCGTCGATGCGGTCCTGTGGCGACGGGTGCGTGGCGAACATGCCACCGCTGCCGCCGGCGTGACCGGCCATGTTCGTCAGCATGCGCTGCAGCGCCTGCGGGTCGTAGCCCGCACCGGCGAGGAAGCGGCGGCCGAGCTCGTCGGCGGCGACCTCGGCGTCGCGCGAGTAGCCGCTCGTCACCAGCGTGCCGACCACGTCGCCGATCGAGTCGCCGAACACGTCGGTCAGCTTCGCCAGGTCCTCCTGGCTCATGGTCGCTTGGGCCGCGGCACCCCCGAGGTACTGGAACGCCGACGCGAGGTTCGACGACTGGATCGCGGCGACCCCGTGGCGCAGCGTCACGTGGGCGATCTCGTGGGCGAGCACCGCGGCGAGTTCGTCCTCGCTCTTGGTGTCGACGAGCAGCCCCTTGCTGACCAGGATCAGGCCGCCCGGGCACGCGAACGCGTTGATCTCGTCGGTCGCGAGCACGCCGAAGCGATAGTCGAGGAACGGCCGCAGCACGTCGTCGTTCTGGGCGACGATGCCGTGGCCGACGCGCTCGACGTAGGCGAGCAGCGCCGGTTCGTCGGCGAGCGGGTACTGCGGCATCGACAGGATCTGGGCGGCGACCGAGCGGCCGATGAAGTGCTCCTCGCTCGGGTCGAGGTCCTGGAACGACTTGCGGACCCGGTTGGCGCCGCGCGCCACCTTGCCGAGCACGGTGTTCTCGTCGGTGGCTTCCTCGAGCGCGTTCAGCACGCCGGCGCAGGCGGCGAGCCCGAGGGCGCCCACCAGCAGGGATGCGATCAGCAGGGGGCGGCGCATCAGCGTTCCTCCTGCAGCAGGCCGCCTTCGACCAGGAACGTGCGCACCTCGGCCTCGGTCACCTCGCGCGCCTGCAGCTGGTCGACCAGCCGGAACGCCTTCTCGAGGTCCGGGTTGCCGGCGCGGTAGCTGCGCTCGACCTCGGGGTTGAAGCCCTTGCGCGCCGCCGCCGTCTCCGACGTCGAGTAGGTCTCGCGCACGCCCTGTCCCGACAGCCGCACGTCCTTGTTGCGCGACACGTCGGACTCGTGGACGAAGCCGGTCACCTTGGCGAACTTCGCCGACAGCCAGGCACCGTCCTTGCCGACGAACTCGAGCCGGTCGCCCTCCTTCAGGTCGGCGACGGCCGGCGCGAACGCACGCTTCTGCGCGCGCAGCTTGGTGGTCTTGCGGGTGACGATCAGTGGATCGCCGGGATTCTGCGGCGCGGAGGCCGACAGCAGACAGAGCAGGGCGCACAGGCCCGCGGCACGAGGAACGCGCATGGCGCGCGCAGGATAGCCGCCCGACGTGGTTCCCGCGATTTCGCGGTCGACGATCCTCGGCAGGCGGTCAGCCGGTGCCGCTCGTGCCGTCGTCCGGCAGCGTGCCGTTCTTCAGCTGCTGCATCACCTCGGCGAGCCGCGCCACGGCGCGCACCCAGCGCATGCGCGCGGCGTTGGCGGTCATGCCGAGCTCGGCGCCGATCTCGACGAACGAGCGGTCCTCGTACTCGCGCGCGAGGATCACCTTGCGCTCCTCGGCCTCCAGCAGCTCGAGCCCGAGCCGCACCCAGTCGCGGATCTCGTTGCGGGTCGCGTCGCGACTCGGCGTGGTGCTGCGTTGCAGGGCCGGATCGAGCGCCAGCACGCTGTCCGAGGGAACGGTCGCCGAGCGGGCGAGGTCGCGGCGCTTGGCGCGGAACCAGTCGTTCTTGTCGCGCAGCGTGTTCTCGACCACGCGCGCGAGCAGGCCGCGCAGCTGCGCGCCGTCGCGCACCTGGAAGCGCGGCGCGTCGCGCAGGAAGTCGAGCACGGCGTCCTGCAGGTAGTCCTCCGCCTCGCCGTGCCGGCGCAGGAACGGGCCGAGCCGGCGCTGCACGTGCTCGCGCAGCCACGGCAGGTGCAGTTCGACCAGGGCGGCGAGCGCCTGGTCGTCGCCGCGGTGCCAGCGTTCGAGCAGCAGCGGCGTGGTGTCGGTGAGCTGGCCCATCGGAGGAACCGAGGGGCGGCACTCTAGCACCCTGGCCCGTCAGTCGCGTGCGAGCCGTCGCACCGCCCGGACCCCGAGGTCGATCGCGCGCGTCTCCGGCGGGCCGATCACCCACATGCTGCTGCGGCTGGAGCGCCCCTGCTGCTGGTAGCTGCCGCCGCGCTGCGACCGGTCGTTCGGCATGGTCCCCTGGCGGCGCGCCCCGTCTCCCGGGCGGAACCCGACGCCGTTCGGTGCGGGGGCGTCGAGACACCATTCGCCGACGTTGCCGTGCGTGTCGAACAGCCCGAACGGGTTGGCGCGGAAGCTGCCGACCGGCGCGTGGATCGCGTGGCCGTCGTCGAAGGGCTCGTGCAGCTCGCGTTTCAGCGCGCGTGTCGCCGCCGTCTGGTCGTACACGTTCGCGCAGCCCAGCAGCGACGCGCTGTCGGGACCGCTCCACCACGGCGAGGTCGTGCCTGCACGACAGCCGTACTCCCACTGCGCCTCGGTGGGCAGCGTCATGCCGTGTTCGCCGAGCACCTGCAGCGCCAGGGTCCAGGTGACCTTCTCGACCGGGTGGGCGTCGTCGATGGTTCCACCGACGTAGTCCTCGTTGCCGACCGGGTAGCCGCTCGGCCGCTGGCCGTTCGCCGCCGTGCACAGCCGCGCCCACTGGCCCTGGGTGACCTCGTGCCGTGCCATCAGGAATGCGTCGAGCTCGACCTGCTGCACCGGCCCGACGAACGCAGGGGCTTCGGCGTCGAAGTTCGCCGCGTCGGGATCCTGCGCCTGGGCGCCCATCGCGAACGTTCCGCCGGGCAGCAGCACGAACACGATCCCGGTGGCTCCGTCCATCGCGATGCCGCCGTCGGGGCGATGCTCGGGAATCGGCAGCGTGGCCGGGTCGTCGACGCCGTTCCAGGCCGACGCGAGGTCGTAGAACTCCCACAGCTTCGTCACCGGGTTGCAGCCGATCGGCACGAGACCCAGCACGGCGTCGTCGGGCAGCGAGATCTCCTGCCCGCGGTAGCGACGGCTCGCCACCACGTCGTCGGCAACGGCGATCGCCGAACGCGCTGCGGCCCAGCCGACCTTGGCACGCGGGTGTGCGAAGGTCAGCGAGTGCACGCGCTCGGCCCACTGCACGCGGCGCGCGATCCGGGGCTGTTGCGTGGCGACGAGGTCGAGAATGCGCTCGCGCAGCGGCACCAGGGTGTCGTGCAGGAACTGGTCGGCGGTCGCGTCGAACGAGAAGGTGCGTGGCGTCTCGAGTTCGGCCGCGAGCTCGGCGGTGCGTGTGCGCACGCGCGCGAGGCCGGCGTCGCGATCGCGCAGCGTCGCGTCGAGGTTGCGTTCGTACTTCGCGAAGTCGGCCGCCGCGGCCCCGGCCTTGGCGGTCGCCTCGGCGCTGGCAGCCCGTGCGCCCGCTTCGTCCCCGTTGGCCAGCAAGGCCCATGCGAGCGTGTCCAGGTGCTCGGCTTCGAGTGGGGTGCCGCGAGACCTCTGCACCGCGTGCTGCGCCAGCAGCAGACCGAGCTCGGGCTCACCGTCGTGGCGGCGATCGCGCGGCTGCGGGGCGACCCGTTGCCACGCTTGCTCGTTCAGCGCCTTGGCGTCGAGGCCGGCCATGGACTCGGGGAGCTCGGGCTGCGGCAGGCGACGCGTGCCGGCGCGGATCGCTGCACACGTCTCGAGCCAGGCGAGTTGGCGCGCGTGCAGACGCCAATCCGCGAAGCGTGGATGGCTCGTGCGGTCCGTCTCGCGTTCGGCGGCGTTGCGCGGCCGCGCTCGGGCGCGCAGGGACGCGATGCCCGCCTCGATCGACGGCACCATGCGCTGGAGCTCGGCGCTGTCGACGAGCCACTGGCGCATGGCCGGCAGTTGCACCGGCCACGCCGGCACCAGCGTGTCGACGCGCTGTGCGGCGCGTTCGTGCAGCACGACGCCCGCCAACAGGTCGTAGTCGTGCACCTTGCTCGCCAGCGCCGTGCGGGCCTTCGCTTCCGCGATGGCGAGGCTCTGGTTCTCGTCGGCGCGACGGCTCGCCAGCACGAACGCGCTGCCGGCGACCGCCGCACCGACCGCCAGCACCAGCAGTGCCGTCGCCTGCCAGGGCTCGCGCGCGACCCAGCGCGCGAAGCGTTCCCCGGTGGTCGGCAAGCGCACGCTGACCGGTCGGCCGGCGAGCACGGCCTGCAGGTCGTCGTGCAGCGCCGTCATCGTCGCGTAGCGCCGCAACCGCGACTTCTCGAGCGCGTGGCCGACCACGGCGGCCAGGTCGTCGCCGACGCCGGGGAGTGCCCGCAGCGACGGCGGCTCCGACGTGAGCACCTTCTGCATGGTCGCCTGCGGCGTGGCCGTGCGGAACGGATGCGCCCCGGTCAGCAACTCGTGCAGCACGACGCCGAGCGCCCACACGTCGGTGCGCGCGTCGACGGCTTCACCACGCAGCTGCTCGGGCGAGGCGTAGTCGACGGTGCCGAGGAACCCGCCTTCGAGCGTCAGCGACGGCAGCGCCTCGTCGCGCGCCACCCCGAAGTCGGTCAGCAGCGCGTGGTCGTCGGCACGGACCAGCACGTTGCCCGGCTTCACGTCGCGGTGCACGAGACCGTGCTGGTGGGCGTGGGCGAGCGCCGAGGCCAGCTGTACCGCCAGGGCGACCGCCCGCTTCGGCTCGCGGAAGCGTTCGGCGCAGTCGTGCAGCGCCAGGCCGTCGACGAACTGCATGGCGAAGAAGTGCTGCCCCTGCTCGCTGCCGAAGCCGAGCACCTCGACGATGTGCGGATGGCGCAGCCGGCCGGCGGCGGCGGCCTCGCGGCGGAATCGCGCGATCGCCGACGGACTCGCCACCAAGGCCGGGGCCAGCACCTTGACCGCGACGCGGCGGTCGAGCGAGCGCTGCCACGCTTCGTGCACGATGCCCATGCCCCCGCGGCCGAGTTCGCGCACCAGCCGGAAGTCGCCGAGCACCGTCTCGGTTTCGTCGTCGGCGGCAGCGACCTGCGGTTCGAGCATCGGCTCCAGCAGGTCGCGCAGATCGTGGTGCTCGGCGAGCAGGCGCTGGGCCTGGTCCACCGTGGTCGGGCGATGCTCCAGGAACAGGGCGAGGGCCCGTTCGAGTCGATCGCCAGGCTGGGGGACGGCGGTCATGCGGAGCGGGCGGGGCGTCTGGTGGGGACCACAGCGGCGGACGCCGCGGAACCACACACGGCGGAGATCACTTGTGGTCGAGCCGGAACACGCCGTCGAAGGTCGGGTCGCCGAGCTTCTGTTGCCAGAGCGTGCGCAGCGGGTCGTCCGGCCGCAAGGTGGCACACGCGGCGAAGCGTGCGTTCGCGGTGGCGCGGTCGCCCGCCCGGACCGCCGCGACCGCCTCGGCCCAGTGTGCGGCCATGTCGCGGTCGTCCGTCGTGGCGGCTGCGTGGCGCACCAGCGGTTCGAACACGGCGATCGGCTCGGCGCGGCCGACCACGGCGATGCGACCGACCTCGCGGCCGAGCACCTCGTCTGCGGCATCGGCCCAGGCGGTGGCACTGACCAGGCAGTGCGTGCCGAACGCCTTGTTGGCACCCTCGAGGCGGGCGGCGAGGTTCACCGTGTCGCCGATCGCCGTGTAGTCGAATCGGGTCGCCGAACCCATGTTGCCGACCACCGCCGGCCCGCGGTGCACACCGATGCGCGTCGCGATCGGCGGCAGGCCGCGGGCTCGCAGTTCGGCGGCGATCCGTTCGCTGATGGCGAGCGCCTCGAGGGCGGCCAGCACGGCGGCGCGGCCGTGGGCCGGGGTCGGTGCCGGCGCGCCGAAGATCGCCATGATCGCGTCGCCGACGAACTTGTCGATCACGCCGCGCTGCGCCAGCACCGGCGCACACATGCGCGTGAAGTAGTCGTTGAGGAATGCGACCAGCTGCTGTGGCTCGGTGTGTTCGGCCAGCGACGTGAAGCCCTGCAGGTCGGTGAAGAACAGCGTCACGTCGCAGGTCGCTCCACCCAGGCGCAGCGCGTCCGGATCGCGCAGCACCTCGGCGAGCACCTCGGGCGCCAGGTAGCTCTGGAACGCACGGTGCATCTGGCGCTTCTGCCGTCCTTCGACGAGCAGGCGCCACGCGAACGAGCCGCCGCTGGCCAGCGCCCCGGCGACCAGCGGGCCGGCGAGCGGCACCGCCAGCAGTCGGCTCCACGCGAACACGGCGCCGGCGAGCGCCACGCCGAGCAGCACGAGCAGTCCGGACAGGGGGGCGGCCACGCCGGGCAGCACGAACACCACCGCGGTCGCCGCGAGCGCCGCGATGGCGCCGAGCGGCAGGTCCCACGCAGGTACGCGCAGCGGATCGCCGTGCAGCAGGTTGTCGAGCGCGGTCGCGTGCAGCTCGACCCCCGGCAGGTGCGGATCGAGCGGCGTCGGGTGCGCGTCCTCGTAGCCGTCGGCGTGGATGCCGACCAGCACCAGCTTGTCGCGGAAGAAGTCCGCCGGATACAGCGGTGCCTGCCCCGCGTCGACGCGGTTGATCGACTCCAGCACGTTGACGAACTTGACCTTCGCGAACGAGAACGCGGGTCCGCGCAGGTTCAGCAGCAGGCGCGCGTCGGTCGGGCACGGCACGCTGCCGCCGTGCGGCAGTTCGAGCACGCCGTCGCGCCAGGTCACGGCCGTCGCCGGCCAGCCTGCCTGCAGCGTGGCGAGCGCCAGCGACGGCTGTGCAGTAGCCTCACCCTCGGGCCGGGCGGCGAGGCGCAGCAGGTCGTAACGGCGGTAGGTGCCGTCGGCGTCGGCCTTGACGTTGACGAAGCCCAACCGGTCGGCGCCGGGCACCAGCTCCGGGATCGGCAGCACGACGCCGCGTTCGACCGGGCGCCGCAGCGTCCCGGTGGCGAGCGGCAGCGCGTTCGCCGAGAGGGCCGCGTTCTCGTCGGTGTCGCGTCCGCCGTCGCGGAAGGTCACGAACTTCAACGCCAGTGCGTCGCCCTTGCCCTCGGCGAGCGCCTGGCCGAACGCGCGGTCGTCCTCGGCGATCCCGCGCTGGTCGAACAGCACGTCGAAGCCGACCGCGCGGGCGCCAGCGCTGCGCAGGTGCTGCAGCACCTGTCCGTACACTTCGCGCGGCCAGGGGAACGGCACGCCGTTCCGGTCCATGTACTCCATCGACTCCTGGTCGATCCACGCGATCACGATCTCGCTGGCCGGCGCCCGTCGACCGACGCCGAGGCGATGGCGCGCGTCGAGCGTCAGCAGCTCGAGCCGCCCGACCACGCCGGCGGCATCGAGCAGCAGGGTCGAGGCGAGGGCCGCGGCGGCGAGCGACGCGGCGACGACGAGACGGCGCATCGCCGTGTTGTAGCTGCGCGCCCGTTCGGCGCCACCGCACTACTCGACCACGAATGGCGTCTTCGCGGTGTCCAGCACGTTCGCCCCGCTCAGGTCGCGCAGGCGCAGCACCATGTCGATCGGCCGGCCGAGGAACGGCGTCGGCACGATCGGCAGCGGCACGAACACCGCGATCACCGTCACCGGGAACGGCGGCAAGTCGAGCATCTCGCCGTAGGCGAGCCAGATCGTGCTGCCGTCGGGCAGCTCGACGCCCAGGTCGAGCAGCAAGGGGCCGCCGCCGGGCTGCAGGTTGTGCAGCATCGCGTTCAGGGGCAGCCAACCGCCCTGCGTCATCGTCAGGGTGCCGAAGCCGGTCAACACGCAGCGCGCGCCCTTCGCCGCCAGAACGGGGTTCAGCACGGTGGTCGCGGCGATCGTCACGAACTGGCTCTGCGGGGCGGCGACGCTGCCCTCGGCAGGCACCAGGTCGACGCGGTAGTCGCCCGGGGGCACGAACGTCGCGAAGCCGCCGCCGGCCCCCGTGGTGCTGCCGGCGGTCACCACCTGCACGTCCTCGGGGAGCTTGAAGAATCGCACCGACGCGCCGGGTTCGGGACCGAGCGGCCCCTGCACCACGCCGGAGACGGCGAGGCCGGCGGGCAGCACCAGCGAGCCGAGCGAAGTGGGCCCGGCCAGCGTCACCGGCGCGGACACGATGCCGTGGCTGCCGTCGCCGGCCTGCGGTTCGACGCGCACGCGCAGCGCCACCCCGGTCGGCACCGCGACCGAGAACGTGCCGTTGGCGGCGGTGGCGTCGCGCGGCGTCACGATCTTGCCGCCGTCGGGCAGCAGCACGTCGATGTCGACGCCCGCGGCCGGCAGGCCGCCGCGCAGCACGGTGCCGCTCAGCAGGGCCCCGTTCTGCAGGCGCACCTGGCCGAGCGACTGCGAGCCGAACACCAGCACGCCGTAGAGCTGTCGGGCGACGTGCGTGTTGCCGACCGGCGGGGTCACCTCCAGGTCCATGATCCCGAACGGCAGCGGCAGCGAGAACTGGCCGAACGTGTTGGTCAGCTCGTTCGGCAGCACGATGCGTTCGCCGGTCAGCGCGTCGACGGCCCGCAGGCGCGTGCTCCCGATCGGCAGTCCGCTCGCCTGGTCGACGACCGAACCGGTGACGAGGTACGCGGTGCGCAACAGGACGTCGCCGAGCGGCACGGCGGCACCGACCACCACGTCCTCGATCTGGCGTGGCACCAGCAGCGCTCCGACCGGCGGCACGACTCGCACGTCGAGCGTGCCGGCCGGCACGACGATCGCGAAGCTGCCGGTGAGGTCCGTGCCGTCGCGCGGCGTGAACAGCTTGGTGCCGTCCTGCGTGTAGGCGTTCAGGTTGCAGCCCGGCACCGGCTGGCCGGCTTCGTTGCGCGCCACGCCGCTGATCACGAAGCCTGGTTGCAGCACGACGTCGCCGAGGTCGGTGACGCCGTTGACGACGACCGTCTGCATGCGCGCAGCCCAGGGTGCCGCGAACGGCGGCACGAACTCGACGTCGTAGTCGTTGCCGTTCTGCAGGCCGGTGAGCGTGAACGTGCCGGTCGCGTCGGACGTGGCCGGCGTCGTGCCGCTGCCGGCGTCGACGACGATGCCGGCGAGCGGCACGTTGGCGGGCGACACGAGGCGCCCGGTCAGGGATTGCGCTGTGACCGGCGCCATCGCCAGGAACGCCGCGCAGCAGCGGGAGAGGAGGAAGGTTCGCATGGGTTCGTTCTGGGTGGAGGTGTGGGACGGGATCGGGTCAGAGCACGCGCACCGGCAGCACCACGGGGGCGGCCAGCGCACTGCCGTCCTGGCCGCGCAGGTCGCCCTGCAGGGTCACGGTGACGGTGCCGCTCCAGGCGGCGGTGGGGGCGAGCGTCACGTCGGTGCCGCTGCTGGACAGGTTCACGGCGATCGGCACGCCGTTGCGTTCGACGAGCACGCGATCCGCGGTCAGCGAGGCGACGTCGACGGCGCGGTCGAAGCTCAGCACCAGCGGCGTCGTGCCGCCGACACCGACCGACAGCGACGGGCTCGTGCGCAGCAGCTGCAGCGTGGCCGCGCGCAGCGGCGAACGGCCGCCCGGCACGTCGCCGGCGCCGATCGCCGCCGGGCCCGCGTCCGGGGCCGTGGTGCCGATCGGTGCCACGCCGGCGTTCTCCGCCGCCGAGCCGACCGACGGCGTGAGGTCGAGGACCACGTTCGAGCTCGCGTAGGCGGCGACGCTGGTCGGGGCCAGCAACGCCGTCGGCGCGGTGTCGAGCACCAGCGAGGTCGCCGCACTCTGCAGCACGGCGCGGCGCGTGTCGTCGTCGCCGACGACCACGTCGGTGCCGCCGGCGAAGCCGCTGTTGGTCGACACGGTCAGCGTGGCGAGCGACGCGGCGGTGACCGTCGCGAACGCGGTCGGCGCGTTGACGAACACGGCGTCGGCGTCGACGTTGCCGTCGCCGACCACGCCGGTGCGCGGCGCGCCCTGCCGCGTGAACACGCTGTTGGCGACGCCGGCGGTGCCGGTGTCGCTGCGCACGCCGCCGCCGGCGTTGCCGGCGAAGCCGCAGTGCGCGACCAGCAGCGTCTTGTTGCCCGACACGACGCGCGCCCCGGCGCCGAGGTTGCCGGCCAGCCACGAGCCCTGCAGCAGGATCTCGCCGCCGGTCGTCTCGCTGGTCACCTGCACGCCGTCGGTGGCGTTCGCGGTGCAACGCAGGTCGGTCAGCACGGCGGTGCCGCGTGCGTCGGCGTCGATCCGCACCCCGGCGAGGCGATTGCCGCGCAGCAGCGAGCCGCGCACCTCGAGGTCGGCGGCGAAGCCGGGCTGGGCCTCGTGCTCCTGGTCGAGCAGCAGGCCGTCGGCGCCGTTCAGCTCGAACCGGCAGTTGTCGATGCGCACCACGAACGCGCCGGTGCCGGCGGCCAGCGGGGCGGCCGCGAGGTCGACCTCGAGGCCGGTCAGGCCGTTGCCGAACCAGCGGCTCGACGTCGCCAGCAGTGACACGCTGCCGTTGTCGGGGCACTGCAGGTCGTCGACGTCGAAGCCCTTGCGCACGTTCGCGTCGAAGTGCGAGCCGGCCAGCACGAGGTCGACCGGCCCGGCGGTCGACGCCCCGTCGCCGCCGTTCTCGAGCACGTTGCACGCGATCACCGCGAGGCGGCGGTTCGGCGTCGGCGTGGTGGCCACGACCTTGATGCCGCGGTCGAGGCAGCGGCGGATCGTCAGCGAACGCAGCTCCACGTCGCCGTCGACCACGTCGACGCCCTTCAGCACCGCGTTGGCCGGGTCGAGCACGAGCCCGTCGAGCGTGCCGTCGCTGCCGCCGGTCTGCACCGACACGAGCTCCTGCGTGGTCGAGCCGACGAGGCGCGTGCCGCCGCCGGCCGGCGCGCGCGCCGCCAGCGTGAACGTGCCGTCGAAGCCGCCGGCGACGTGCACGTTCGGGCCGAGCGCGAACGGACCGTTGCCGTAGTCGCCGGTGCGCACCCAGACGTTGCCGCCGTTCTGGGCGCCCGCGACCAGCATCGCGTCGGCGAGGCTCGGGAACGCGGTCGCGGGCGACAGGCCGTTCGCGCCGGCGGCGCTGGCACTCGCGTCGACGTAGAGCGGGGCCGCGGGGCGCACCCGCACGACCGCGCCGACCGGCGTCCACGGCGTGGTGCCGGTCGCGCGCACGGCGAGGCCGAAGAACACGTCGCTGCCGTCGGTCAGGCCGTTCACGAGCGGGCTGCTGGTGGCCAGCGGCGCCTGCACGGGTGCACCGGCGTAGACGGTGCCGGCACTGCTGCCCTGGAACAGCGCGGCCTCGAAGCCGGTGCCGGGCAACGTCACGTCGATGCGGGCCTGGCCGGAGCCGGCCGCGGCGGCGATCACGCCGCTCCCGGCGGGGGACGCGGGGACGGTGTGCGGCGGCGGCGTGATCGGCGTGCCGCCGCCACCACCACCACCGCCACCACCACCACCGCCACCTCCGCCACCGCCACCACAGGCGGCGAGCGAGAACAACACGGACACGGACAGGAGGGATCGCGGATTCATGGTCAGAAACTCAGGCGGGTGGTCAGGACGAAAAGGTGTGCGGTCGGATCGCCGGCC
>JAEUHU010000143.1 GCA_016793305.1 Planctomycetota bacterium
CCGGCGAAGCCCGGTCCCGACGAGTGGCAGCCGGGCATGCCGCTGCTCGGCGTGACCAGGCCACCGCGGCCCGACGAGCGGCGCAGCACGATGAACGGCCGGACCTACGTGTCCGGCAACGCGGTGCGCACGCTCGACACGTGGAACAACTCGTTCCTGACCGTCGGCACCGACTTCGACGTCGACAACCTCGGCCAGCGCGGCGGCATCCTGCACTTCCACGGCGACTTCAACTGGAGCCGCGAGACCTCCGAGCGCACCGGCCAGGACCTGCGCCTCTACGAAGCGAGCTACGAGGAAGGTGGCACGCGGCAGAAGCCGTGGCGGTGGCAGGTCGGCCGCTTCCTGCAGCGCGACATGCCCGAGTTCGGCGTGCTCGACGGCGGCACGATCGGGCGGCGCACGGAAGGTGGCGATCGCTTCGGCGCGAGCCTCGGCTACCTGCCGGAACTCGACGAGGACCTGGAGTCCGCGGCGGACCTGCAGTTCGCCGCCTGGTACGTGTGGAACCAGGACGTCGCCGAACGCGTGAGCCTGGCGCTCGGCTACCAGAAGACCTGGCATCGCTTCGACGCCGATCGCGACCTGGTGGTGGGGCGGTTCCGCTTCCTGCCCCTCGAGGGCTGGATGGTGCAGGGCACCGTGTTCGTCGACCTCTACACGGGCCGCGACACGTTGAAGGACGAGTCGTTCGAGGTGACTCGCGCCAACACGTTCGTCAGCCGGCGCTGGGACAAGGCCGGCGGCCTCGAGTTCTTCTACGACCACGAGGAGTACCCCGAGCAGCGGCGCCGCGAGCTGCCGCAGCAGATCCAGCCGCAGACGCTGATCGACGCGCACGTCGACCGGGCGTCGGTGCACGGCTACGTCTACTCCGGCGACACGCGCTGGTTCGCGCGGCTCACCGGCTGGGCCGACGAGGAACGCACCGGCGGGGCGGCCGAGCTCGGCGTCGAGTTCGCGAGCGGCCTCACCGAGCGCGGCCGCACCACGCTGGCGGCCTTCCAGGTGCAGGGCCTGACCAACAGCCAGATCGGCGCGCGCCTGCAGCACGGCGGCGATCTCGCCGGTGGACGCGTCGACCTGCTCTACGAGATCGGGCTGGTCCACCACGAGAGCTTCCCCGACGACCGCGACGACCTGCTGCAGCATCGCCTCGCCGCACTCTGGACCACCGGGCTCGGCTCCGGCTGGAACGCGACCTTCTTCGGCGACGGCACGCTCTGGGACGAGGAGCTGTCGTTCGGCCTCGGCCTCTACCTGCAGAAGCACTTCTGAGGAGCCCCCCATGAACCCGCTCCGATCCCGTCCTCTGCTGCTGGTGTTGACGATGGCGCTCGTGGTCGTCGCCTGCACCGTGGTGTCGCCGCAGCGCGGCGAACTGCACCGCTGGTGGGCCGGCTTCGGCCTGGTCGTGCCGCACGAGTCGTTCCCCACCGACTGCAAGCTGTGCCACGAAGGCTCCGGCTGGAACGAGCTGGTCGACGACTTCGTGTTCGACCACGGCGCGCGCACCGG
>JAEUHU010000430.1 GCA_016793305.1 Planctomycetota bacterium
CCACGAGGAACGAGCCATGAGTCTGATGTCCGGCAAGCAAGTCGTCATCTTCGGAGTCGCCAACAAGCGCTCCATCGCCTGGGGCATCGCCCAGGCGCTGCACCGCGAAGGCGCCCGGCTGGCCCTGACCTACCAGAACGAGCGCATGGAGGAGCCGGTCAAGAAGCTCGCCGCCGAGCTGCCCGGTGACACCGTGCTGGTGCCTTGCGACGTCACGGTGCCCGGCGACGTCGACCGCTGCTTCCAGCGCCTCGGCAGCGAGTTCGGCAAGATCGACGGCCTCGTGCACTCGATCGCGTTCGCCAAGCGCGAAGAGCTCGGCGGCAACTTCACCGACACGTCGTGGGACGGCTACGCCCTCGCCCAGCAGGTCAGCGCCTGGTCGCTGATCGCCCTCGTGAAGGGTGCCCTGCCGCTGATGGAAGGCCGCGATGCGAGCGTGATCTGCCTCAGCTACTACGGCGCCGAGAAGGTCGTCACGAACTACAACGTGATGGGCGTCGCCAAGGCGGCGCTCGAGGCGAACACGCGCTATCTCGCCGGCGACGTCGGCCCGAAGGGCGTGCGCGTCAACGCGATCTCGGCCGGCCCGATCAAGACGGTCTCGGCGATGGGCGTCGCCGACTTCGGCACGCTGCTCGACACGATGGCGCAGAAGGCGCCGCTGCGTCGCAACGTCGACCAGGCCGACGTCGGCAACACCGCGCTGTTCCTGCTCAGCAACCTGTCGCGCGGCATCACCGGCCAGACGATCTACGTCGACGCCGGCTACAGCATCATGGGCATCTGAGGCTCGAAGACTCCGAACGGGGCAACCCGTCGGTCTCGCCTCGCACTGCCGAGGCGAGTAAGAACCGGGCATGGACCAGCAGTTCGCCTTCGTCCGGCGGGTGACGAGCCGCGTCGTGCTCGGCCCGGACGTGACGGCCCGGCTGCCGGCACTGCTGGCCGAACTCGGCACCCGTTCACTGGTCGTCGTGCACGACGAGGTGCTGACGCCGCTCGCCGAACGGCTGGCCTCGGCGACCGGCGCGAAGGCGCGACGTTCTCTGCCGGGCGGCGAAGCCGTGAAGAGCCTGGCGCGCGTCGGCGAGCTGGCCAGCTGGCTGCGCCGCGTCGGCGCCGACCGCACGACCACGCTGCTGGCGCTGGGCGGCGGCACCCTCGTCGACCTCTGCGGCTTCGTCGCCGCGGTGCACCTGCGCGGCGTCCCGTTCGTCGCGTGCCCCACCACCACGCTGGCGCTGTGCGATGCAGCACTCGGCGGCAAGAACGGCGTCGACCACGACGGCCGCAAGAACGAGCTCGGCACGATCCGCCAGCCGGACCTGATCGCCGGCGACCCGGCGTGGCTCACGACGCTGCCGGACGAGGTGTTCGCTGAGGGCTTCGTCGAGGCGGTGAAGATGGCCGCGGTGCTCGACGGGGCCTGCTTCGCGAAGCTCGAGGAACTGGCTCCCGCGGTGCGGCGGCGCGATGCCGTGGCGAGCCTCGCGGCGATCGAACACGCGGTGGCGATGAAGATGACGGTCGTCACCGCCGACGAGACCGAACGGGACCGCCGCCGCTGGTTGAACTTCGGCCACACGATCGGCCACGCGCTCGAGAGCCACGCGGGAGGTCGCCTGCGCCACGGGCCGTGCGTCGCGATCGGCATGCTCGCCGAGTGCCGCGCCGCCGGTGCCGTCGTTCCACCCGCGGTGGTGCAGCGGCTGCAGGCGCTGCTCCAGGCACTCGGCGCGCCGACCGCGTTCCCGCGCGAACACGCCGACCTCGACGCGCTGTGGACGCTGGCCCGGCAGGACAAGAAGGCCCACGACGGCGTCGTGCCGATGGTCGTGCCGACGGCGCTCGGCACCGGCGCCGTCGTGCCGTTGACGCGCGAGGCGCTGGCCAGCAGCTTGCCATGAACGCTCCGCATCCCGTGCCGCTGCTCGGCTGGGCGCCGACCGTCACGCTGGCGATGCCGGGCAGCAAGAGCGTCGCCAACCGCCTGCTGGTGCTCGCGGCACTCGCCGCCGACGACGGGGTGCCGGTGGTCGTGCGCGGCGTGCCGACCAGCGACGACGTGCAGCACCTGCTCGCCGGCCTGCGCACGCTCGGCTACGCGGTGGAGCACGACGCGAAGGGCTCCACCGTGACGATCGGTGCCCGCTGCGCGACGGCGCCCGACCACGGCGAACTGCTCTGCGGCAACGCGGGCACGGCCCTGCGTTTCCTGGTCTCGCTGGCGGCGATCACCAAGGGCACCTGGACGCTGACCGGCGATGCGGCGATGCAGCGCCGCCCGATCGGGCCGCTGGTCGAGGCCTGGCGCCAGCTCGGCGTCGACCTGCAGGCCACGAACGGCTGCCCGCCGGTGCGCGTGCGCAGCGACGGACCGCCGCGGGGCGGCACCGTGTCGCTCGACGCCCGCCAGTCGAGCCAGTTCGTGTCGTCGCTGCTGCTGGTCGGCAGCCGGCTCGAGAACGGCCTCGACGTCACGTTCGCGGGCGACGTCGCCTCGCTCGACTATGCGCGGCTCACGGCCCGCACGCTCGCGGCGTTCGGTATCGACGCCACCGTCGACGACCGCGGTGCACGCGTGCGCGCCTGCACCGCCGCCGCGCGAGCCCTCGAAGTGCCCGTCGACGGCGACTGGAGTGCGATGGGCGTCTGGACCTGCCTCGCCCACGCGACCGGTGCTCGGATCACCGGCAGCAACCTGCGGCCCGCTTCGGGTCAGGCCGACGAAGCGCTGGCCGCCACGTTGGCTGCACTGCCGCGCACGGGCCCGCACACGCTCGACGTGACGCCGCTGCCCGACCAGTTCCTCAACCTCGCGGTGCTCGCGGCGCTGCGCTCGGGCACCACGACGTTCGTCGGGGGAGCCAACCTGCGCGTGAAGGAGTGCGATCGCCTCGCGGTGGCGGCGCGCGAACTGCGCCGGCTCGGTGCCGACGTCGACGAACGGCAGGACGGCCTCGTCGTGCGCGGCGGCAAGCTGTTGCACGGTGGCGTGGTCGACCCCGAACGGGACCACCGCGTGGCGATGGCGTTCGCGCTGCTCGGCCTGTTGTCGCCCGGCGTCGCGATCGCCGATCCGGGCTGCGTCGCGAAGAGCTATCCGACGTTCTGGCGCGATCTCGACCTTGTGCTCGCCCATCGCCCGCCGCTCGTGCTGGTCGGCATGCGCGGCTCCGGCAAGTCGACGCTCGCGCGCGCGCTGGTCGCGCGTACTTCGGCGCACCACGTCGACGTCGACGCGCAGTTCGTCGACCGGCACGGCCCGATCGCCGCGTTCGTGGCCCGCCAAGGCTGGCCGGCCTTCCGTGCGATCGAAGCCGAACTGGTCGCCACAGCCCTGCGGCCGAACACCGTCGTCGCCACCGGCGGCGGCGCCGTCGAGCACGCCGAGACCCGCCACCTGCTGCGCCAGCAGGCGCGCGTGCTCTGGCTCGACGCCCCCCTGGCCCTGCTGCGCGCCCGCCTCGCCGGCGATGCCGCCGCGCGCCCGTCGCTCACCGGCGCCCCGGTGCTCGACGAGCTCGAGGCCGTGCTGCGCCGTCGCACGCCGCTCTACGCCGAGGTCGCCGACGTGCGCCTCGACGCCGGGCTGTCGCTCGACGCGCAGTGCGCGGCGGCGTTCTCGTTCGCGGCCGCCGGTGCGGCTCGTGAAGCACCGCCGCCGCCCGCCTAGACTCGGGCCGATGTTCGCGCAGCGCCTCCGCTTCCTGACCGCCGGCGAGTCCCACGGGCCGTGCCTCACCGGGATCCTCGACGGCATGCCCGCGGGGCTGCCGCTCGACGAAGCGACGCTCGCGCGCGA
>JAEUHU010000211.1 GCA_016793305.1 Planctomycetota bacterium
GTCACCGGCTTCACCGCGGGCATCGCGGTGGTGATCGCGGTGGGGCAGGTCAAGGACCTGCTGGGGCTGCGCGGCGTCGCCCCGACGCAGCACTTCCACGAGACCGTGCTGCACACGATCACCGCCCTGCCCACGCTGCAGGCGAACGACACCGCGATCGGCGTCGCGACCCTCGCGCTGCTGCTCCTGCTGCCGCGCCTCTGGCCGCGCCTGCCGTCGCCGCTGGTCGCGGTCGGCGGAACCGCCCTCGCCGCCTACGGCCTGCACAGCCTGTGGCCGGACTTCACGGTGGCGACCATCGGCACGCGCTTCACGCACTTCGTCGACGGCGTCGTCGTGCCGGGCATGCCGGCGGGCGCTCCGTCGTTCGCGTGGCCGTGGCAGCAACCCGATGCGAACGGCGCGCCGCTCGGCCTGCAGTGGGCGACCGTGAAGGCGCTGATGCCGAGCGCCGTCGTGATCGCGCTGCTCGGCGCGATGGAGTCGCTGCTGTCGGCGGTCGCGTCCGACGCGATGTGCGGCCACAAGCACGACCCGGACGCCGAACTGCTCGCCCAGGGCACCGGCAACCTGCTGGCGCCGCTGTTCGGGGGCTTCGCGTCGACCGGTGCGATCGCGCGCACCGCGACGAACGTGCGCGCCGGCGCCACTTCGCCGATCGCCAGCCTGGTCCACGCCGGCTTCCTGTTGCTGGCGATGATGGTCGGTGCCCCGCTGCTCGACCATCTGCCGCTCGCGGCGATGGCGGCGCTGCTGCTGGTGGTCGCCTGGCGGATGAGCGACGTGCGCCACTTCGTGCACGTGCTGCACATCGCCCCGCGCAGCGACGTGCTGGTGCTGCTGACCTGCTTCACCGCCACCGTCGTGTTCGACATGGTGGTCGGCGTGGTCGCCGGCTTCGTGCTGGCCTCGCTGCTGTTCCTGAAGCGCATCGCCGAGATCACCGGCGTGCGGCTGGTGCGCGAACACCATCCGCAGCTGCAGCTGCCGATCCCGCCGGAGGTGGTCGTCTACGAGGTCGACGGCCCGCTGTTCTTCGGTGCCGCCGAGAAGGCGATGACCGCGATGCACACGATCCAGCGCGAGGCGCGGGTCGTCGTGCTCGATCTCGACGGCGCGCTGGTGATCGACGCGACCGGCCTCGTCAACCTGCAGTCGCTGCTCGACCGGCTGAGGAAGAGCCGCGTGGTGGTCGTGCTGACCGGCATCCACGTGCGGCTGGTCGGCCCGTTCGATCGCGCCGGCATCGTCGCCGACGACGTGCACCTGTTCGTGCGCGACGACGTTCCGGCGGGCCTGGCGCTGGCGAACGAACTGCTCGCGCGCGAGCGCGCGGCGCCGGCGGGTTCGCGGCGCTGACGCGGGCCCGGGGAGAGCGGCGCGGCGGCGGCGGAGCCGGGCTCGGCCAAGCCCGGGCCCACGACCGACCGGCGGCCCGGCACCACCGGGCCTTCCTCGTCGCTCCCCGAGGCTCTGCGCGCGGGGCCGGCGAGAGGCGGGCGCGGCGCTGCGTCGCGCCCTAGACTGGGCCCGGTGAGCCAGGCCCTGCCGTCGTTCCGATTCCACCCCGATCCCGTGCAGAGCGGTTCGATCG
>JAEUHU010000232.1 GCA_016793305.1 Planctomycetota bacterium
GCAACCCGGCATGCCGTTGGCGGTCAGGTCGATGCCCGGGAAGATCTTGGTCAGCGACAGCACCAGCGCACCGACTTGCGTGCCCGGCAGCGCGTTGCTGATCTGCAGATCCACCGTGGTGCCCAGCACCGGACGATCCAGACCCGTGAGGGCCAGGGCCGGAGTCCCAGCACCGATCGGAGCACACGGCGTGATGCCGCTGCCAAGGGCCGCCGAGATGTCCATGCTGCCGGGATCCACGGCCAGCACACCCGGGGAGTAGCCGACGATGGTCGGCACGTTGGTCTGGGCACCGATCGTCTGGTAGATGAAGTGCACCGTGCCATTGGCCCAGAACTGCGCCTGGAACGTCACCGTGGTGGAGTTGTACCAGTTGCGATAGTTGACGTAGCTGATGACCACGCGCTGAGCCGTCGAGTCGACGCGGAGGGTGCCTTGCGTGCCCGTGGTGTTCGGGCGCAGGTCGCGCCACAGCGGCGCCCAGCGCGCCTTGCCGGCCGCAACCATGCCGGCGCCCGTCGGCGTCCAGCTGTTGTTGGTGCCGGACGAATCGATGAAGCCGTTGGCGCAGGCCCGCAGTTGCGAGGTCGTGCCACCGGCATGCGACAGCACGAACGGCAGAGCAATCGTGGTGCCGCCGTCATCGGCCAGATTGAACGTCGAACCGGCCGGAGTGATCCAGCTGCCGGTCAGCACGCCGGCGGTCGTGCTGCCGCCGCTCGTGGTGATCGTCAGGCCAGAGTTCTCGAGGTCGAACGCGCTGCTGCCGAAGTCCTGGTAGAAGCTGCCGCCACACGCGGCTGCACCGCCGCAGCCGACACCGTAGTTGGTGACCTGCGCGAAGATCAGGCCGCTCGGCGCCTTCGCCGCCACGGTCACGTCGTTGGCACCCGGGCCGACCCGCGCCTCGTCGAGCTTGACGAAGCTGCTGCCGGGAGCCGCATTGGCGTCGAAGCCGAAGTTGAAGATCATGTTCCACTCGATCGGGTTGTTGCCCGGAGCGGTGAACACGACCTCGTTGCCGACCTGCGCCACCGTCCAGTCGTTCAGCGGGTTGCCGTCGATGTCGCGGAACGTGAAGTTCGACGCAGTCACACCCGAATCGATCGGCACGCGCAGCGTGGCGCCGGCGCGGCTGTTGTCGACGTTGTGGACCGCGTACTCGTAGTGGAACATGCCACCGCCGAGCGAAGTCGCCTTGCTGCCGACGAAGAAGCGGCCGTCGTCGTTGCCGTTGCCGCCGCTCTCGACCGTGGCGCCCGGCCAGTGCTGCAGGATCGAGCCGAACGCTTCGCCGACCGCCGAGTTGGGGGCCGTCCAGGTCGAGCCACCCCAAGTCGGCACGAACCCGCGCGACTTGATGTTGTCCCACCGGTTGGCCAGCGCTTCCCCTTCGTGGATCAGCTGGATGCCGTAGAAGTACTGGGCACCCGGCGTCAGCAGGTCGATCTCCTTGAGCGTGATCCGGTTCTTCACATTGTCCGAGCCGGGATTGATACCACTGGAGAGGCCATCGGTGTTGCCAGGAGCGCCGACGTTCGGATCGCCCTGATCGAAGTAGGAGCCGATGTGGTTCCAGGTGCCGAGCCACGGGTTGATCTCGTGGGGCGGGCCGAGGTAGGTGCGCGAACCGTTGTTGCCGTCGCTGTAGGTATCCGAACAGCCGATGCCGAGTTGCTGGTTGCTGACGCCGTTGCACGAGCCGCAGGTACCGCTGGTGCTGGCCGCGAAGAACGCGTGCTTGCAGTACGACCAGTCGCTGATCTGCTCCATGCGGTCGTTGTTGAGGCGCGTGATGATGAACCCGAACTTCGGGTGGTTCTCCTGCATCTGCGCGAACCACGGGATGTTGATCGAGCCCGGATTGCACAGCTTGTTGAGCATCGCGAACCCTACCTCCCCGTTCGGGTGCGCGGCACCGCGGCGACCCTGGTAGGTGAGGTTGTCGACGAGCTCGAGACGCCCGTCCAGACCGGGCACCACGTTCGACTGGGCGGCCAGGCTGCAAGCCATGGCCGTGACGGAGAACAGCGCGATTCGTTTCATCGGGGAGACAGCGGGGAAAAGCCGGGGCAAGGAGAGACCCGGTGGGCAAGGCTGCGGCACCCTAGCCGTGGCAGCTAATCACACAAGCCCCGAGCCGGTACGAACTTCGTCCCGCCGCACACGCCGGAACGCATTCCGACAGCAGCCTTGCAGCCGGTCGCACCGGGCCGTCTGTTTCGTGGCGCACGATGAGCCGCCGCCCGAGCCCCCCATCCCGCTTGCCCCAGCTGCGCCTCAAGGTGCGCGTGCACGGCCGCCATCCCTGGTTCTATCGCAAGATGATCCAGAAGCCGGAGACGCCGCTGCCGGCGGGTTGCGCCTGCGTGGTCCGCGACCGCGACGGCGAGCTGGTCGGCACCGGCTTCTACAATCCGCGCGCCGAACTGGCTCTGCGCATGTTCGCCGACGAACCGGTGCAGGACGTCGGCGGCCACTTCCTGCAGGCGCTGCACACCGCCGTGCAGCTGCGCGAGGACGTGCTGCAGCTGCCGCGCACCACCGACGCCTACCGACTGATCCACGCCGAAGCCGACGGCTGCCCGGGCCTCGTGCTCGACAAGCTCGGCCAGGCGTTCGTCGCCCAGGTCGCGTCGCTCGGCATGCTGCAGCAACTCGAACCGCTCGGCGAATGGCTGCTGCGCAAGTACCCGGGCAGCAAGCTGGTGCTGCTGCAGGACAAGGACTGGGCCGAACGCGAGGGCATGGAGAAGCTGCCGCGCCCCCAGGCGGTCGCCACGACGGTGCGCGAGCACGGGCTCACCTACGCGGTGCAGGCCGGCACCGGCCACAAGACCGGCTTCTTCGCCGACCAACGCGACAACCGCTTGCTGGTGCGCCAGCTGAGCCGCGGCCGCGCAGTGCTCGACCTGTGCTGCAACAGCGGCGGCTTCGCGATGAACGCGGTGGCCGGCGGGGCCGCGAAGGTGCTGGCGGCGGACCTCGACGAGGCGATGGTCGAGCAGACGCGCACCAACGCCCAGGCGAACAAGCAGACGCTGACCGCCGTGCACGGCGACGCGTTCGAGCTGCTGCGAGAGGCGCAGCCGGGGGCGCACGACCTGGTCGTGCTCGACCCGCCGAAGTGGATCCACAACAAGGACGAGCTCGAGACCGGCATGGGCCGCTACTTCGACCTGAACCGGCTCGGCTTCGAGAAGGTCGCGCGCGGCGGGCTCGTCGTCACGTGCTCGTGCTCGGGCAGCGTCAGCGAGGACTCCTTCCTGCGCATGCTGCGCGACGCCGGGGCGGCCTCGCGACGCGACGTGCGCATCCTGCACCTGCGCGGGGCCGGCGCCGACCATCCGGTGGCGCTCGAGTGTCCGGAGACGCGCTACCTGAAGGTCGCGGTGCTGCAGGTGCGCTGAGCCCCGCCGCGCTGCGCGTGTGCGCTGGGCGCCGGGCGCCGACCCGCCGCAGCACGCCACGCGTCAGCGCGGGGCCGGCACGCGCTCGAGCAAGCGTTCGTAGCCGAGTTCGCGGCACAACGCGGCGAGGTCCGCGCGCGGCCCGCGCCAGCGCAGCGCCGCGACGTCCTCGGCGAGCGGCACGTCGGTGCGCAGCGTCGCCAGCGTGCGGTAGAGGCGCGCGTCGTCGCGCTGCGCGGCGAGCACCTCGGCCAGCGCCGCGGCCCCGCGCACCGACACGGCCCACGCCGCGGCGTCGTCGGGGATCGCCTCGAGATGGCCGTAGTGCGCCAGCACGGTGGCCGCCGAACGGGCCCCCCAGCGCGGCAGGCCGGGAATGCCGTCCTGTTCGTCGCCGACCAGTGCGAGCCAGTCGGGGATCGACGCCGGGGCGACCCCGTACTTCGCGCGCACCGCCGCTTCGTCGAGCACGACCTGCTTGCGACGGTCGAACTGCACGATGCGCTCGCCGCGCACCACCTGCGCCAGGTCCTTGTCCGGCGTGCCGACGAACACGCGTTCGACCAGCGGATCCGCAGCAGCACGCACCGCGGCGGTCGCCAACGCGTCGTCGGCCTCGAACGCGACCATCGGCCACACCACGAGGCCGAGCGCTGCCGCCGCGCGTTCGGCGAGCGGGAACTGCGCCCACAACGCGGGCTCGATGCCGGCGCCGGTCTTGTAGCCGGCGAACAGGTCGTTGCGGAACGACTCGATCACCGTGTCGAACGCGATGCCGACGTGCGTCACCGCGGGATCGCGCAACAGGGCCGTGAGGCTCGCCAACAGGCCGCGCACCGCGCCGACTTCGCTGCCGTCGGGAGCCGTCGCCGACGGCGCGCCGTAGTAGCAGCGGAACAGCTCGTAGGTGCCGTCGATCAGGTGGACGTTCATGCCGGCGGGCGCGCAGCCTAGCGCGTGGTGCCGATGCTGACGCCGACCGTTCCTCGTTGCATCCTCACGAGCCGCTGGCCGCCGACACGGCGACGCGGTAAGCACGCCCGGGTGGTGAACGGCCTGCCGACCAACGACCAGCTCGACGCGCGGCTGCGCCAGCACCTGCCGCAGCCCGGCGACTGGCAGCCGACCTCGCTGCGCACCGCGGCGGTGCTGTGCCCGCTGGTCCACCACGCGGGGCAGGACCACGTGGTGCTGGTGCTGCGGCCGGCGGACGCGCGCCAGCATCCCGGCCAGATCGCGTTCCCGGGCGGCAAGCGCGAAGGCTGGGAGCTGCCGGTAGAGACGGCACGGCGCGAATGCCGTGAGGAGATCGGCGTGCCCGAGGCGGAGATCGACGTGCTCGGCAGCCTCGGGGCGCGCGAGAGTTCGTCCGGGTTGCTGGTGCACGCAGTCCTCGCACGCGTGCCGTGGCGGCCGTGGCGGCCCGACCCGCGCGAAGTCGTGCGCGTGCTGACGGTGCCGCTCGCCGACCTGCTCGACGAGGCCCGCTGGAGCGAACGGCCCCCGCCGGCCACGGCGACCAGGGCGCAGGGCCGCACCAGCCCGCACTTCGTGCTCGGCGACCAGTTGCTGTGGGGCCTGACCGGCCGCTTCGTGCGCGACCTGCTCACGGTGGTGCGATCGCTGCCCTGATCCGTAGATTCCCGACGGTTCCTCCTCGCTCCCGACGTCTGGCCCTTCCCATGCGCATCGTCTCGTCGTTCGTCGTCGCCCTGGTGACGCTCCCTGGCCTGCTCCCCGCCCAGGATCCCCTGACCAGGCAGGCGCTGCAGCGGATCGAGAAGGTCGAGCAGGCCGAAGCGAACGCCGCAGCCGGCGACCAGCGGGTGCTGCAGGGCCTGCTCGCCGACCTCGACTGGGCGCAGAAGCGGCTCAACGCGGTGATCCAGCGCGACCAGACGCACACCGACGCGCAGACGCGGCTGCAGGCGATCCGCGCCAAAGTCGAGGCGAAGAAGAAGGCGCCGTCTCCGCCCCCCGCTCCGGCGCCGACGCCCGCACCGGGGCAGGCGCCCACGAACGGACAGCCGACCCCGACCGCCGGGGGCAACCCACCCGCCGCCAACCTGCCGTACGACGCCGCAGCGCTGCAGCAACTCGACAAGGAGATCGGTGCGGCGACGCACAACTTCGACATCGTGCCGGCGAACCTGTGGACCGACGCCAGCCGGCGGCGTGGCATGGAGCGCGACCTGCAGGAGCTGACGCGCCGCATCGGCCAGTTCCCGTTCGCGGTCGCCGAGGTGCAGCAGGTGCGCGCGAAGGTGCAAGCGCTGCAGGCGAAGTTCGACGCCGCGATCGGCAAGGTCCAAGGCGACCAGGCCGCGGCCGCCGACGTCGGCAAGAAGGTCGAGGAGCTGCTGACCACCAAGTACCAGACCGCGAACCTGCCAGCCGAGCCGGAGCAGCCGTACGAGCCCGAGGCGCTGCGCGCGTTCCTGCGGCGGCTGCAGCAGATCCGCGACGTCGAACTGCCGGCGGACCAGGCGTTCGCGCAGCAGGCCATGCAGAACACCGCCGTCGACCGGCAGCGTGCCGAGTCGCTGCGGCACACGGTGACGCAGGACTGGCCGCGGCGGATCCAGGAGCGACAACAGCAGGTCGCGGCCCGCGTGCAGATGGGCGTCAAGGACGCGCTGCGCCACGCCGACTGGCTGCTGGCGACCGACGTGCGCGACAAGGACCAGATCACCAACCGCGTGCTCGGCCGCGGCGCGTTCGACCAGCAGATGCGCATGCTGCGCACGGAGGAGGCGGCGATCGCGTGTGCCCAGGTGCACGACGAACTGGCCGATCCCGCGGTGCAGCGCCAAGACGGCAAGGAACGGCAGGCGCAGGCCGCGAAGGTGCAGCAGGCGATCGTGCACCTGCAGTCGCTGGCGGTGACGATGCTCGACACGGTGCGCATGCCGGCCGCGGCATCGAGCGATCCGGAACTGCTGCGCATCGCCGAAGAGACGCTGAAGAAGCCCGACTACCAGGTCGGCGGCTGGCAACGCCTCGTGATCAGCGCGCCGAAGGTGCGGCGCGAGCGGCGCGAAGCCTCGGTGAACCGCGGGGCTGTGAACACGACGGTGACCGGCTACCACTACGTCTGGGACGAGTTCCAGGTGGCGACCGCCGAGACGGTCGGCGACTCGACCTGGATCTTCTACAGCACGCTGAAGCTCTACCACTCCGGCGACGCGACCACGCCGATCGGCCGCTGGGTCTTGAGCCAGCGCTTCGAGTCGACGCGCATCCTGCCCGAGAACGTCGCCAAGTAGCGGCGGCACGGGCGAGCGACGCCGCGCGGGCGTGCGCCTGGCTCAGCCGCGCAGTTCGGCGCCGATCTGGCCGGCGTTCTCGCGCACCTTGCCGAGGAACTTGCCCTCGTCCTCGTCGGTCAGCGTGCGGTCGTCGGCGCCGAGCGTGACCGTCAGGTTCAGGCTCTTCTTGCCGGCCGGCAGCCGCTCGCCGCGGTAGACCTCGAACAGCTGCACGTCCTTGACCAGCTTGCGGCCGGTGGTGCGCAGGAACTCGACGACCTGGGCGACCTGCGTCGCTTCGTCGACCAGCAGCGCCACGTCGACCGGCAGCACCGGGAAGGTCGGCAGCGGCTGGTAGCGAGCGACCGAGCGACCGTTCGCCAGCAGCGCGCGCACGTCGAGGCAGGCGATCGCCGTCGTCACCGGCAGCTGCAGTGCCCGCGCCGCTGCCGGGTGCAGGTGCGCCACGTAGCCGACCGGCGAACCGTCGCGATCGACCGCGACCGCACGGCTCGGGTGCACCCACGGCTGGTCCTTGCCGTGCCACACGCGCGCCATCACCGCCGGGCGGCCGACGCGCTCGAGCAGCGAGCCGATCGCTTCGCGCAGTTCGAGGAACGGGTGCTCGCCGTCGCGGCGCGCGTGGACGAACGCCAGCTCGCGAACTTCGTGCGGCAGCTTGTGCTCGTCGCGCATCTCGGCGTGGTAGCCCTTGCCGTGCTCGCAGAGGATCACTTCCGGCCGCATGCGAAGGTTCTGGCCCACGCTGCCGAGCAGGCTCGGCAGCACGTGGCGGCGGATCCGCGTCTGGTCGGGCGCCACCGGGTTCTGCACCTGCACGTAGGCGTGCTCGAGCGCCCCCACCGCCTGCAGCAGTACGTCCGGCGTGAAGCTGTAGTTGTAGACCTCGCTGGCAGCGAGCTCGAGGCACGCGACCTCGACGAGGCGCCGGCCGAGGAACAGCTCCTCGTTGCGCACCGGCGGTGCCTGCACCCCCTGCAGCGGCCGCTCCGGTATGTTGTCGTAACGGAACATGCGCCCGACCTCCTCGATGAGGTCGTCTTCGATGGCGATGTCCTTGGTGGCGCGGAAGCTCGGCACGACACAGTCGAAGCCGGTGCTGGTGACGGTGACGTCGAACGCCAGCGAGCGCAGGATGCCGGTGACCTGGTCGTCCTCGAGCCGCACGCCGAGCTTCTGCAGGAGGCGCGCGCGGCGCAGCGAGATCGTCTTCGGCGCATAGTGGAAGCCGAGCGGATCGACCAGCGGTCCGGCGGGCTTCGCCGTCGGGCAGTACTGCTGCAGGAGGCGCACGAAGTGGTGCACCGCGTGCTCGGCGTTGGCCGGATCCTGCGCCTTCTCGAAGCGCGCGCTCGCGTCGGTGCGCAGGCCGAGGCGCATCGACGTGCGCCGGATCGTCGACGCGTGGAAGTTCGCCGACTCGAGGAACAGCTGTGTGGTGTCGGCGGCGACCATCGTGCCGGCCCCGCCCATGATGCCGGCGAGTGCTTCCGGCGTGTCACCGGCGCAGACCAGCAGGTCCTGGTCGCAGAGCTTGCGCACCTGGCCGTCGAGCGTCGTGATCGTCTCGTTCGGCTTGGCCTTGCGCACCCGGATCGGTCCCTTGCCCACGTGGCGCAGGTCGAACGCGTGCATCGGCTGGCCGAGGTCGAGCATCACGAAGTTGGTCAGGTCGACCGGCAGCGAGATCGCGCGCTGGCCGACCGCGGCGAGCTGCCAGCGCAGCGCGTGCGGCGACGGGCCACTCTGCACACCGTCGAGCACGAGGCCGCAGTAGCGCGGGCAGCCGTGCTGGTCGTCGACGTGCACGTCGACCTTGGTGCCGGCGGCAGGGAACGGCACCTTCGCCGGCAGCGGCTGCAGCGGGCGGCCGTAGATCGCCGCCAGTTCGCGCGCGAAGCCGTAGTGCCCCCACAGGTCCGGCCGGTGGTTCACCGACTTGTTGTCGATCTCGAACACCCAGTCCTGGACCGGCAGCACGTCGACGAAGCGCGCCCCGATCGGCGTGTCGGCGGGCAGCACGAGGATGCCGTCGTGCTCCTCGGACAGGCCCATCTCCGACTCGGAGCAGATCATGCCCTGCGACTCGACGCCGCGGATCTTGCCGACCTTGATCTTGAGCGCACCCTTGCCGCCGCTCGCCGGCAGCGTGTCGCCCGGCTTGATCACGACGACGCGCTGGCCGGCCGCGACGTTGGGCGCACCACAGACGATCTGCACGACGCCGCCGGCCGCGCCGAGGTCGACTTCGCAGACCGACAGCTTGTCGGCGTCGGGGTGCTTCTCCCGCTTGCGCACGTGGCCTGTGACCAGTGGCTCGAGCCCCTCGCCGAAGCGGATCAGGCCGTCGATCTCGGCCGTGCTCATCGTCAGGTCGGCGAGGATCTGCTTCGGTTCGATGCCGGTGAGATCGACGTGGCGGGACAACCAGCGCAGCGAGATCTTCATCGCGACACCTCCGGGAACTGCTGCAGGAAGCGCAGGTCGCCGCCGGTGAACTGGCGGATGTCGTCGATGCCGTAGCGCAGCATCACGACGCGCTGCAGGCCCATGCCGAACGCGAAGCCGGTGTACTCCTCGGGGTCGAGCCCACCCATGCGCAGCACGTTCGGATGCACCATGCCGCACGGCAGGATCTCGATCCAACCCGACTGCTTGCACACCGAGCAGCCCTTGCCGGCACAGAACGGACAGTTGACGTCGAGCTCGAAGCCCGGCTCGACGAACGGGAAGAAGCCCGGCCGCAGCCGCACCTGCACGTCGCGCTCGAGGATCACGCGCAGACAGGTCTTCATGGTGTGGATCAGGTTGGCGACGCTGATGCCGTGCTCGCCGTGCGCGCCGTGCGCGCGGTCCACGACCAGGCCTTCCATCTGGTAGAAGGTGTGTTCGTGCGTCTTGTCGACGGTCTCGCTGCGGAACACGCGGCCCGGCACGATGACCTTGAGCGGCGGGTGGAAGCCCTGCGCCACCGCGCGCTGCAGTGTGCGCACCTGCACCGGCGAGGTGTGCGTACGCAGCAGGTTGCGGTCGGTCAGCCAGAACGTGTCCTGGCTCTCGCGCGCCGGATGGTCGCTCGGGATGTTCAGCGCGTCGAAGTTGAAGAACTCCGACTCGACCTCCGGGCCGTCCTCCCAGCGGAAGCCGAGGCTGGTGAACAGGTCGACCAGTTCGTTCTGCACGACGGTGATCGGGTGCAGCGCGCCGCGCGCGCGCTTCTGACCGGTCTCGGTCGGATCGAAGCCGCCGGCGGCGAGCTCCTGCTGCATGGCCAGCTGCGCGAACTGCTCGCGCCTGTGCTGCAGCGCCTGCTCGACCTCCTGCTTCAGCGTGTTGGCGGCCTTGCCGAACGCCGGCCGCTGCTCCTTCGGCAGCGTCGTGACGGAGCGCACCAGCTCGACCACTTCGCCCTTCGGGCCGAACAGCCGCGCCTCGACCTCGGCCAGGGCTCGTGCATCACCGGCAGCGGCGATCGCCGCCAACCATCGTTCCCGTCGTTCCGTCGTGTCCATCGGAGGGGTGCTGGCCCGTGGCCGGCATATGTGGACTGGGACCGTCGCGCCGCGCGACGGATGGCCCGCGCGCAACTGCAGCGGGCCGTACAGCAAGGCGGCGCTGGACTCGCCAGCGCCGTCGAATGCAAGCGAGTGCTCGCCGAGCGAGCGGCCGCCGCTCAGACGAGAGCGGTCTTGGCCTTGCCGCAGATCGCTCCGAACGTCGCCGGATCGTGGATGGCGAGTTCGCTGAGCTCCTTGCGGTTCAGCTTGATGCCGGCCTTCTGCACGCCGTGGATGAACGCCGAGTAGCGCAGGCCGTGCGGACGCAGGGCGGCGGTGAGGCGGGTGATCCACAGGCTGCGGAAGTGACGCTTCTTCTGCTGGCGCCCGGCGAAGGCGAACCGCTCGGCGCGGAGCACCGTGACGGACGCCATCTTGAACAGGTTGCGACGGCCTTGGCGATAGCCCTTGGCCCGCTTCAGGATGCGATTGCGACGCTGGCGCGTGGCAGGACCGTTGGTTGCGCGACTCATGCTCGGTTACCTCCCACCCAGCAGTTCCGCCATGTTCACGGCGATCTGGCCCTTGCAGATTCCCTTCTGGCGGAGCTGGCGCTTCCGCTTCGAAGAGCGCCGCACCATCAGGTGCGACGTGAACGCGTGGCGGAACTTGACCTTGCCGGTCTTGGTCAGCTTCATGCGCTTGACCACCGCCTTCTTGGGCTTCTGCTTCGTCATGTCTCGATCGTCTCAGCGGGCGTCGACAGCAGTGCGCCCACGGAGCTCCGGGTCGTTGGAAGGGCGAGGAAGCTAGCGAGCCATGCGACCGGCAGCAAGCCCAGGGAAGGGAAAAGTCTGGCGCCGGAGCACGCCGAGCCCGAAAACCCCTCGCCGCCGCGGGCATTGCCCCCTGGCCGCTGTCGCCATGGATGCCCTGCTGACCTGCCTTCACCTCGCCACCTACCTGCTGCTGGCCCTCGCCCTGCCCCTGCCGGCGCTGCGCAAACCGGCGATCGGTGTGGCACTGCTCGCAGCACTGGTCGGCCTCGGGGTGGGGTTCACCGGCCCGGCCGAACGAACGCTCGAGACGGTGCACACCTACGCCGGCTACGCCGGGAACGACAACGAAGTCAGCATGGTGCGCTTCCCGACCGGCACCGTCACCGCCCCCGGCTGGCAGTGGCCGCTGCCGTTCGCCGCGTTCGCGCTGCTGTGGATCGTGCTGCTCGGCTGGCTCGGCCGGCGGCCGCTGCCGCGGCCCTGGTTGTGGCCGATCCTCTACGGCGCCAGCGCCACGGCGATGTGGCTCGGGCTGCAGGCGACCGCCGCCCCCGAACTGCTGGTCCAACCAGTCGGGCTCGACCGATTCCTGTGGCCGGCGGGCCTCGCTGCGGCGCTGCTGGCGGGCCGCTCGGCGAACAAGTTCGCGCTGCTGTTCGTGCAGGTCGGCAGCTCGATCCTGCTGATGCGCCTGCCCGCGGCGCTGTTCAGCAAGTTCGTCAGCGACAGCCACGGCGGCACCTGCCTCGACGTGACCAACGTGGTCCACATCGTCAACCCGATGACGCAGTGGCAGTTCGATCCTCCCCTCGTCGCCGGCAGCTCGGCGCAGCAGTTCTGGACGATCTGGCTCGAGCACGTGATCTTCTTCCCGGCGGTCCACCTGATGAGCCTGTTCGGGATCGCCTTCGCGGCATGGATGTTCCACCGCCACGGTGCGGACACGGCGCGATGAACGGGCCTGCCGCAGCAGCTTCGCGCGACACGCTGCGCGCCGACTTCCTGGCGGTGCGGGCGGCGAGCTTGCGCCTGATGGCGTCGCTGCACGCCGAGGACTTCCGCATCCAGTCGATGCCGGACGTGTCACCGCCGTACTGGAACCTCGGCCACACCTCGTGGTTCTTCGCCGCCAACGTGCTGCGGCCGCTCGACCGCGAACCGCGCGGCTTCGACGGCTTCGACTTCGCGTTCAACAGCTACTACGAAGGCATCGGGCCGCGGCTCAGCCGCCCCCTGCGCGGCAAGGTGGCGCAACCGAGCACCGAACGGGTGGGCACCTACCGAGCCGCGGTCGACGCGGCGATGCTGCAGTGGCTCGACGACTGCCCGGACGAGCGGCTGCCGGCGCTGGCCGAGGTGCTGACGATCGGCATCGAGCACGAACGGCAACACCAGGAGCTGTTCGTCACCGAGATCCTGCACATCCGCTCCAGTGCTCCGGCAGCGCTGCGCCTTGCCTACGCCCCGGCCGTGGCGACGGCTGGCCTCCATGCGGAGCGCCGGCCCGAGACGAAACCACTCGCGGCGGTGCCGTTCGCGGCGACCACCACGTGGCTCGGCCACGACGAACCGGGCTTCGGCTGGGACAACGAGTTCCCGGCACATCGCGTGCACGTGCCCGATTTCGCGCTCGGCGACCGGCTGGTCACCAACGGCGAGTGGCTCGCGTTCGTGCAGGACGGCGGCTACCGCCGGCCGTTGCTGTGGCTGTCGAACGGCTGGGCCGCGGTGCAGCAGCACGGCTGGCAGGCGCCGCTCTACTGGGAGTCGCACGACGGCCGCTGGCAACGTTGGACGCTGCGCGGACTGGTCGACGTCGACCCGGCGGCCCCGGTGTGCCACGTCTCGTTCTACGAGGCCGACGCGTTCGCGCGCTGGTACGGCGAGCAGTTCGCGGCGTGGCGGCACGCGCGGTTGCCGCGCGAGCAGGAATGGGAACACGCCGCCCGCGTGCACGGATTCGACCACCGCGGTGGCAACCTGCTCGACGCCGACGACGCCGCGGCGTTCGCGCAGGATGCGTTCGACGCCTTGCCAGCGGCCCCAGCTGGCGAGACGTCGCCGCTCCGCCAGCTCGCCGGCGACTGCTGGGAGTGGACGCTGAGCCACTACGAGCCGTACCCGGGCTACCGGCCGTTCGCCGGGGCCTTGATGGAGTACAACGGCAAGTTCATGGACAACCAGCGGGTGCTGCGCGGCGGCTCGTTCGCGACGCCGCGCCGGCAGGCGCGCGCCGGCTACCGGAACTTCTGGCCGGCGGACACGCGCTTCCAGGCGACCGGCGTGCGGCTGCTGGTCGACGGCTGACGCGCGGCGAGGCCGCGCGAAGCACACGGGCCGATCACTGGCCGCCGGCAGCCTTCTTCTCGAGCTCGTCGGCGAGCTTGCCGGCGCCGTAGATCTTGCGCAGCGACTCGATGATGATCGCCGGGTGCACCGACACCGTGCGCGAGATCTCGTCGTCGAACACGTAGTTGTTGCCGAGCATCTCGATGTTGCCGTCGAAGATCAGGCCGACGATGCGGCGCTCGGTGTCGATCATCGGCGAGCCCGAGTTGCCGCCGATGATGTCGCAGGTGGCGACGAAGTTGAACGGCGTCTTCAGGTCGAGCTCCTTCTCCTTGTCGAGCCAGGCCTGCGGCAGGTCGAACGGGTGCACTCCGCCGAACTCGTGGTGCCGCGCGAACAGGCCGTAGAGCGACGTGAAGAACGGCGCGAGCGTGCCGTTCATCGGGTAGCCCTTGACGACGCCGTCGCTGATGCGCAGCGACATGGTCGCATCCGGCGGGATCGACGTGCCGTAGACCGCGAAGCACGCTTCGCCGACGCGCTTCTGCTCGGCCGCCTCCTCCTTCTGCAGCGCCATCAGCGCCTCGCGATCCCCTGCCGCCGCGACCTTCTTCGCCTGCAGCGCGACGATCTTCTCCCACGCGTCGCCGTACTTCTTCTGCAGCTCGGGGTCCTTCGCCACCGCGGCGCGCAGTTCGTTCTCGGCCTTCTGCTTGATCGCCTGGATGCGCGGGTTGCGCAGGCCGTCGAGGTAGCCCTGGTAGGCCTTGCGCGAGTTCTCGATGCTGAGGATGCGGGGCCGCAGCTCCTTCTCCTTCTCGGCACTCGCCGCAGCCGCCTTGTACATGCCGTCGAGCATCGAGCGGATGCGGGTCAGCTGGCCCGGGTAGAAGTGGTCGCGCAGGTAGTCGCACTGCGCCACCGTCTGCAGGCGACCGGTGCGGCCGGGGTTGCCGGTGACGAACACCAGGTCCCCCTCCTTCGCCCCTTCGGTGCGCCACGCGAAGTGATGCGCCGCGCTGTCGAGCGGCTTGCCGTCCTTCCAGGCGCGCAGGAACGTGAAGTCGAGGCCCCAGCGCGGATAGCAGAAGTTGTCCGGGTCGCCACCGAAGTGCGCGACCTGGCCGTGCGGGGCGCACACCAGCCGGATGTCGTCGAACAGCTCGAAGCTGTAGAGCTGGTAGCTGCCGCCCTGGTAGAGCGCGATCACCTGGTGCGTGTGGGCCGGGTCCTGCTGCTCGGCCTGCTTCAGCACCGCCTCCTGGCCCAGTTCGGCCACGGCCTTGGTGACGTCCTGCTGGCGGATCAGCTGCGTCATCACGAAGCCCGGCAGCTTCACCTCGTTCTCGTAGGCACCGGCGTAGTAGCCGTCCTTCAGCCAGTCGTCCTTGCCCTGCACCGCGGCGATCGCGTCGCGCGAGCAGTGGTGGTTCGTCATGATCAAGCCGTGCGGGCTGACGAACGACGCCGAGCAGAAGAAGCCCAGCGCGCCCTTGTCGTCGCGGCGCCCGAAGCGCAGCGAACTGAGCCGCGCGTGGTCGAGCCACTCCTGGCTCGGCGCCCAGTCGTAGGCCTGCTGGAACCAGCCGACCGGTGCCGCCTCGAAGGTCCACATGCGGCCGAGTTCGCGGTGCGGCTGCTCGACGAGCGGCTTGCCCTGCGGCTTCGGCGCGGCCGGCTGGTCGCCGTGCTGGGCCGTCGCGACCGGCAGCAACGAAAGGGCGAAGAGCGCCGGGAGGAGGAAGGGACGCCGCAGTGCTGCGGCCCGTTCGAGGATGGTCGGCATCGGGTTTCGTTCGGGGGCGGGCACTCTACGGACCATGGCGCCGACCGGCGAACGGCAGTCCATCGATTCATGCCGGAACGGCCCGACGGCTGCGCCCATGACACACCCCGACTGCGCCCATCGGCTGAGCTTCCCGCCTCCGGCGGCGAGCTAGATTGCCCATCATGGACTCGGGCGCACTCGACTGGACCACCACCGACGGACCGATCGAGGTGCTGTTGGGCGAACACCGCACGATCCTGCGTGTGCTCGACGAGGTCGAACGGGAGAGCCGCCGCCTCGAGAACGGTGGTCCCCTGCGCGAGTCGTTCTGGCAGGACCTGCTGCACTTCTGCGACGAGTTCGACGGCAACCTGCACCACCACAAGGAAGAGCAGCTGCTGTTCCCGGCCCTCGAGCGGGCCGGCCTGTCGAGCGCCTCGGGCCCGACCGCAGTGCTGCGCGACGAGCACCTGCGCAGCCAGTTCTGGCGCACCCGGATCGAGCAGGCCGTGGTCGCACGCGACCGCGCCCGGCTGTCGGCGAGCTCCGGCAGCTACCTCGACTTGGTGCGCTCCCACGTACTGAAGGAGAACCAGATCCTGTTCCCGCTGGCGCGACGGCTGCTGTCGGCCGGCGAACTCGAGTCGCTGCACCGGGAGTTCCGGCTCTACGCGGCGGACCAACGGGTCCACCACTGGCTGAAGCACCCCTACGCGCTCGAAGCCGAGTCGTTCTGATCCAGCTCGCCCGCTGGGCGAACCGGCTCGGAGCTGGCCCAGGGCGCCGCGGCGCGGGGCCCGTCCACCACGAAGGCGACGCCATCAGCCTCGCTGCGTCGCCGGCTCGGCAGCCGACCCCACACCAGCCCGCCGGGTGCGCCAGCGTTCGCCGGCCCGCAGCACCAGCAGCTGGGCCACCGGCGTCAGCACGAGGCTGAGCCCGAGGCACAGCGTCTGCCCGCCGATCACGACGATCGCGATCGCCTTGCGCTCCTCGGCGCCGGGCCCCGAGCCGATCGCGAGCGGCAGCATGCCGGCGACGAACGCGAACGTGGTCATCAGGATCGGCCGCAGCCGGTCGCGGCTGCCCTGCAGCACGGCGTCGTACGGCGCCATGCCCGCGGCGAGCAGGTGGTTCGTGTGGTCGACCTGCAGGATCGCGTTCTTCTTGACCATCCCGAACAGCACCA
Organism: Planctomycetota bacterium; assembly: GCA_016793305.1. The sequence goes on from JAEUHU010000232.1 coordinate 16,202, forward strand.
GGATGCCGAGCGCCGAGTAGAGGTTCAGGGTCTCGCCGGTCACCAGCAGTGCCAGCAATGCGAACGGCGCCGACACCGGGATCGCCAGCAGGATGATCAGCGGCTGCGTCAGGCTCTCGAACTGCGCCGCGAGGATCATGTACATGAACACCACGGCGAGCAGCAGTGCGAACAGGTACTCGCCGAAGAAGCGCTCGAGCTCGCGCGCGCTGCCCGACACCGCGGTCGTGTACTCGGCCGGCAGCTGCAGCGTGCCGGCGAGCGAACGCAGCTGGGCGACACAGTCGGCGAGCGCCTGCCCGGCCCCTGGAGAGCCACGCAGGTTGGCCTGCCGCTGCCGGTCCATGCGGTCGATGCGCGACGAGGTGATCGTCGACTCGATGCGCACCAGGTTGTCCAGGCGCACGGTGTCGCCGCCGACGCGCCCGACCAGCAGGTCGCCCAGGCGCTCGGCGCGGTCGCGGTCCTGTTCGCGAAGCCGCAGCCGCACGTCGTACTCCTCGTCGAGCTTCGGATCGCGGAAGCGCGACACTTCGGTGGCGCCGCCCACCAGCAGCCGCAACGCCCCGCCGATGTCCTGGGTCTGCACGCCGAGCTCGGCGGCGCGCGGCCGATCGACGATCGCGCGCAGTTCGGGCCGCCGCAGCCGCAGCGTGGTGTTGAGCCCCGCCATCGTGCCGAGCTTGTTCGCCTCGACGCGCAGCTGCTCGATCGCGTCGGCGAGCGTGCGCAGGTCCGGGCCGCGGATCGCGAAGTCGAGCGGGAACGGCCCGCCGCCGAGATTCATGCTGCGCTGGTTGCGCACCGAAACGCGCACGTCCGGCAGGCCCCGCAGCCGCCGTTCGATCTCGGTCATCACCTCGCGCTGCGTGTAGTTGCCGCGGAACGCCGCCAGCGGGTCACCGGCCAGCAGCGACGACCACAGCCGGCCGAACGAGAAGCGCCGTTTCTCGTGCGGCGGGATGCGCACGTAGACGCTGCCGTTCGACAGACCGCTCAGGAAGCCACCGCCGACCTGGGTCAACGCGGTGCGTACCTGCGGCATCTGCCGCAGCTCGGCCTCGATGCGGGCCATCACCTCGTCCATCGCCGGCAGGCTGACGTCGTCCGGGCCGTTCACGTCGATCTCGAACTCGCCCTCGTCGACGTCGCTCGGGATGAAGTCCTGGCGCATCGTCATCGCCAGCGGGGTGGCACAGACCAACGCCGACACCAGCACTACCGTCCACGGCCGACGCAGGCACCAGCGCAGCACCGCCAGGTAGACGCGCTCCGACCAGGTGCGACGGACCCCGCCATGCCCAGCACCTCGGGCGGGCACGACCAGCCGCGCGCACATCGCCGGCGTCAGCGTGAACGACACCAGCAGGCTCATCAGCACCGCGACCGCCGCGGTGATGCCGAACTGGTAGAGGAACCGCCCGGTGATGCTGCCGAGGAACGACACCGGCACGAAGATCACGACGAGGCTCAGCGTCGTCGCCAGCACGGCGAGCGCGATCTCGGCGACCGCCCCACGCGCCGCTTCGAAGCGCCCGACGCCCTTCTCGTCGGCCCAGCGCTGCACGTTCTCGAGCACGACGATCGCGTCGTCGATGACCACGCCGACCATCAGCACCAGCGCCAGCATGGTGACGCCGTTCAGCGTGAAGCCGAGCGCCCACATGACCCCGAAGGTCGCCACCACCGACACCGGGATGGCGATGCCGGCGATCAGCGTCGCGCGCCAGCTGCGTAGGAACCACAGCACCACCAGCGCCGCCAGCACCGAGCCGACCACCAGGTGGAACTCGATCTCGTGCAACGCCGCGCGGATGTAGCGCGACTGGTCGCGCACCACCTCGAGCCGCAGGTCGGGCGGCAGCTGCGCCTGCAGCCGCGCGAGCGACGCGCGCACGCCGTCGATCACCGCGACGGTGTTGGCGCCCGACTGGCGGCGGATCTCGAGCACCACGGTCGGCACCCCGTCGAGCCGCGCCAGCGAACGAGGTTCCTCGGTGCCGTCCTCGATCTCGGCGACGTCGCCGAGGTGGATCGGCACGCCGTTCCGGCGCGCGATCGTCAGGTCGACGAACGCGTCGGGATCGAGCACGCGCCCCATGGTGCGCAGCGTGCGCTCGCGTTTGTGGTCGGTGACGTTGCCGCCCGGCTGGTCGACGTTCTGCGCGCGGATCGCCGAGCTCACGGTCGACACCGGCAGGCCGTAGGCGGCGAGGCGGTCGGCGTCGACCCAGACGTTGATGGTGCGCTGCAGGCCGCCGACGATGCGCACCTCGCCCACACCGCTGCTGCGCTCGAGCACGCGCTTGATCCGCTTGTCGGCGATCTCGGTCAGTTCGCGCAGCGGCCGGTCGCCGGCCAGCGCCAGCGTCAGCGACGCGCCGCTGTCGCTGTCGAACTTGCTGATCACCGGCGGCTCGACGCCTTCCGGCAGGCGCCGCACCACCTGCGCCACCCGGTCGCGCACGTCCTGCGCCGCGGTCTCGATGTCGCGGCCGAGCTCGAACGTGACGAACACCAGCGAGGTACCCGAGCCGGAGATCGAACGCAGCTCGCGGATGCCCTCGACGGAGTTCACCGCCTCCTCGATCGGATACGTGACCGAGACCTCGACCTCTTCCGGCGCACCACCGGGCAGCTCGGTGCGCACGGTGACGTTCGGCAGGTCGTAGGCTGGATAGCGATCGACCGCCAGGAAGTGGAAGCCGACGGCGCCGGCGACCACCAGCGCCAGCACCAGCATGGTCGCGAACACCGGCCGCTGGATGCAGACGTCGGCGAGGCCGCGCATCAGTGGGCCACCTGCACGGGGGTCTCGGGCGCCAGTCCCGTGGCGTCGGCGACGAGGCGGTCGCCGGTGGCGACACCGCGCCGCACCTCGAACGCGTCGCCGACGACGCGGCCGAGTTCGACGATGCGGCCCTTCGCGACGGGGGTCGGGTCGGTCTTGCTGCGCGGCTCGACGGTGAACACGCGGTCGACTCCGGCGAAGCTGACCACGGCCTTCTGCGGCACCACCACCACGACCTGGGCCGGCGCCGTGACGATGCGAGCCCGGCAGAACGAGCCGACGACCAGCGCCCCGTCGGCGTTGCCGACCTCGGCCTCGACCAGCAGCGTGCGGTCGCCACGTTCGATCGACGGGCCGAGACGGACCACGCGCCCCTGCCGTTCCTCGGTGCGTGGCTCTGCACTCGGACCATCGACCGTGAAGCGCACCAGCTGGCCGATCGCGACCTCGTTCGCGCTGCGATCGGGCACGCGCAGCTGCAGGCGCAGCGGCTCGGTGCGCAGCAGCGTCACCACCGGCGCCCCCGGGGCCACCACCTGCCCCGCGGTGACGTGCCGCGACGCGACGCGGCCGGCCCACGGTGCCAACACCCGGCTGTCGGCGAGCCGCTTCTCCGCCTGCGCCAGCTCGACGCGCCGCAGCGCGGCCTCGGCGATCTGCGTGCGCACGTCGTCGCGGGCGCGCTGCAGCCGGCTCTCGGCGACCGCGCGCGCCGCCTCGGCGACGTCGAGTTCACGGCCGGGCTGGATGTTCTGCTCGACGATCCGCGCGATGCGGTCGCGGTTCAGCGCCGCCTCCGTGAGCACGGCCTTCGCCTCGCGCACCGCCGGCGTCTGCTCCACGTCGAAGCGCGCGAGGTCGGCGCCCGGCGAGACGCCGAGGCGCGCCAGGGTTCCGTCGACCGCAGCCCGCGCGCGCGACACTTCGAGCTGCAGGTCGCGGTCGTCGAGGGCCGCCAGCAGTGCACCCTGGGCGACCCGATCGCCCACGTCGACGGCGAGCGACGCGAGCCGGCCACCGACCTCGAGCGCGACCACCAGCTCCTCCTGCGCCGCCAGCACGCCCGTGGCGACCAGTTCCCGCGGCAGCTCGGCGGTGCCGACCTCGACCAGCTGCACCGGCCGTGCGGGCCGCCCTGGCCCGCCGGCTGGTCCCGCGGGGGTGCTGCCCCCGCACGCAGCCAGGCAGCCGACGACGAACGCGAGGCCGAACGAGGCGAGCCGCCGCATCACGAAGCCACGATCCGCAGGTCGTTGACGAACCGCTCCGACATCGCGGTCGCGGTGGCGAAGTCCGGGTGACGGACGACGATCCAGCCGTCGCCGACGACGACCTTCTGCCAGTCGCGCTTCGGTTGGCCGATCGGCGTCAGCTCGATCGTCGCCACGTGCTGGCCGTACTTCTGCATCAGCTCGCGCAGCCCGCGGTGCTCGCGCACGATGCCCTCGCCCTGGGCGCGCTTGAAGATCATCGCCGCCACGTACTTCTTGCTGGTGTCCTGGCTCAGCCGCCCGAAGCACGCCGCTTCGGCCCAGCCGCGGAACAGGTCGATGTCGCAGCTGTAGTTCATCGCGTGCACGAGGCGGGCACCCGGCGGCCGGCCGCCGATCTCGCCGAACACCGCTTCGCCCTTCGCGGTGCGGAACCACTCCATGTGCGTGAAGCCGGTCTGGAAGCCGAGCGCCTTCAGCACACCGTGGCCGAGCTCGACGCCGGGCCGCGGCAGCTCCTGCGTCAGGTCGCGCAGCACGATGTTCTGCATCGAGATCCACGGGTTCTGCGCCAGGATCATCGGCTTCGGCTTGTACCAGGCGACGTTCTCGAACAGGATGCGGCCGTCGGCGCACACCGTGTCGTAGGTCAGCTC
>JAEUHU010000243.1 GCA_016793305.1 Planctomycetota bacterium
GCACCGCAACCCCTACGCCGTGTGGCGCTACCAGCCGCGCGACAACGACAACGACACCTCGGTGACGACCTGGGCGCTGCTGGCCTACGAGTCCGGCGACTTCTTCAAGCTGCGCGTCAACAAGGAAGCGCTGGTCTGCGCGGCCACCTGGTACGACCAGGTCACGACCCCCGACGGCCGCGCCGGCTACACCAAGGCCGGCGAGCCTTCGTCGCGGCTGACCGGCGACCACCGCGAGAAGTTCCCGCCGGAGAAGGGCGAGGCGATGACGGCAGCCGCGACCTTCGCCCGCTACCTGCTGCAGCAGTCGCCCAGCAAGAAGCCGGTGATGAACGCGTCGCTGCAGCGCATGGCGAACAACCCGCCGCGCTGGCAGGAAGGGTCCATCGACGCGATCTACTGGTACTTCGGCACCCTCGCCGCGTGCCAGGCCGGCGGCGAGCACTGGCAGACGTGGGCGCGCACCCTCGGCGAACTGGCGGCGCACCAGCGCAGCGACGGGCCGCACAGAGGCTCGTGGGATCCGATCGGCGTCTGGGACGGCATCGGCGGTCGGGTGCACGTGACCGCGCTCTACGCGCTGTCGTTGATGACCGGCGCGCACATGACGAAGCGGCGGTGAGCGGCGCCCGGGTTGCGATCGGCGCGATCCGCCCGACACTGCCGCCATGCTCGACGGAACACTGCGTCGCGGTCTCGTTCGCACGGTGGGGCTCGCCGTGGCCGGCAGCCTGGTCGCGCAGGCGCCGAGCACCACCGCCTGGCCGATCGCACCAGCCGCCGCCGGCGGCCAGGAACTCACCGCCCGCATCGCCGCAGCCGAACCGCTGACGCTGCGCGACGGCGGCCTGTGCGGCGTGCTCGGCGGCGCCGTCGTCCGGCTCGCCGGCAAGGCCGACGGGGTGGCCGAGGTCACCGTCCAGCTGCCGCTGCCGCAGCTGCTGGCCGGTCAGGTGCCGCTGCGCTTCACGCTGGCCACCGAACCAGCGGACGCGCTGCGAGGACTCACCATCCGCCACCACGACGGCGCCGACGCCGTGCTGCACGCGACGGTCCAAGGCGCCACCGGCAGCGACGTGCGCTTCACCTGGGCGAGCGTCGTGCTGCTCGCCGAACGCGCCGAGGCCGCCGGCCCCGAGGTAGAGGCCTTCCTCGCCGCGACGCCGTGCGCCGAAGCCGACGACGCCGCGATCCGACGACTCGCCGGCGAACTGGCCCCCGAGCAGGCCCCGCCCGCGGTCCTCGCGAAGGCCATGCAACCGTGGATCGCCGCCCAGCCGAGGCAGCAACGACCGACGACGCTCGACGCGAAGGCGCTGCTGGCGAGCGGTAACCACGGCATCTGCACGATGCACGCGAACTTCGCCGCCGCGGTGCTGCGAAGCCGGCAGGTGCCGACGCGCCAGCTGGCGGTGGTCCCGACCAACGGCATGCGGCTCGAGATGCACCGCATCGTCGCGTTCGCCGCCGACGGACGCTGGCAGCGCTTCGATCCGTCCGGCGTGCACGCCGAGGTGCCGATGCGCACGTGCGACAGCGTGGTGGTCGCGGCCACGTCGATCGAAGACGAGCGCCTCGGCGGCAAGCTGCGCATCGGTGCTCCGCTCGGTTGTCCCTACGGCCAGGAGCTGGAGATCGTGCTCGGACAGGCGTTCCCGTTCGGCCCCGAGTTCTTCTGGACGCAGGCCAGGCCGCTCTGCGCCTTCGCCGTCGACGAAGATTCGCTCGCAGCGGCTCGGGCCGCGTGGCGACGCTTCCTCACCAGCAGCGCGATCGATCCTGCCGCCGAACGAGCTGCGGCCTGCGAAGACCTCGAAGCGTTCGCCGCGAGCTGGCGGAAGTAGCGCTGGCCGACGACGCAGGCCGTACGCGGCCGCGACTAGCCGACCGCCCAACCGCGCGAGGCGAACTCGTCCTTCGCGCGGGCTTCGTCGAGCTGCGTCAACACACGCAGCACGTCGAACTCGACGGGATCGACGTGGGACGTCAACGCCGTGAACAAGCGCCGCCGCCCTGCCGCGCTGACGCGGCCCGCGGCGAGCGCGTCCCGCAGGCCGCGCGCGAGGCACTCGCGCACCGCAGCACCCTCGGCCGCCCCGCGTTCGAGTTCGGCGAGCACGCCATCGCTGCCAAGACGCGCCAACTGCCGCCAACCATCGCGGCGAACGCTCTCCTCCGCGTCGTCCAGCAGCCGACGCGCGAACACGGCGTGCTCGTCCGCCGGTGCGAAGTCGAGCAGCATGCAGGCGCGCATCCACGGCGTCTGCCCGTTCCGACGGCGCTGCAGCCGACTCTGCAGTTCGGGGTCACGCAGCATGCGCAGCACCTGCGCCGCGGTCCGTTCGGGCTGCTGGGCCAGCTGCCGCGCCAGCGGGTGCAGCGCCGAGCCGTCGTCGACCTTCATCAGGAACTGCTCGACGCCGATCCGGATCTCGCCGTCGCTCCAGCGCTTCGCGGTCTCCAGTTCACGCAGGCTGATGCGCTGCTTCGTAGGCTGCGGCGGCTGCGAGCGGTCGCGGTCGCGATTCGCCGTCGGGTCGATGGTCGGGTTGTCGCTCGGTGTCGCGTCGCGCGGCGCCTCCGCTGGGTTGCGCGTGGCCGAACGCGTCCAGCGCACCCACAGCCAGCCCGCCATCACGGCGAAGGCCAACAGTGCCAGCAACCGCGGCATCACCGAACGCCTCCCACAGCGGCGACGCGTCGGGGCCGACGAAGGGAGGATGTTCCCAGGCGACGAACCATGCGGCGGGGGAGGTTCTACGGCGCGCTGGATCGGGTCAACGCCCCGCCCTTGGCGTGGCCCCGTCGACCAAGCCATCCATTTCGCCCCGCCGCCGTCACCCTCAGCCCGAGGTCGGATCGCACCGCCTCGCCGTTCGCGTAAGCTGCCCGGCCCCCTCGACGCACCACTCGCATGTCCCTACGCCGCGAAGGCCCCGTCACCGAGCGTCTGTTCACCCTGCTGCAGAACCACCCGGG
>JAEUHU010000307.1 GCA_016793305.1 Planctomycetota bacterium
GCCATCGGCGGCAGCACCGCCGGCGTGCCGGCGGTGACCTTCTCGCCCTTCTTGCGGTAGTCGCCGCGCACGAACACATGCGTCTCGCGCGGCGTCTTCAGCTCCTCCATGACCAGCGCCGACGGCAGCTTCGCCTCGAGCTTCTGCTTCTCACGGCGCAGACGCACGAGCTCTTCGAACAGCACCCGGCCGGCGATGTCGATGCGCGAGCGATACCAGCGACGAACGGCCGCGACGCGGCGTTCGGCGGGCGTCTTCGGCTTCTGCTCGTCGGCATCGGCAGGCTTGGTCGCGGCGATCGTCGCCTCGTTCGGGGAGCTCCCCGCTCCGCCACCGGTCGCAACCGCGGCCACGACCGTCGTCGCCGGCCCCGCCGAGGCGACCGCCGCCACGGGCTCGGCCGTCGTTCCGGCCGAAGGACTGGACGAGCGCAGCGCCTGCATCGTCGCGTAGTCGAGCAGGTCGTCGCCCTCCGCGCGCAGACGGCACTCGAACGAAAGGCTCCCGCCACCGCGGCGTCCCACCGGCGGGAACTTGTCCTCGGCGAAGCCCTCGTCCTCGGCGTCCTGCAGCATGCCCATCGCCATCGCCGCCTCCGGCGGCATGCCGCGTGGCGAGGACGACTTGCCAGTCCCCTTGCCGACCAGCTTCAACACCAGATGGTTGTCGCCCGCGCGCAGGCCGAGGCGAAGCCGCCGCGGCTCCGCCGCATCGCCGCGCGTGCGGAAGAACATGTCCCCCTCGTCCTCGTCGGCAGCAGCAGCGGCCTTCTTCTTCTCCGCCAGCAGCTTCGCCTTCGCCGCGGCGGCCTCGGGACTCGGTTCGATCGCAGCCTCGAATTCGGCTACCACTGTGCCATTGAGCCACACCTTGGCGGCGGCGCCCCCTTCGAACTCGAGCGTCATGGTGCGCGGCGTCTCGCACTTCACCTTGCGCGCCACGTACCACGCGGCCGCCGGTCCCTCGACCGCGAGCGAGGCACTGCGACCATCGCGCCAATCGCGGCGCTCCTGCCACGCGAGGCGCTTTGGCTTCGGCGGCAGCTTCTGCTCGCCGTCGGCACCGGCAGCCTCGGCTGCGTCGGTCTCGCCTTCCCCGCCCGGAGGTGCTGCGGCCTCGGCGACCTCGGCCGGCTTGCCGGCGGCCGGTGGCTTGTCGCCGACTTCGGGCTTCGTCTCGGATGGCTCGTCCTTCGGCTGCGGCTTGCCGTCCTTGCCAGCCTTCGCGTCCTTGCCTTCGCCAGCCCCCGGCTTCGGCTCCTCCTTCGGCAACACCGGTGCGTCGTACTTCTTCTTCCACTGCGCCGTCGCGAAGTCCTGTTCGGGCGCGAACGCGGTCATGAGCGCACTGTCGACGTCCTTGCCGACGAACGGGCCGAGTGCCTGCCACGGCGAAGGCTGCAGCGGCAGCAGCAGCGTGCGCACGCGCGGTTCCTCGCACGCCGACACGCGGAAGCGGCCGATCAGGCTCTTGAACTTCGCGGGCGAGCCCATCGTCAACGACACGCGCAGCAGCGAGGTCTCGTTGCAGACCAGCGGCTCGCTCGGCACCAGCACGGCTTCGCGTGGTTCCTTGCGTTCGTCGCCGGCGACCGTCCAACCGCCGCCGAAGCCGAACTTGAACGTCTCCTCCTCGTCGCCGTCCTGCTCCTCGACGATGCCGACGGCGCCCGCGATCGCACCCGGCTCGATCGCCGTCAGGTAGTGCTCGTCCTCGTCGCTCTTCTGCACGACGTCGGCCTGCGCCAGCGCGAAGACGATCGGCGGCGGGTCGCGGCTGTCGGCGACGCTGGCGAAGTGCGCCTCGATCTTGCCGAGGATGAAGCGGCCGTCGTCGGCGCGGCCCGATGCACCGTGCGGCAGCGACGGATCGGGCAGCACCTCGAGCCGCAGCGCGTGGATCGTGCGCTTGCCCGGAGCGAACACCAGCTCGTAGGTGTCGCGCGCCGGCACCGGGCCGGTCGCCAGGATCGACCCGTCGTCGAGCGCCTGCAGGCGCGAGCCGTGCTTCGCCATGCGCTCGGTCGGCACCATGGGCGTCCAGGCCAGGGGTGCGCCGATGCGGGCGCGCGCCGCGGCCTCCCACTCGCGCTGCGCTTCGTCGGTCAGCGGATCGCTGCGATCGAGCCGCTTCTTCAGCGTGTCGATGCGGCGCTGCAGGTCGGCGAGGCGTGGCTCGTCGTCGGGCCCGGGGGCCGGGATCGCCGGCTTCGGGTTGCGACCGAAGCCGTTGTCCTTCTCCTTCACGTGGTTGAAGAAGTCGTAGAAGCGGTAGAACTCGCGCTGGCTGATCGGGTCGTACTTGTGGTCGTGGCACTGGGCGCAGCCGACCGACAGGCCGAGCCAGGTGGTCGCCGTGGTGTGCACACGGTCGATCACGTAGGCGCTGCGGTACTCGTCGAGCTCCTCACCGGCCTCGGTGTTGACCGGATGGTTGCGGTTGAAGCCCGTGGCGATGCGCTGGCTCAGCGTCGGATTCGGCAGCAGGTCGCCGGCGAGCTGCTCGACGGTGAACTGGTCGAACGGCATGTTCGCGTTCAGCGCCTCGATCACCCAGTCGCGCCATTTCCACGCCTGCCGCGGCGTGTCGCGCTGGTAGCCGCTCGAGTCGGCGTAGCGCGCGAGGTCGAGCCAGTCGCTGGCCATGCGTTCGCCGTAGCGAGGATCGGCGAGCAGGCGGTCGACGACCTTCTCGTGGGCGTCGGCAGCCTGGTCGGCGACGAACGCGTCGAGCTCCGCCGGCGTCGGCGGCACGCCGATCAGGTCGAACGTCACGCGCCGCAGCCACGCGGTCCGCTCCGCTTCGGCGCTCGGCCGCAGGCCTTCCTGTTCGAGCCGCGCCAGCACGAAGCGATCGACGTCGTTCTTCGGCCAGGTCGCTTCGCGCACGACTGGCGTGGCCGGCCGCACCGGCGGCACGAACGCCCAGTGCTCGCTCCACGGCGCTCCGGCCGCGAGCCACGTGCGCAGCGTCTCGATCTCCGCGGGCTTCAGCGAGCGCCCGGTCTTCGGCGGCGGCATGCGCTCTTCGGGGTCCTCCGCCAACACATGGCGCAGCGCCAAGGACGCGGCCGGATCGCCGGCGACGAACGCTGCACTGCCGTCGCGCACCGCGAACGCGTCCTCGCGGCGATCGAGGCGCAGGTCCGCCTTGCGCTTCTGTTCGTCGGGTCCGTGGCAGTCGTAGCAGTAGTGGGCCAGGATCGGCCGCACGGCCCGCGCGTAGTCGACGGCTCCGGTCGGGGCCGTTGGTGGCGCAGTCACTCCTTCGTGCTGGGCGGTCGCGAGGCAGGAGAGCAGCAGGGTGGCGAGGAGCTCGTTGCGGGGCAGCAGCGGCATGGGACGGCGAAGCCTAGAGGATCGGCGGGCCGTCGGGTGCGGTAGGCGCACCGCATCGATGCCCCAGATCGGTCGCAGCCCGGTAGACGGCCGCGACCATTTCGCTCGGACGTCGGCCGAACGCCCGAGCGAACGCCGGCCGGTCTCACCGATCGTTCACCAGTTGCCGATGCACCAGTCGATCGCGTTGCCGACCACGTAGCCGCCGTTCAAGGGCGGGGCCCAGTCGACCCCCCATGCCTGGCCGTAGAGGTGCAGGCCGAGCAGGAGCGCCGAGTTGGGGATGTCCACGCTGAACCCCGCACCCGCTGGCGTGTCCTGGCACACACCCGAGAGCACGAGGTCCACCGAATGCCACTGGAGGCAGCCGGGGATTTCGGGGATCGGCGCCGGCAGGCCCGGCACGTTCGCAGTGGTGCCGAGGGCCATCACCGTCAACGGCGCAGGAGCGATCGTCCACGGCGAGCTTCGCTCGACCACGGCGCGCAGGCTGCCCCCGATGTGGGGTCGCCAGCCGGTCAGCGGCGTCAGCCGCATCGACACGAGACCGCAGCCCTGGCCGAACGCCACCGCATAGGCCGTCGTCGGCGTCGCCACCGGCGAGCGCGGCTGCCGTTCCCAGGTGTCGGTCCAGTAGGACGACATCGTCTGCGACGAGTCTGCGAAGTTCTCGGCGTACAACCGGGCGCCGCTGAACACCACGGTGCGTTGCCGCGCACTGTCGTAGGCCATCGCCCCGAAGCTGCGCGGTGGCAGCGCTGGCTCGGCGAGGCGCGACCACTCCGTGCCGTGGCGCTCCCACAGATCGCCAGTGCCAGCACCAGCCAGCAGCAGGGTTCCCGAGGCCTCGTCGAACACCATCGAGTGGCCGTAGCGCGGCGTCGGGCCACGGCCGGGCATCGCCGTCCAGGCGTTGCCGTCCCATTCCCAGGTGTCGCCGAAGATGTTGCCCACGAGGTCGGCGCCACCGTGCAGGACGATCCGCTGCCGGAGCGGATCGTACGCGAATGCCGCCCCGACCCGTGGACTCGGCGCGATCGCCGGGCTGCGCTGCGTCCAAGCCGTGCCGTCGAACTCCCACGTGTCGCCGAACACCGGCCCGTTCCAGTCATGGCCACCGAACAGCACCACGACGCCGCGCACGCTGTCGTAGGCCATCGCGTGGTCCCCGCGGGCGGGCGGCCCGACGACCGCACGCTGCGCCCAGGCCGTACCGTCCCACTCCCAGGTCTCGTCGAGGTCCGTCCAGTTCATCGGATAGGAGCCGCTGCGGCCACCGAACAGGACGGTGCGCTGGCGCGCGCTGTCGTAGGCCATCGCGGGATAGGCGCGAGCGCTCGGTCCCGCCGGCATCGCCGTCCATGTCGATCCATCCCACAAGGCGCCGTCCGCGTACGCGGCATAGAACGAACTGCCGCCGCCCAGCCAGCCTGGCCCGAAGAGGAACCAGCCGCCGAACACCACGGTCTGGGCGCGAGCCGCGTCATAGGCGAACGCTGCGTCGATGCGCGGCTGCGCCCCGGTCGTGGCGACGCGCGTCCACTCGAACGAGGGCGTCGTCGGCACCGACGCACGCTGCCAGGTGTCGGCGAAGAACCCACTGCCGTCGCGCCCACCGAACAGCACCACCGAGCCGTTCGGCAGGTCGTAGATCATCGCCGCCCCGTGGCGCGGCGACGGGCCGGCGCTGGCGAGCGCCCACTCGCGACCATCCCACGTCCACGTGTCCCCGAAGTTGGTCGACCACGTGGCGTCGGCGCCGCCGCACAGCACGACCTCGTCGCGCACGAAGTCGTACGCAACTGCCGCGTCGCGGCGCGGCGACGGGCTCTGCGCCGAGTTCGCCGCCACCCAGGTCGCACCGTCCCACAGCCAGGTGTCGCCGAGCGCCACCCCGTTGGCGACGCCGCCGAACACCATGGTGCGGCCGCGCGCCGAATCGTACGCCGCCATCGCCCCGGTGCGGGCCGGCGGTGCCGTTGCGACGGTGCGCTGCAGCCACGCCACACCGTCCCATTCCCACGTGTCGCTCAGCGACTGCCCGAACACTCCCTCGCCCCCGAACAGCACGCTGCGGCCGCGCCCCCGATCGAACGCCATCGCCGCGGACAGCCGCACCGGCGGCGCCACCGGCGTCGTGCGCTGCGTCCACGCGATGCCGTCGAACTCCCACGTGTCGTTGCGCAACCCGAAGCTCGAATCGAAGCCGCCGAACAACACGAAGCAGCGACGCGAACGATCGAACACCAGGCTCGACGACCAGCGCGCCGTCGGCGCCACCGGCGTCGCAACCGGTTGCCAGATCGAACCGTTCCACAGCCAGGAGTCTCCCAGTGCGCTCCCGTCGTAGCCACCGAACAACAATCCCGTGCCGGTCCTCTCGTCGTACGCGAAGCCGAAGCCGTTGCGGGCCGAGGGTGCGAGTGGCGGCGACAGTTGCGCCCAGGACTGGGCGATTGCGGGCGCCGCGAAGAAGCAGGCGAGCAGGAGCGTGATCGTCCCCAGGGTGCGAGTGCTCATCGATGAGGACGTTACGGTCATGGCCACTTCTCGACCAGCACCGGAGAATGGTGCACTCGATGGACTCGCCGTTGGTGCTCCACCGCTTCCAGGCGACCCGGAGCTGCTGCCGAGCGGCCTTTCCGCCATCAACAGACTCGCGATCACGTTCGGGGCTAGGCTCGGCCCCCCAGCTCAATCCGGCAAGCCATCGTAGATCTCGGCCAGTGGCAGCTCGCAGCCGATCTCGGGCAGTGGCACCGACGCCGTGCGTCCGGCGTAGACTTCTCGCACGAACCCCCCATCGCCGCGGCGATAGACGACCACCCTGGCCGCTTCCTGTTCGACGAGGAGGTAGACCGACAACGACGGGATGGTCGTGTAGGCCTCCAACTTCTCGCCAGAGTCGATCCGCCACGTGTCGGGAGACGCCACCTCGACGATCACGGCTGGCTCGTCCTGGAACGCATCCGTCCGAGGATTCTGCCGACAGATCACCGAAACGTCGGGGTAGTAGAAGCGGATCTGGAACTGAAGCCGCAGTCGAATCTTGGTGTCCGAGTTGAAGGCGCGGCAGGCATGGCCGCGCAGCCTGCTGCCGAGCGCAACGAGCGTGTTCGAACCGATCTGGTTGTGGGCGTTGCTCCCGCCCGCCATCGCGTACACGACACCTCCGACATACTCGTGGCGGGTCGCGGCGTTGGCCTCGCCGGCGAGGTAGCTCGCCACCGGCACCAACTCGAGCTTCGACCTCTCGCTCATCACAACGAGCCTAGCCCAAGTCCAACCCTCGGCAAGAGTCCCGATCCAAGGCGCACCCGCCGCAGGTTCCCGAGCCAAAGCCAGCGCATCCTACAAGCAGCCCAGTTGCTCGAGCCACGGCCGGCCGTGGCTTGCCAGTCCGACACAAGGCTCAGCGCACGAGCATCGTGCGAACGGGCGAACGGGCGGCGTTGCCGGCGGCGTCAACGGCTTCGACGACGACCTCGACCGCGCCGGCCGCTGCCGTCGGCACGCTCGCCCGCCACAGGAACTCGCCATACCAGCGCAACGGCACGACACGTTCCTGGTCGCCGTTCCTGCAGCGCAGCACCACCTGCCGCCAGTCGTGTGGCATGCACGGGCTCTTGCGGTCGTGCACACGCACCTGCACGACGACCGTCGCCCCGGCCGCCACGTCCGCCGGCAGCACGAACGCGCCGATCGTCGGCGGCGCCGTGTCCTTGCCGATCGACTGGCCGAAGCAGACGACTTCGGCGAGCGCGTTCGCCACTTCGCCCTGCGCATGCACGCAGTCGAGCCGCCCGTCGCCGTCGAGATCCGCGAGTGCGATGCCCAGCGTGCCACGCGTCGGATCGCCGGCGAACACCGGAGCCCCGGCGCGCAGGTGGCCCTTGCCGTCGTTCACCAGCAGGCGGTCGGGGCCGTCGAGCGAGCCGATCAGGAAGTCGGCGTCGCCGTCGCTGTCGTAGTCGAGGAACGCGACCATGTTGTCGTCGCAGCGCGGGTTGTCGGCGACCGGCCACCAGTCGGCGGTGACGTCGACGAAGCCACCCTTGCCGTCGCCGCGGAACACGTGCTCGGTGAAGCGCTGTTCGCCTTGGCCGTCGTTGATCGTCACCACGTCGAGCACGGCATCGCCGTCGAGGTCCATCGCCTCGAACTCGTAGTTGTTGGTGAACTGCGGCAGCTTGGCACTGGCGTCGACGAACGTGCCTCGGCCGTCGTTGTGGGCCAGGAACGAGCCCGGGCTGCGTTTGCTGCTGACCAGCAGGTCGAGGTCGAAGTCAGAGTCGACGTCGAGCAGTTCGAGTTCCCAGCAGAAGCGCACCGCCCACGCCGGGGTCGCCGCGGACCCCGCGTCGACGAAGCGCCCGCCGTCGTTGCGCCACAAGAGCGGCGGCGCGCCGTCGTTCTTCATCGGCGAGCCCGGGCCCCAGTCGGCGAGCACGAGGTCGAGGTCGCCGTCGCCGTCGACGTCGCCGAACTCGGCGTCGCCGATCGATCGCAGCGTGGCCGGCAGGTGCGTCGTGGTCGCGTCGACGAAGCGCCCTTCGCCCAGCCCCCGGAACAACCGGCTCTGCGTCTGGAACGTCGTACCGACGAACACGTCGACGTGGCCGTCGCCGTCGACGTCGCGCACCTTGATCACGCGGGCGAGGAACAGCGCGTCGCCGAACACCTGCGTGGTGATCTCCGGCCACTTGCCGCTGGCGACGTTGCGGAACACGCGGCTCGGGACCGGGGTGCCGGCGCGTTCGTAGTCGCCGCCGTTGGCGAACAGCACGTCG
>JAEUHU010000308.1 GCA_016793305.1 Planctomycetota bacterium
TCGGGCAAGCTGTTCGACCTGCTGGTGGCGCAGTTCGCGAACTGGTCGCGCAACACGCTGCGCGAACGGCTGCGCCTGGGCTGTGTGCAGGTCGACGGCGCCGTCGTCGGCCGCGGCGACCATCCGGTCGCGGCCGGTGCCGTGGTGACGATCGGCAGCCGCAGCGGCGGCGCTGCCGCGGCCCCGGCACCGCGCCCGAGTGGCGGCCCGCCGCTGCCGCTGCTGCACATCGATCCGGACCTGCTGGCGGTCGACAAGCCGTCCGGGCTGCTGTCGGTGTCGACCGACGACGAACACGAACGCACCGCGCTGGTGCGCGCGCGGCAGCTGCTGCCGGGCGGCATCGGCGACCTGTGGCCGGTGCACCGGCTCGACCGCGACACCTCCGGCGTGCTGCTGTTCGCCCGGTCGCGCACCGCGCGCGACACCGTGCAGGCGAGCTGGCGCGAGGTGAAGAAGCGCTACGTCGCGATCGTCGCCGGCTGTCCGGCCGAGGAGTCCGGCACCATCGACGCGCCGTTGTGGGAAGACCAGAACCTGCGCGTGCGCGTCGGCGACCATGCCGACGCCAAGCCGGCCCGCACGCACTGGCGCGTGGTGCAGCGCAGCCGCGACCGCGCCTGGCTCGAGATCGAGCTCGACACCGGCCGGAAGCACCAGATCCGCGCCCACCTCGCCCACTTCGGCCATCCGGTGCTCGGCGACGAACGCTACGGCACCGCCGGGCCGCGGCTGTGCCTGCACGCGCTGGATCTCACGATGGTGCAGCCGACCACCCGGGCGCCGTTGCACCTGGTGGCGCCGGTGCCGGCCGTGCTGCGCAAGACGTTCGGCGCCCGCTGAACGGGCGGAACGGCGCGCGCGCAGACTCCCGGTGCCGGTGGTTGGCGCCGGCTTCCGCAGCCGGCACGATGGGCAGATGCCTGCGAAGCAGTCCTGCGTGCCGTCGTCCGCTCCGTTCGGGATCCCGCTGCTGCTGGCCGGCGCGCTGGCGCTCGTCGCGACTGCGCGCGCGCAGACGCCCGTTCCGCCGCAGGTCGAGCAACCCGCACCCGCCGTCGCGCCGAAGGCGATCGCTCCGCTCGCCGACCTGCACGGCCGCGTCGAGGACCTCGGCTCTGGCCTGCGCCTGCTGCGCGTCTGGGGCACGCCGCAGCAACGCGGCTACGCGCACGGCCGGCTGCTCGCCGACACGTTCACCCACGTGGCGCTGCCCGAGTTCCAGGCGCGGTTCGTGCGGATCCCGAACCTGCTGGTCGAGGCGCGGCGCGCGCTCCCTCGCCTGATCGAGTATCCGGAAGACCTGCAGCAGGAACTCGACGGCCTGTGGCAAGGGCTCGTCGACAGCGGCGTGGCGCTCGAGATGCCGGAGCTCGGCCGCGCCTTCGATCGCACCGACCTGCTGCTCGCGAACGCGCTCGACGTGTTCGGGTTGATGGGCTGCAGCGGCTTCACCGTGTGGGGCGAACGCGCGGCGGGCGGCGGCGTGCTGACGGCGCGCAACTTCGACTGGCCGCTGACCGGCGTGCACATGCTCGAGCACACGCTGCTGGTGGTCGCGCACGATCCGACCGGCCGGGCGACTGCGTCGGTGGCGTGGCCCGGCTACATCGGCACGGTCACCGGCATCAGCGACGACGGCGTCGCCGGCTTCCTGCACGTCGGCACCGGCGAGATCACCTACCTGCCGGAGCCCTCGTCGTGGCCGACCGCGATCGCCTTGCGGCGCATCCTGGCGCACGGAGCGAAGGGCGGCGACGCCGACGCGGTGTTCGCGTTCGCGAAGGACCAGCTCGGCTACACGAGCCCGCCGGCCGGGTACCTGACGCACGTGGTGCTGCCGACCGTGCCGAAGGGCGGCGCCCCGCTGGCGATCTTCGAGACCGACTCGCAGTCGGTGGTGAAGGGGCAGGTCGGCGACGGCCCGTTCGTGCTGACCAACCACTTCCGCACGCGCACCGACGGGCGCGGAAGTGGTGCGGACAGCGAGAAGCGCGAGAAGCAGCTGCTGGACGGGCTCGGGAAGTGCTCGGTCGAAGGCGACCACGTGGTGTCGGTCGACGAGGCGTGGCAGACGCTGGCGCTGGTCGAACGCGGCGGCCGGCAGGCCTTCGGCACGCTGCACTCGCTGGTGTTCCGCCACGACCCGTGGTGCTTCGAACTGCGCATCGCCGAGCTCGGCGAGAACGGCAAGGCGATCGTGCCCGCGACGCAGAGCCAGCGGCGCTACGTGCTGCGCCGCGAGCAGGTGTTTCCGGCCGGGGGCTTGCCGGGCAAGTAGCGTCCGCCACACTGGGCCGCGCATGAATGGGCCCTCGCTCCGCCGCTTCGCCGCGGTCCTGCTGCTGCCGCTGGCGCCAGCACTGGCCCAGCAGGGCTACAAGAACTTCGAGAACAAGCACAAAGGCATCACGTTCGTCTACCCGGCGTCGCACGACGAGCTGCCGCTGCCGCCGACCGAGCGGCTGTGGGTCGCGAAGTACGTGATGCGGCAGCAGCCCGACGAGCTGAAGAAGGTCGACGAGCGGCTGTTCCAGGCGGAGACGCCGTTCCTGCAGGTGTTCCGCTTCGACCTGCCGGGGGCGGTGACGCCGAGCGGCGAGCCGAAGGCCGAAGGGGCCACGGCCGGGGATGCCGCCGCCGACCAAGGTGCGCCGGTGCTGACGTGGGAGCAGTTCACCACCCTGCTCGGGCGGCTCGAACTGCGCCCGGAGCCCAAGAAGCCCGACCACTTCACGCTGCACCCGCGGCTGCGCGGCCGGGCTCCCGGTCGCGGCAAGGACGCCGAGGCGAACGAATTCGAGGGCTACCTGGTGCGGCGCATCGACGGCCAGCGCGTGGTCGGCGTGATCGGCTTCAGCTACCAGCCAGGAGCGAAGACCCTGCAGAGCCAGGTCACGCGCATGGCCGCCAGCATCAAGGAGGTCGCCGACGAGGCTGCCGAACGCGCCGACGCCGAGATCGACAAGCTCTACGCGAGCGGCAAGTTCCAGGCGGTCGCGTGGCGCAAGCAGGCCCGCGCCAAGATGGCCAAGGGCTGGAAGGCGCTCGACACCGAGAACTTCCTGATCGTGCACCACAGCACCAACGCGGCGCTGATCCGGCGCATCGCGCGCGACATCGAGGCGATGCGCGCCTTCTACGCCGAGCAGTTCCCGCCGAGCAAGCCGATCGAGGCCGTCGCGATCGTCCGGGTCTGCCGCACGAAGGACGAGTACCACGAGTACGGCGGGCCACCGAACACGGGCGGCTACTGGCACCCGGTCAACGAGGAGCTCGTGTTCTACGACTACTCGTACACGATGCAGAAGATGGACTCGCGCGAGAAGCGAATGCTCGGCGGCCACACGCTGAGCGACGACGACTCGCTGCTGGTGCTCTACCACGAGGCGCTGCACCAGTACATGCACTACGCCGTCGGCGAGTTCGCGCCGCACGACTGGTTCAACGAAGGCTACGGCGACTACTTCAGCGGGGCGGTGGTCGGCGAGAGCACCGGCAAGGTGCTGCGGGTCGACCCGTCGCCGTGGCGCATCCACCTGGCCAAGGACATGTGCGAGCACGGCGAGGGCTTCCTCGCCTTGAAGGACGTGCTGCACGCCGAGCGCGCGACGTTCTACAACCCGGCGCGGGCGGGCCACTACTACGCGGCGGCGTGGTCGTTCGTGCACTTCCTGAAGCACGGCAAGGCGGTGCAGGGCAACCCGAAGTGGGC
>JAEUHU010000311.1 GCA_016793305.1 Planctomycetota bacterium
GCCTGCAGTTCGGTGTAGGGCACGCCGCTGACGTAGCGCACCAGCACGAACATCACCACCGGTTGCACGAGGACCCAGGCACCGCCCGCCGGAGCGGCGACCAGGGCGATGCCGCACCAGGACAGCCACTCGCAGAAGTAGTTCGGGTGCCGCGACAGCGACCAGAGCCCGGCCCGGCAGGTCCGGCCACGCTGGCCGGGATCCCGACGATGGCGTTCGAGCTGGCGGTCGGCGAGCCACTCGCCGGCTTGCGCCAGCGGGAACAGCACGAGGCCGGCGACCTGCACCGGGGCGAGCGAGGTCGCCGGATGCTGGGCCAGGAACCAGGCCGGCAGCGCGAACACGAACGCAGCCGCCGCCTGGGCCTGGTAGAACCACAGGAAGTGCAGGTTGGCGCGCTCGCCCCAGTGCTCGCGCATCGCGCGGTAGCGGCCGTCCTCGCCGGCGTGGCCGAAGACGCGGTGGCGCAACAGGTGGAAGCCCAGGCGCACACTCCAGAGGCCGACCAGCAGCCCGGCCAGCCAGCGCTGCAGCGGCGCGCCGGAGCCGAAGATCGCGGCGGCGAGGCTTCCTCCGCCGATCGCCAGCGCCCACGCCGCGTCGACCGAGGTGGCGTTCCGGGTGCGCGTCTGGCGCCACCACAGCAGCAGGAACGTGCCCGACAGTGCCGAGCCGGCCAGCAGCAGCGGATGGGTCCAGGCTGGCTCGGAGATCACGGCTGGAATCGATCTTCGATCGTTGACGCCCATGGGATGCAACCGGTTGCATCCGCGCACCGAGTTCGCGCGAAACCGATGCCGAGTGCCGCCCAGCCAGTTCCTGCCTTGACCGCCGTCGCCACTCCGGAAGACCCGTCGACGGCACTCGCCGAGGCACCCGCGGCTGCGCGACCCGATGCGAAGCTCGGTCGCGAGCCCGGGGCGCCGATCCGCTGGCTGCGCATCTGGCCGTTCCTCGTGCTGCAGGCGACCTGCCTGCTGGTGTTCGTGGTCGGCTGGAGCCCGGTGGCGGTCATCGTCGCCGTGGCACTCTACCTGGTCCGCATGTTCGGCATCACCGCGTTCTACCACCGCTACTTCTCGCACCGCACGTTCCGGACCGGCCGTGTGATGCAGTTCGTGGGCGCCTGCCTCGGTGCTTCGGCCGTGCAGCGTGGACCACTGTGGTGGGCGGCGCACCATCGCCAGCACCATCGCCACAGCGACACCGTGTACGACGCGCACTCGCCGCACGCGCACGGTTTCTGGTGGTCGCACATCGGCTGGATCGCCGATCCGCGGCACCACCGCACCGACCACTCGCAGGTCCCGGACCTGAGGAAGTTCCCCGAACTGGTCTGGCTCGATCGGATGGACCTGCTGGTGCCGTTCCTTCTGCTCGCCGGACTGCTCGGCCTCGGCGCTGCGCTCGAGGCCTGGGCGCCGTCGCTCGGCACCAATGCCCTGCAGATGGGCGTATGGGGCTTCAGCATCTCGACGACGGTGCTGTTCCACGCCACTGCGACCATCAACAGCCTCGGGCACCTGTTCGGCCGCCGCGTCTGGCCGACGCGCGACCAGAGCCGCAACTCGATGCTGCTCGCCCTGCTGACGCTCGGTGAAGGCTGGCACAACAACCACCACTGGGCACCCGGCACCGTGCGCCAGGGCTTCCGCTGGTGGGAGATCGACGTGTCCTACTACGTGCTGCGCCTGCTGGCGGTGTTCGGGCTCGTGCACGACCTGAACCCGCTGCCGGAGCGCGCGCGCGCGCACGAACGGCGCCTGCCGCGATGACGCGAGCTTCGAGGTCGCTCGGCAGTGGCAGGAAGCGCCTCGCCGTCGTCGGCACGGGCATCGGTGGCCTGCTCTGCGCGGAACGTCTGGCGACCGCCCACGACGTCGTCGTGTTCGAGGCCGAACCACGCATCGGTGGCCACACCAACACGGTGACCGTGCCCGGCGCGAACGGGCCGCTGGCCGTCGACACCGGCTTCATCGTCTGCAACGACCGCACCTACCCCGGCTTCCTCGCCCTTCTGCAGCGGCTCGGCGTCGGGCTGCGGCCGACGACGATGAGCTTCAGCGTGCGCTGCGAGCGCACCGGCCTCGAGTACAACGGCGGCACGCCGAACCAGATCTTCGCGCAGCGTCGCAACCTGCTGCGCCCGTCGTTCTGGGGCATGCTGCGCGACATCCTGCGCTTCCATCGCATCGCCCTCGACTACCGCGACAGCGAGGCCACGCTCGGCGAGCTGCTGGCGCGCGGTCGCTTCGGACGTGCGTTCGCGGAGCACTACCTGGTGCCGATGATGGCGGCGATCTGGTCGGCCGAGCCAGAGCGGCTGCTCGGCATGCCGACGCGCTTCTTCGTCCGGTTCTTCCACAACCACGGCATGCTGAGCGTGAACGACCGGCCGCAGTGGTACACGGTCGAAGGCGGCTCGCGCAGCTACCTCGGACCGCTGACGCGGTCGTTCGCCGACCGCATCCGCACCAGCGCCCCGGTGACCGCGGTCTTGCGCCGCGGCGACGGGGTGACGGTGCAGACGCAGGGGCAGCCGCCCGAACCGTTCGACGGCGTCGTGCTGGCGACGCACAGCGACCAGGCGTTGGCGATGCTGGCCGACGCCGACGCAGCGGAGCGCGCCGTGCTCGGTGCGATCCCGTACCAGGCGAACGACGTCGTGCTGCACACCGATGCGAGCCTGCTGCCGCGGCGCAAGCGCGCCTGGGCGGCGTGGAACTACCACCTGCCGGCCGAGCCGAATCCGCGCGCGACGCTGACCTACTGCATGAACCTGCTGCAGGGCCTGCCGGGCGACACGATCTACAACGTCACGCTGAACCGCCCCGACGCGATCGATCCGGCGAAGGTGCTGCGCCGCTTCGTCTACCACCACCCGGTGTTCGACGCGGCCGGCGTCGCCGCCCAGGCGCGCGTCGCCGAGGTCAACGGGCAGCGCCGGGTCTGGTTCGCGGGGGCCTGGTGCGGCTTCGGCTTCCACGAGGACGGCGTGCAGGCGGCGCTGCGCGTCGCCGCCGACTTCGGGCTCGCCGAAGCGTCGGCGCCGCAGGTCGCGCGGGTGCACGAGGTGGCGGGATGACGGCCGGAGTCGCAGCGCTCCCTTCGACCGCCGCCCAGAGCGGCGTGGTGCACAGCTGCCTCTACGTCGGCGAGGTGCGCCATCGGCGGTTCGACGCGGTGAAGCACACGTTCACGTCGCGGCTCTACTTCGTGATGCTGGACCTCGACGAACTGGACGCGGCGTTCGCCGGTCGCTGGTGGTGGTCGGCGAAGCGGCCGGCACCGATGCGCTGGAAGCGCCGCGACTACTTCGGCGACCCGACGCGGCCGTTGGCCGAGTGCGTGCGCGACGCCGTCGCGGCGGCGACCGGCAGTCGTCCGGACGGGCCGGTGCGCGTGCTGACCAACCTGCGCAGCTTCGGCTTCGTGTTCAACCCGGTGACCTTCTACTGGTGCCACGACCGGCAGGGGCGGCTCGCCGCGGTGCTGGCCGAGATCACCAACACGCCCTGGGGCGAACGGCACCACTACGTCGTGCCCGCCGGTGCCGGCGACGGACCGCTGCGCGGCTCGTTCGCGAAGCGCTTCCACGTCAGTCCGTTCCAGCCGATGGAGCAGCGCTATGACTGGACGCTGACGCGGCCCGGCGAGCAGCTCGTCGTGCACATGGAGAACGTCGTGGCGGCTCCGAACGGGGCGGCTCCGAACGGGGCGGTCGACCAGCCGGTGTTCGATGCGACGCTGCGGCTGCAGCGGCGGCCGTGGACCACGGCGAACCTGGCAAGCACCTGGTTGCGGCACCCGCTGATGGCGGTGAAGGTGCTGCTGGTGATCTACTGGCAGGCCCTGCGGCTGTTCTGCAAGCGCGCGCCCTTCCACACGCATCCCGACAAGCGAGCTTCCTGATGGCCGACTCCCTGCTGATCGCTCGAGGCCCTGCCGACGACGGTGCTGGTCGTTCGGGGGCGATGCGTGCCACGTTCGCGCAGCGCTTGCTGCGGCAGGGCGTGCTGGCGCGCCTGCGCGGCCTGCGTTCGGGGGCTCTCTGCGTGCGCGACGCCCTCGGCGAAGCGACCTTCGGCGATCCGGCGGGGCCGCTCGGCACCGTGCAACTCGACGTGCACGACCTCGGCTTCTGGAGCGAAGTGGTGTTCGGTGGCGACGTCGGCGTCGGCGAGGCCTTCGTCGCCGGCCTCTGGTCGGCCAGCGACCTGGTGCGCCTGCTGGCGTTGTTCGTGCGCGATCGCGACGTGTTGCTCGACGTCGACGGCGGCTTCTGGTCGCTGCCGAAGCGCCTGCTGCTCCGCCTGGGCCACCGCCTGCGCGAGAACAGTCGCACCGGCAGCAAGCGCAACATCGCCGAGCACTACGACCTCGGCGACGAGCTGTTCGAGCACTTCCTCGACCCGTCGATGACCTACTCGTCGGCGTGGTTCGAGCACGACGGCCAGTCGCTCGCCTTGGCACAGCAGGCGAAGCTGCGGCGCTTGTGCGAACTGGTCGACCTGCAGCCGGGCGACCGCCTGCTCGAGATCGGCACCGGCTGGGGCAGCCTCGCGATGTGCGCGGCCGGTCGGTTCGGCGCGCAGGTCACGACCACGACGATCTCGCAGAACCAGTTCGCCTGCGCAGAGCGGCGCGTGCACGCGGCCGGGCTCGCCGAGAAGGTCACGCTGCTGCGCCGCGACTACCGCGACCTCGACGGCACGTTCGACAAGCTGCTGTCGTGCGAGATGGTCGAAGCGGTCGGTGCGCGTTTCCTGCCGACCTACCTGCGCGTCTGTGCACAGCGACTGCGGCCGGGCGGCCTGCTCGGACTGCAGGCGATCACCATCGCCGACCAGCACTACGGTGCGGCCCTCCGCGCGGTCGACTACGTGAAGCGCCACGTGTTCCCGGGCAGCTTCATCCCGTCGGTGCAGGCGCTGGTCGGGGCGGCCACCGAGGCGACCGACCTGCGGCTCGAGCGCCTGGTCGACTTCGGCCCGCACTACGCGACGACGTTGCAGCGCTGGCGCGAACGTGTGCTCGAGGCGCCGGAGCCGTTCCTGCAGCGCGGCGGCAGTGCGCTGCTGCGCGCGTGGCAGTACTACTTCGCCTACTGCGAGGCGGGCTTCCGCGAACGGCACCTCGGCGTCTGCCACCTGCGCTTCCGCCGCCCCGGCTGACCAGCTCCGGCCGAGCCCGCGACGAAGCTGGACGTCGGCCCCGCGCGCGGCTACGCCACGGCGATGCCGTTCTCGCCGCAGGACCTCGCCGCCCGCCTCGCCTTCGCCCAGCGGATCGCAGAGGCGACCGGCCAGCGGCTGCTGCGTCTGCGCACGAGCGGGCGCTGGACCGAGCCGGCCATGCTCGGCGACGTCGGCGACCAGGCTGCCGACGCCTACCTGCACGGGGCGCTGCGGGCGGCGTTCCCCGACGACGGGCTGCTGTCCGAGGAGACGGTCGACGACGGCGATCGGCTGCGCCGGAGCGGCGTGTGGATCGTCGATCCGCTCGACGGCACCAAGGAGTACTCGAGCGGCCGGCACGACTTCGCGGTGCACGTCGGCTTCGCCGTCGACGGCGCGCCGGTGCTCGGCGTGGTCGCGCTGCCGGCGATCGGCCGCACGCTGGTGGCCCAGGTCGGCGCTTCGCCTTCGCTGCAGGTGGTCGGCAGCGACGGCGATTGGCCGCGGCAGGTCGTGCGCGGCGACGTGCCGGTGGCGGGGGGTGCGCCCCGCCTGATGGTGAGCCGCAGCCACACGCCGGACTGGGTGCAGAAGGTCGGCGCCGAGCTCGGCGGCGAACTGGTCCCGAACGGCAGCGTCGGCTTCAAGGTCGCGATGCTGCTGTTCGGTCGCGGCGATGCCTACCTGCACGACCGCGGGCTGAAGGAGTGGGACACCTGTGCCCCCGAGGTCTTGGCGCGCGCTTGCGGTTGGTCGGTGACTCGGCTCGACGGCGCCCCGCATCGCTACAACCGGCCGGACCCGCGCAACGACCAGTTCGCGGTCTGCCGGCCCGGCATGCGCGACGGGATCCTGCAGGCCGTGGCCCGCGCGCGGGCCTGACGGGGCGGTGGCAGCGGCGATTGCCTGGTGCGGCCGAGCCCATGGGAGGAAGGGTTCTCGGTCTGGTCCGCGCGGCGCCGATCTGTAGTGTCTGTCGCCGCTCGGCCTCGCCGCCGCACATCACCATGGCCCTCGTCCGCTCCTTCGACGCCAAGTTCGCGACGCGCAGCGCGTTCAGCTTCCTGCCGTCGTTGTTCCGCTTCCCGGCCCTGGTCTGGGCGAACCGGTTCATGGTGCAGAACTTCCTGCGCCGGGACCTGATGTCGCGCGTCAACGGCTCGGTGCTGGGGCTCGGCTGGATGCTGGTCCGGCCGTTGTGCATGTTCGCGCTGTTCTACCTGGTGTTCGGCTTCGTGCTCGGGCCACGCACGGGGACCGGGGAGCCGAAACCGGAGTTCGCGATCTTCATGTTCCTCGGCATCCTGGCCTTCAGCGCCATCGTCGAGGCGACGACCGCCGCCTGCTCCGTCATCGTGGACAACGGCAACCTCGTGAAGAAGGTCGCGTTCCCGTCCGAGGTGTTGCTGGTCCACGTGGCCCTCGTGTCGCAGGTGGTCTACCTGGTCGCCGTGACGGTGGCGTTCGTAATCGGCTGGTCGGTGGGCATCCTGCAACCAGGGCTCGGTCTCCTGGCGTTCCCCCTCGTGCTGTTGATCCAGCTCGTGTTCGTGCTCGGACTCGGCATGCTGCTGGCGAACCTGAACGTCTTCGCACGGGACACGGCCCAGCTCTGGGGGCTGATCGCGCAGGGTTGGATGTTCCTGTCGCCGGTGTTCCTGCACCCGGCCCAGATCCAGGCGGTGGCCACGACCGACTTCCTGAAGGACGCGGTCGCAGTCATCGAGAACGTCAACCCGGCGTGGGCCCTGCTGCAGGCGAATCGCCTGTCGCTCGGTCTCCAGGACCCCGACATCGGTGCGCTCTGGCCACAGCTCGGCAAGGCGTCGCTGTTCGCGCTCGGCTTCCTGCTGGTCGGCTACACGACCTTCATGAGCCGGAAGCACAAGTTCGCCGACGTGATCTGATCAGGCGCTGCCGGTCTTCACGGTC
>JAEUHU010000313.1 GCA_016793305.1 Planctomycetota bacterium
GACGCACACGAACCCGCTGTGCGGCGCCCTAGGCGTCACCATCCCGATCCCGGACGTCCCGACCGCCATCGGTTTCCCGCTGTCGCTGCAGTGGGGCGTGTTCGACCCGATGGCGCTGGACGGGCTCAGCCACACGGGTGCGGTGACCGCTCTGATCAACTGACGACCAAGTCGTCCCCCGCGCCGCCCCCAGCACGAGATCGAAGAAGCGCAGCGCCTGCGCTTCGGCCCAGCGCCGCGGCCGCCACGGCGCGCCGCCCGCGACGAACGCCACGTGCCCACCGTGCCGCGGGAACTGCGGCACCAGGAACGGCGACTGCGCGGCGACCTCGTGCGGCAGCAGCTCCGGCCGGCACAACGGATCGTCGGCGGCCGCGATCAGCAGCGTCGGCCGCCGGATCGCCGGCAGGAACGGCCCACAGCTCTGCGTCGTGTAGTAGTGCACCGCGTCGCGGAAGCCGTGCGTCGGCGCCGTCACCAGATCGTCGAACGCACGGAACGTGCGACACCACCGCACCGCCGCCGCGTCGAAGGCGCCGGGGTACTGCCGTTCCTTCTGGATCGCCTTCGGGATCAGCGTCTGCAGGAAGTGCCGCGCGATCACCCCGCCGAGCCGTCGGTCGCACTGCAGCGAACAGACGCCGAGGTCGAACGGCGGCGACACCGCAGCCGCCGCCCGCAGGTTCGCCGGCGTGCGATCTCCCTGTTCGCCGAGCGCCTTCAGCAGCACGTTGCCGCCGAGCGAGAAGCCGATCGCGACGAACGGTGCTCGGGGGAAGCGCGCGATCAGCCCGTGCAGCACGTGCAGGAAGTCCGTGGTCTCGCCGCTGTGGTAGGTGCGCAACGCCTGGTTCAGCACGCCGCCGCACGAACGGAACTCGAGCACCGCCACGCGCTGGCCGCGCCGTGCGGCCTCGTGCACGACCTCGCGCACGTAGGCCGAGCGGCGCGAGCCTTCGAGCCCGTGCAGCAGCAGCACCACCGGTGCTGCCGGATCGCTCGCGTCGTGATGATGCAGCCGCAGCGAATCGCCGTCCGGCAACCGCCACACCTCCTCGCGCAACGGCGGCAACGGCCGCGCCGGGCGCATCGCCGCCACCGTCTGCAGCATCCCGGAGCGCGCCCAGAAGGCTGGCCGGAACGGCGTCTTCGCCAACTCGGCGAGCACTTCGGCCTTGTCGAACGCACGGTCCACGGGGCCGGCACGGTAGCGAGTGTCCACGCGTTCGCACGGCGGCATCGGCGCGTTCTCGCAGGCCCCCAGGTCCTGCGGCGTCCCAACCCGGGACTTCGCTGCGCAGCCCGTCAGGACGGCCGCACGACGAGCCCGATGCCGGACGCATGCGCACCACCCTTCGTCCTCGCCGACTCGTTCCGTTGCTCGCCACGTCGGCGGCCGTCGCCGTGCTCGGCATCGCCGGCATCGTGCACGTGCGCGCCGATCGCAGCTGGCAGGCGATGCAGGTGATGGCAGAGGGTCTGCAGCAGCGACTGCAGGCGCGCCCGCACCATCGGCAGCCGTTGTGGGGCGAAGGCAAGCCAGGATCGGCGTTCGCGCACTACGAGCAGGCGATGCAGAAGGCCCGTGAACTCGGCGTCGCCGACAAGGACGCACTGGTGGCGATGCTGCCGCGTACGGACGCCGACACTGCAGAAGCGCCGGAGTCCCAGGCGCTGCTGGCGCGCTGGCAACCTGTGCTCGCAGCCCTGCACGAAGGCGCCCACGCGGTCGACGCGACGCCGCCCCCGGCCCCGACCATGCCAGGGCAGCCCAGCATGACCAACCTGCTGGACGCACGCTGGGTCGTGAACCTGGCGATGTTCGACGCGCGCGCACTGCGCGCTCGTGGTGACGGGCTCGCCGCCGTGCTCCGCAGCCTCGACGCCGCGACGCTCGGGGTCGACCTCCACCGCAAGGGCACGCTGATCGAGCAGATGATCGCCAGCGCCCTCGTGGCGATCGCGGGGAACGAATGCTGGCCCGAAGCCGCCTTGCAGCACCTCGACCCGGACGCGCTGGCTGCCCTCGCCGACGGGCTCGAGAAGCTCGATGCCATGCTGCCGGAGACGGTCGACTTCGACGGCGAGATGTCGTTCTCGCTGTGCTGGTCGATGACGACGTCTGCCGAGCACCTGCCGTCGACGTTCGCGGCGTGGCGCTACGGCTTCTCGACCCGCTGGATGCTCGCCGACGCGATGCTGCGCGCGGCCGGCACGCACCGAGAACTCGGCGCCGCCACCAAGCTCGCCTGGCCGCAGCGAGAGGCGCTGCTCGAACTGGAGCTCGGCACCCTGGTGGCCTGCGGCAATCCGATCGTCGCGATGATGGTGCCGAACCTCACCAGCGCCGAACGTGGCCTGCGCGAGACCGCGACGCTGCTGCGCCTGCTGCGCATGTCGGTGGCGCTCCACCGCGGCCTCGACCTGCCGCCGCTGCGCGATCCGCTCGGCGACGGCCCGCTGCGTGTCACCCGGCAAGCCGACGGCAGCGTGCGCCTGCACGGTGCCGGCACCGAGTGGCGCAAGAACCTGGCGCGCACCGTCACGCCCTGAGCGGCGGCCCGACACCCGTTCAGTCGACCGGCTCGCGCACCTTCTTCAGCAGCCGGTTCCCGAAGTAGGCCAGTGTCGCGATCGCCAGCACCGGCAGCAGGAAGCGGCCGGCGCCGCGCAGCAGGCCGAGCAGCACGAACGCGCCGACGACGATGGCGAGGAACCAGCCGGCCGCCATGCGCTGCGCCCGTCGTTCGCTCACGTGCGGGTCCCGATCACCGGCTGGAGCGCGGCGAAGCCCTCGCGAACGTCGGGATCCCACGGCCACCGGCCCTGCTTGTCGGGCCACACCAGCTGCACCGCCGGCGTCGCGGCGGCCTCGTAGGCCCACGCGACGAGCGGCAGGCGCGCCGCGGCCTGTTCGGGTGGCACGCCGAGGAAGCGCGCGGGATAGCCGACCAGCACGCCGTCGTGCTTGCTGCCGGCGAGGAACGTCTTGCCCTCCGCAGCGTCGTCGGCGAGCGCGTTCAGCAGGTCGTCCGCGACGTCCTTCGGCAGCCCGAACACGACCACCTCGGGCTGTTCGAAGCTGTGCCACATGCCGACGGTGTAGGAGTACGCCGGCAACTCGTCGGACTCGGCGACGTGCACGACGTGCAGGCCGTTCTCGCCGACGTCCTCGAGGAGCTTCTTCTGCGGCGGGGTCTGGTCGGCGGCTGGCTCGCGCATCCGCGCACTGTGCACGACCGGAAAGCATGCGGCAACCGCTCGATCGCCCGGCGGTGCGGCAGCAGCACCGGAGCGCGCCCTCGACACGGCCCCGCGGCGGGCCGAGACTGCCGCCATGCCCGGTGACGAAGCTGCCGAAATCGAACGCCTGCGCGCCGAACTGGCGGACCTGCGCCGCCGCATCGGCCCTTACGAACCAGGCCACTTCCACTCGCCGATCCCCGATCTCGCCGAGGTCCGCCGCGACGAAGCGCGCCTGTTCGCTCCCGGCGTGCGCGAGTTGCCCGGCGTCGATCGCAACGAGGCGCAGCAGTGGCGGCGCCTCGGCCAGCTGGCGGCCTTCGCCGGGCAGGAACGCTTCCCGCAGCACGCGACGCCCGGCGTGGCCCGCTACTACTGGGACAACCAGACGTTCGCCTACGGCGACGCGTTCGTGCTCTACGCGATGCTGCGCCTGCTGCAGCCCAAGCGCGTGATCGAGATCGGTTCGGGCTACTCGTCGGCGGTGATGCTCGACACGCTCGAACGGCATCCCGAGATCCAGACGCGGCTCCTGTTCGTCGAACCCGACCCGACGCGCCTGCTGCGGCTGCTGCGGCCCGACGACTGGCGCCGGGTCGAGGTGCTGCAGCAGCGCGTGCAGGACGTGCCGCTGGAGCGCTTCCTCGAGCTGGAGCCCGGCGACCTGCTGTTCGTCGACAGCAGCCACGTCGCCAAGATCGCCAGCGACGTGAACCACCTGTTCTTCGAGGTGGTGCCGCGACTGCCGGCCGGCTGCCACGTGCAGGTGCACGACATCCCGGCCAACTTCGAGTACCCGCGCCACTGGGTGATGGACGGCTGGGCGTGGAACGAGGCCTACCTGCTGCGCGCGTTCCTGCAGCACAACCACGAGTTCGAGGTCGACTTCCACGGCGCCTATCTCGCCGAACGCGATCCGGCGCGCTGCCTCGCGGCGCTGCCGAACTGCGCCCGGGCGGTGGGCATCAGCCTGTGGCTGCGGCGGCGTGGGCCTGGGAGCGATCGTTGAACCAGGGGCCCGGAACGCTCCGGCTCGTGCTGGGACCGCTGCTGCTGACCACGCTGGTCTGCGTCGCGCGTCTCGTCGGCGAAGTGCAGGGCTGGATCTCGCCACGCTCGGGTGGGGCGCTGCATCCGCTCGGCATCAGCTGGCTCGCATTCGTGTTCGGCGCGTGGTTCGCGATCCGACTACGGCGTGCCGGTTCGGCCCCGCGCTTCGCGCGGTCGCGCACGGTGGCGACGCTCACCCTGCTCGGACTCGCGGCTGGGGTGGCCTGGCAGTTTCGCCCGTTCGCAGGGCAGCCGGCCGACGACGCGATGTTCGGCCGCCTGCGCAGCGCCGTGCTGCTCCTGGTGACACTCGCGAGTGCTGCCGCGACGCTGGCGTTCGCCGTCTGGCCGAGGCTCGCCTGGACGATGCTGTGCTACGCGCTTCCGGCGCGGCTCGTGGTGTTCCTGATCACCTGGTTCGCGAAGGTGCAGGGCTACGACACGCACTACGTGAAGTTCGGCCCACCCGGCATCGAACGCGACCTGCCCGACACACTGCTGGCGACCGCGCTGGCGCAGGGCGGCTTCTGGGTGCCGTTCACGGTCGTCTGCGGGGTCGCGATCGGCGTCTGGTTCGCATCCTCCCGCAGCTCGTCCGCTGGACGATAGGAACCAATCCCGCGAATCGCCGCGAGGCCGATCGTCCGCGCGAACGACGCAGCTACTTCGCCCCAAGACGTCGGATCCGCTCGAGGGCGCGCAGCGCCGGCTGCGCAATCTGAGGCATGCCTTCCGCAGCGAGGCGCTGGGCGACGTGCTCCAGTTCGCGCCGCGGCCGTCGCTCCAGGAGCTTGGCGACCTCTTCGCGCACGTGGAGATCCCGATACCCAGCCAGGCGCTCGACGTCGTGGACCCGCTGTGGGTCGAGCAACGGAATGTAGAGACACAACTGCTCCGCCGCGATCTCACGATCCTGTGCGCTCAAGGCGACGAGCAACTCCGACAAGGCGCGCTGGTCCGCGCAGGGTGCCAAGGGCGGCTCGGGCAGCTCGTCGATCGAGAGCCCGCGATCCCGTGCTTCGGCCAGGATGCTCCGGAACTCGGCAAGGCTCGCGTAGCAGATGCTGGTGCGGTCGTCGTGACAAAGGTGCAGCACCGCACCACGCATCAGCCCCTTGGTGACGAGGCAGTACGGATTCGAGTCGTTGGCATCGTCGAGGGCGATCAGCCCCAGACGCTTGCCCAGATCGAACCGGTGGATCGCGCGCGAGTACGCACGCGACGCGTCCTCGGTCAACGGGTTGATGTCCAGCTCGGCACAAGCCAACGCCGGCGCCTCGCGGAAGTAGGCCCACAGCTCGTCGGGGCCTGCCGCGAGTGGATCCGACTCGTCGAGGGGCGCGCCACCAGGCTCCGTGGCACGGATCGCAAACAGTCGCCTCCTCAGCGCTACGGCGACATCGCGAAGCCATCGCCAGACCCTGCGCGCCTGAGTGCGGATCATGCGCGAGGCTCCGATCGCTGCATCGCCATGAGCACG
The DNA here is from genome assembly GCA_016793305.1 of Planctomycetota bacterium. Next base: position 5,774 of record JAEUHU010000313.1, read on the forward strand.
CACGAAGCGAGCGCCAGGACGCTGCCGCGAGGCAGCCTCACATCCGGAACACCGGCGCCTGGTAGTCCGGGATCGGCGCGTTCAGGCTCGCCGACAGCGCCAGCGCCAGCACGCTGCGCGTCTGCCGCGGGTCGACCACGCCGTCGTCCCACAGCCGCGCCGTCGCGTACAGCGGGTGCCCTTCGGTCTCGTACTTCTCGAGGATCGGTGCGCGCATCTTCTGCTCTTCGTCGGCCGCCAGCTTCTGGCCCTTCTCCTCGAGCTGGTCCTTCTTCACCTGCACCAGCACGCCGGCCGCCTGCTCGCCGCCCATCACCGAGATGCGCGAGTTCGGCCACGTGAACAGGAAGCGCGGCTGGTAGGCGCGGCCGCACATGCCGTAGTTGCCGGCCCCGAACGAACCGCCGATCAGCAC
>JAEUHU010000330.1 GCA_016793305.1 Planctomycetota bacterium
CGAGGGCCGATTGCCGAACCGCGGCAGCGGCCCCGATTTGTTTGCTGCCTGATCCCTGCACCGATCGCCGGGCCGTATCCTCCGCGCCCCTACCGCCGAGCGCCCCGCGCGCCACGCGCTCCGAATCGTCATGCTCGAGAACGCCAGTCGTCAGTTGTTCCTGGTCCTGCTGACCCTCGTCGCAGGCCTCGTGTGCGTGTTCACGCTCGACATCCCCTGGGGTCCGGACCTCAAGGGTGGCACCCAGCTGCGGTACGAGCTGCCGCGCGACGTGCTCGAGAAGCTGCGCACCAAGGAGAGCGCCTCGATCGACCAGATCGTCGAGCAGGCCGTATCGGTGATCGCCACCCGTGTCGACCCGACCGGCACGCTGGACCTGCGCATCGAGCGCACCGGCGAGACCGGCATCAACATGGAGTTGCCGTATTTCAAGGACAAGCAGGAGGAGAAGCGCGTGCTCGAACGCGTCGGCAACCTCGGCAGCCTGGAGATGCGGATGGTTGCGAACAAGGAGTTCGACCTGAAGCCGGGCCGCTTCAACATGGACATGGAGCGCCAGCGCCTCGAGCAATGGCTGAAGGACCCGGAGAACGAGAAGCGCATCAAGGAGGACCCGCGCGAGGTGCGCGTGTTCAACGAGCTGCAGGGCAACGGGCCGCTGAAGTTCGGCGACCTCGCCTGGTTCGCCTGTGAACTGCGTCCGACCACCAGGAACAACGAGATCGTCTGGGACGGGTCCTACGCGCACAGCACCGGCCCGAGCGCCGAAGAGCTGCGCGCGGCCTCGGTCAAGTTCTACAGCGACGCCGACTGGAACAACGGCGTGGTGCCGGAGGCGATCCGCCGCAAGCCGGCCAACGAGCAGGTGCTGGTCGAGTTCCTGGCCGTGAACCTGCGCGAGGAGTACTTCACCGGCAAGGACCTCGATCCGGCCCAGGTCGGCCCCGACCAGCAGAACGGTCGCCTGTGCGTTCGCTACGCGCTGCAGCCGACCAAGATGGGCGCCTACGCCAACTGGTCGGAGCGCAACGTCGGCAAGTGCAGTGCGATCATCCTGAACGGCGTCGTCAAGTCGGCGCCGGTCTTCCAGAACCGCATCGCCGGCTACGGCATCATCCAAGGCTCGTTCACCAACGCCGAGGTCGAAGACCTGGTCAAGGTGCTGCGCACCGGCTCGCTGCGCGTCGAACCGGAGCTGCAGAGCAAGATGGAGATCGGCCCGTCGCTCGGGGCAGCGGCGATCGACCGCGGCCTCGTGTCGCTGGCGATCGGCGCCGGCCTCGTGTTCGCGTTCGCGCTCTGGTACTACGGCATCGCCGGCTCGATCGCCTGCGTCGCCCTGGTGCTGAACGTGTTCCTGCTGTGGGCCGCGATGATGCTGATGCAGGCGACCGTGACGCTGCCCGGCCTCGCCGGCATCGTGCTGACGCTCGGCATGGCCGTCGACGCCAACGTGCTCGTCTACGAGCGCATCCGCGAGGAACTGGCCAAGGGCAAGGACATGCTGCGCTCGGTGCGCGCCGGCTTCGAGCGCGCCATGTCGGCGATCCTCGACTCGAACATCACGACCTTCCTGGTCGGCATGGTGCTCTACAACGTCGGCGTCGGCCCGGTGCGCGGCTTCGCGGTCACGCTGATGGTCGGCATCGTGACGACGATGTTCACGCAGGTGTTCGTGACGCGCCTGATGTTCCACTACGCGCTCGAACGCAACCTGCTCGGCAACTACCGGCCGCGTTCGCTGTGGACGAACCTCAACCTCGACTACGTGAAGTGGATCAAGCCGGCCTTCACCGTCAGCGTGCTGGCGATCGTGATCGGCCTGGTGATGGTGCTGACCACGCCGCGCGAGAAGACGCTCGGCATCGACTTCACCGGCGGCGCCAACCTGCAGATGGTGCTGGCCACCCCGCTGCACTACGAAGCCGTGCAGAAGCG
>JAEUHU010000334.1 GCA_016793305.1 Planctomycetota bacterium
GCTGCACCTGCGCACCCAGTCGGGGATCCTGCAGCTGCTGGCGTTCGTGATCGTCAGTGCCCCGGTGACCTTCCTGGCGTTCAGCCGCATCGTCGCCGAGTTCATGGCCCGCTCGAACCCCGACGGCCTCTGGGGCGACACCAAGCTGGCTCGCGCGCTCCGCGAGCTCGAGAAGGACCCCCTGCAGCTGGCGACCGTGCGCACGCTGCTGGCCGAGGGGGCCGATCCGAACGAGGCCGGCGACGACCTGCCGCTGGTGCTGGCGATCTACGCCGCACGCCACGTCGGCACGGAACCGCTGACGCTGCTGCTCGACCGCGGCGCCGATCCGAACAAGCAGGACCAGTTCGGCCGGCCGTGCTGGTTCGCCGCCACCGCCGGCTCCGTCGACCTCGCCGTGCTGCAACTGCTGCTCGAACGGGGCGCCGACGCCACGGTGCGCGGCCGCGATGGCAAGAGCGCCGTCTGGCACGCTACGGCGTGCGAGAACTGGCCGGCGGCACTGCGGCTGGTGCAGCGCGGCAGCCCGACCGACGGCATCTCGCCGATGGGCCTGCCGATGGAGGCCATGCTCGAGGGCTACGTGCGCGACGGCCGGCCCAGCGGTGCTGGTGCTGCCACCCTGCTGGCCGAGATCCGGAAGCGCAGGTGACGGGACCGCCACCAACGGCGCATGGCCGCGGCCGGCGCAATCGCTAGGATCCGCCGCCCCTCTCGTCGCCGGCCCGGCCGGCGCGCTCCTGGCCGATCTCCGCGTGAAGAAGCCCACTGCCGTCCTGCTCTGTCCCGGTCGCGGTTCCTACACCAAGGACGAACTCGGCTTCGTCGGCCGCACCGTGCGCCCGGGTCCGGTCACCGCGGCGCTGGACGCGTGCGACGACTGGCGCCGTTCGCAGGGCCGACCGACGCTGCGCGAGATCGACGGCGCCGAGAAGTTCCGGCCGGGCCTGCACCTCGACGGCGAGAACGCGGCCGAGCTGATCTACTTCGGCACGATGGCGCACGTCGAACGGCTGCGCGAGCGCTACGAGATCCTGGCGGTCGCCGGCAACTCGCTCGGCTGGTACACGGCCCTGCCGGCGAGCGGCGCCCTCGATCCGACCAGCGGCTGGCGCCTCGTCGCGACGATGGCGGCCCTGCAGAAGCAGGTCGCCGGCGGCCAGGTGCTGATGACCAACGTCGGCGAGGACTGGCGGCTCGAGCTCGAGCTGCGCGTCGCGACCGAAGCCGTCGTGCAGGCGCTGCGCGATCGCGGCGACGAGACGTTCTGCGACTTCAGCATCCACCTCGGCGGGCATGAAGTGCTCGCCGGCACCGAGGCCGCGGTCACCGCCCTGCTGACGCACCTGCCGAAGGTGAAGGTCGGCGAACGCGAGTTCCCGTTCCGGCTCGCCGGCCACGGCCCGTTCCACACGAAGCTGTGCGCGACCACGTCGGCGCAGGCGACCACGCTGCTCGCCGACCTGCCGGTCACGGCACCGCAGTGCCACCTGATCGACGGCTTCGGCAACGTGCACTCGCCGTGGTCGGCCGATCCGGCCGAGCTGCTGCACTACACGACGCACGCGCAGGTGCTGGAGACGTTCGACTTCACGGCGTGCGTGCGCACCGCCATGCGCGAGTTCCAGCCCGACGTGCTGCTGTGCGCCGGCCCCGGCACGTCGCTGCGCGCGCCGGTCGGCCACACCGTGCTGGCCGAAGGTTGGCGCGGCCTCGCCGACAAGCAGGCGCTGTTCGCCTCGGGCCGCATCGCCACCGACTGACGGTGGCCGTCAGCGAACGGGCGGTGCCAGAGCCTCGGCTTCGGCAGTACGTCCGAGGCGAACGAGCAGTTCGCGGAGCCGCTTCCGCTGCAGCTCGGCGTCGGCGCGCCGGTCGTTCGCCAGCGAGAGCGACAACGCTTCGCGCAGCAGCTCCACCGCCGCCTCGAGATGGCCGAGCTCGCTCTCCATCCAGGCGAGGTTGGTCATGCCGATCGACACCAGGTAGTGGTCGGCTGGCAACGAGACCCGGGCGCGCGCGTGGGCCGCGCGATACGCGACGAGCGCCTGCTCGCGCTCCCCGAGCTTCCAACGCAGCGTCGCGAGGTTGCCCGAGCAGGCGATCCAACCTTCGACTGGATGGCCCGGCAGAGTGCTGTAACGCCCCAGTGCATCGGTCAAGAGTGCCAGGGCTTCGTCGTGCCGCCCGAGCCCGGTGCAGACGGTGCCGAGTCGCTGCATCGTCTCGCTGACGTAGAGGTGGTCGTCGCCGAGCCGGGCCCGCAGCACCGGCAGCGCCGCGCGCAGGAACGGTTCGCCGTCGGCATCACGGCCCTGTTCGTGCAGGAGCCAGCCCAGGTCCGACTGCACCCAGCCGACCATCGGATGGTCTTCGCCGAACACCTCGATGCGGCGACGCAGCAGGTCCCGCAAGGTCGCCTCGGCGGCCGCTCGGTCGCCGCGCCGCATCTGCAGGAACGCCAGGTGCTGCAACGCCGACAGCATGTCGGGATGTTCTTCGCCGAGCGGAGCCAGCAGTTCGAGCGTGCGCTGCACCGCCTTCGTCGCCAGATCGATCCGACCGATCGAGCCGTGCACCCGCGCCATCAGCATCAGGCTGCGCGCCACCAGGTTCGGCGCCCCATCGGCCTCGCGCAGTTGCAGCGAACGTTCGGCCGCCGGCACCGCCTCGGCGTGGCGGCCGCTGCGCACGAGGCAGTCGGCGTGCATCTCGAGCCCCGCGGCCTCGGCCAGTGCGGCAGCCTCCGGCGAACCTCGGGCCGCATCGATCGCCGCGAGCGCGTCCTCGTCGGCCGAAGCCAGCTCGCCACGGTCGAAGCGCGCCCGGGCGCGCAGCAGCAACGCTCGCGACTGCTCGGCGTCCCGGCCGAGTTCCTGGGCCAGCTCGATCGCGCGCGTCGCGTGCTGCTCGGCCCGGTCGGCGCGACCCGCGTAGCTCTGCAGGCTCGCGAGCGAACAGCGCAGGCGCAGCTCGACCTCCGGCTCGCCCGAAGTGCGCGCCGGCAGGACCCGTTCGAAGCCGGCCAACAACTCCTGCACCGTGTAGTCGCTGCGGGCCAGACGCGAACGATCGACGTCGCCCCACAGTTCGTCGAGCAGGTCGATCGCCCGCGTCGCCTTGCGCGACTCCCGCTCGGCGCGATCGCGCTCGTCCTTGGCCTCGGCCGCCGCCGCGGCTGCACGATCCCGCTCGAGCCGCGCCGTCGCCGCCGCGGCTTCGGCTCGGTCACGCTCGGTGCGGGCCATCGCCGCCGCGGTCTCGGCGCGGTCGCGCTCGAGCCGCGCCTGCTGCTCCGCGAGTGCCGTCTGGCGCCAGCCGAGCGAGGCGATCAACAGCCCACCACCTGTCGTCAACAGGATCGCCGCGGCGGCCGCGGCGGCGAGCCGATGCCGCGTCGCGAACTTGCGCAGCCGGTACCACGCACTGTCGGGGCCGGCCTCGACCGGCTGGTCGTCGAGCAGACGCTGCACGTCGGCGGCCAGTTCGGCGGCGCTCGAGTAGCGGCGGGCCGACTCCTTCTGCAGCGCCTTGGCGGTGATCCAGTCGAGCTCGCGCGGCAGACGATGGGGCGCGCGCTGGCTCGGCGGCGGCGGCGTCTCCCGCGAGATGGCGTCGAGCAGGCGACGGACACCCTCGAGCCCCGGCTCGCGCCGGTGCGGACGTTCGCCGCAGACCAGCTCGTAGAGGATCACGCCGAGCGCGTAGACGTCGGTGCGCACGTCGATCGCCGCGGCGTCGCCGGCCGCCTGTTCGGGGCTCATGTAGTCGGGCGTGCCGAGCAGCTCCTCGGCTTCGCCGGCCGCCGGCTGTTGCTCGTCGCGGGCCGCGGCGACCCCGAAGTCGATGACCACCGGGCGAACGACGCCGTCGCGGCGGGTCACCAGCACGTTCGACGGCTTCAGGTCGCGATGCACGACGCCCTTGCCGTGCGCGTGTTGCACTGCTGCCGCGACCGCGACGAAGAGTTCGAGGCGGGCCCGCAGCGATGCGCCCGCAGACGCGCAGTGGCGTGTGATCGGCTCGCCGTCGACCAGCTCCATGGCCAACCACGGACGACCGTCGGGCATCGCCCCGGCGTCGAACACCTTGGCCACGCCCGGGTGCTCCATGCGCGCCAGCAGCTGGCGTTCGGCGAGGAACCGCATCGTCGCGCGTTCGCCGTCGTGGCCGCGCCGCAGCAGCTTCAGCGCGACGTCGCGAACGACCGGTTCGCGCTGGCACGCACGCCACACGCTGCCCGCACCACCTCGACCGAGCGGCTCGACCAGCTCGTAGCGATCGACACGATCGCCCGGTGCGAACTCGTCGTCGACGTCCAACGACCGCGCCGCCGCCTCGACCAGTTCGCTCGGGTGTTCGAGGAAGTCGCCGGCGTGGTCGTGGGCACGCAACAAGGCCTCCAGCTCGGCGCGCAGCCGCGGGTCGTCGCCGCAGCTCGCCGCGAGGAACGCCGGCCGCTGCTCGGGCGCCAGTTCGACCGCCTCGCCGAACAACTGCTTCGTGCGCGCGCTCACTGGGCCGACTCCCCGCCCGCGAGGGCGGCGAAGAGGCGCGCGCGGGCGAACGCCCACTCGCGCAGCACCGTGCGCCGCGACATGCCGAGTGCGGTCGCCGTCTCGTCGACGTCGAGGCCACCGAAGAAGCGCAGCCGCACCACCGCGCCAGCGCGTGGGTCCTCGGCTTCGAGGCGCGCGATCTCCTCGTCGAGCTGCAGGAACGTCGCGGCGTCGCCGAGATCGGGTTGGCGCGCCGGCAGGCCGGTCAGCGTGATCGGTTCGCTGCTCCGCCCACCGCCGCGCTTCTGGCGGCCGCGCCGCCGCGCGTGGTCGACGAGGATGCGGCGCATCGCCGTCGCCGCAGCCTGGTAGAAGGCCACCCGGTCGCGCCATTCGGCGGCCCCCATGCCGACCAGCTTCAGCCAGGTCTCGTGCACGAGCGCCGTCGCCTGCAGCGTGTGGTCGGCGCGTTCGCCGGCCATCCGGGCCTGCGCGATCTTGCGCAGCTCCCGATAGACGAGTGGCAGGGCGGCTTCGCCGGCCGAAGCCTCGCCGGCGGCGGCGCGGCGCAGCAGCTCGGTCAGTGGCGCCGGGTCGGCGGGCGATGTCTCCTCGGGGGCCATGGCGACGGCCACTATACGGGTGTCGCCAGCGCCACGGCGCCGCGTGCTCAGCGGCGCCGCCGAGGCCACACGCAGCCGTGCAGCCCACCCGTTCGACAGCGAGGACTCGTCGTACACCGGGCGCCCTGCGGTGCTCAGAAGAACACGCCGTCGAGGCGGAACGTGGCGGTGCCGTAGCGAGCCGGTCCGAAGCCGAAGCTGAAGTCGAGCAGCGTGCCGGTCGCTGCGTTCGGGTCGTCGGCATCGAGCTGGCGCACCGGCATCGTCTCGAACGGATCCCCGAGACGCACTTCGACCGCGCCGCTGGTGATCGCACCGTAGGGGTTGGCCGTGGGTTCGAGCACCGCCGACTGCGCGTAGACGATCGTGCCGACCAGCGAGAGGTTGTTCGGGGTCGGCAGTGTGACGGTCGCGTAGTAGCCGATGAACGACTGGTTCCACGTCAGGGGCACCACCGCCTGCGGATCGATGTAGAGGAAGTTGGTCGGCGCGCCGATCGAGGTCAGGTCCAGCGGCGAAGGCATCGCCAGGAGGCTCACGCCCATCAACCCCGGCGTCGGCGAGAACGAGCGGTTCGCGAAGAAGTGCACGCTGTTGCCGACGACCAGCTGGGCCGGGTCGAGGTCGACGCCCGAGCCCGAGGCGACGGTCATGTGGAGGCTGTCGCCGTTGGGGTCGTCCCCCGTCTGCCCCCAATGCGTCACCGAACCACCCGGCTCGGCCGCGTCGAGCCAGTAGCTCGGGAACGACCCGGCCGCGTTGTCGCCGACGATGTCGATCAGCAGGTTGCCCTGGGCAGCGATGTAGACGAACTGCTGGGTGAACGGCAGGTGGATGTCGAACGGCATGGCGCCGTTGTTCCCGCCCGCATTGGCCGGCAGGTCGACGGTGCCCTGGAACACCACCACCGGGGTCTCGGTGACGTTGTTGCCGAACACGTCGGACACGCCGCCGAGCGACTGCGTGCTGTGGCTCAGCGTCACGGTGACGTTGGGAATCGACGCGGCGCCCACCACCGTGCTGCGGTCGACCCGGAAGCGCAGCCCGTCGATCAACCCCGCGGTCGGGGCGATCGCGCTGGCGTCGACGAGGAACTGGGTGCGGAACCCGGGGGCACCGAACGGCAGGCCGGTCGAGTGATGGCAATCGGTCAGCGCCGCGTGCGCGGGGATCGTCAGATCCTGGGCACGCACGGTGGCCGCGAGCGCGGCGAGGAGCGACACGGACAGGGGAGTCAGCGAGTGGTTCATGGGGCAGGCTCGAAAGCTGGGGATCGCGGCGCCGACGGGGGCCGGTGGGACCGCGCCGGGGCAGGCGCCACGAACGCGCTGGCGAGGCCACGTCGTGGAAACGTTCCCGGCCGCATCAGGCATCGCGCCGGCAGAAGCACGAGCTCTCGATCGCCACGGTCGCGGTGCGCCACGCAGCGTGGAATCGTGCCGTGGTCGCCGCCGCGGCATCCGGCCGGCCGGCGCGACGTTCGCACTCGGCGAGCCCGTGCAGCGCCCAGCCGTTGTCGGGATGCACGGCGAGGTCGTCGCGATAGACCTGTTCGGCCTCGGCGATCCGGCCGGCCTCGAGCAGCAAGGCACCGAGCCCGTGCCGCGGCGGCATCATCCAACCCCATGGCTCGTCGTAGCGCAGCGCGTCGCTGCGTTGCACGGCGGTGCGCAGCGCGGCGAACGCGGCCTCGTGGTCGCCGGCGCGGAACGCCACTTCGCCGCGCAGGAACACCTCGCCGATCGCCAGCACGGTGCGCGTCGGGTTGTTGCCGTGGAACCAGTCCTCGGGCACTTCGGCGACCGCGGCCGCGAAGGCGCGCTCGGCCGCTTCCGCCTCCGCCTGCCGACCGAGTGCCGCGAGGGCGATGCCGCGCGCGTAGTGTCGCATCGCCCGGGTGCTCTTCTGCCACGCCGGCGGCTCGGGTTCGGCGAGCACTTCCTGCCAGCGACCGAACCGGACCAGCGCGTGGTAGGGCGCTCCGTAGAACGCTTCGAGGAACTGCGGCATCGCCGCCGCCACGTCGAGCGGCAGCTCGGCGACGAGTGCCTGCGCCGCGGCGATCGCCTCGTCCTGCCGGCCGGCGAACATCGCCGCGTAGGCGAGGAAGTGGTGGTTGTGCGCGCGGTAGACCTCGTAGAAGCCCGTGCGGCCGGTCCGTTCGACGATCTGCCGATCGGCGGCGATGCCGCGCCGATTGGCCTCGGCGGCCTCTTCGTAGCGTCCGACCCGCACGAACGCGTGCGACGGCATGTGCACGAGGTGCCCGGCCGCGGCCGGCAGCGCGCGCAGGTGCTCGGCGGCGGCGATCGCACGTGCGGGCGTGCGCGAGGCCTCGACCGCGTGGATGTAAAGGTGGCAGGCCTGCGGATGCGACGGATGGGCGGCGAGCACGCCTTCGAGCACGGCGACGATCTCCTCGGTGCCGGGCTGTGGTTCGCCGGCCGCGGTCCACAGGTCCCACGGCCGCAGGTCCATCAGCGCCTCGGCGAACAGCACGGCGACGTCCGGGTTCGTGCCGAACGAGGCGAACACCGGGCGCATCGCCGCGGCATAGGCCTCGTCGAGCGCCTTGCGCTCGGCGGGGGCCGGCCACGCGTAGCGGGTGCCGATCGCGGCGATCAGCGCCTGCTCGAGCGGCGGGCCGAAGGCGGCGAGCTCGCGGGCGCGCTGGGCCGCGGCATGCGCCTGCTGCGCCGCCGCGTCGCTCATCGCCATGTTGTTGATGTGCGGCCCGTGCGCGTAGGCGAGGCCCCACTGCGCCATCGCACAGGCTGGATCGGCCGCCGCCGCTGCCGCGAAGCAGCGCAGCGCCTCGTCGTGGTGGAAGCCGTAGCACCAGCCGAGCCCTTCGTCGAACAGGCGCTGCGCGGCCGGGTTCGCCGTGCGGATCGGGAAGTGGACGAGGCCTGCGGGGGCCGCGGGTGGGGCGCCCGGCCCGGCACAGGCCGCCAGCACGAACGTCGACGCGATCAGGATGCGGAGCATGGTCGCCAAGGCGTCGGAACGGCGCTGCCGGTGCCAACGCCGTGTGCGCGATCAGCTGCCGGCCGGCACGCCATAGCGTTCGCGCAGCACCGCCAGGTGGTGCAACTCGTGGCCGGCCAGGATCCAGGGCAACGCGCGCACGCCGATCGGGCGACCGTTCGCGGTGCCGATGCGCGTCCATGCCGGACCGTCGAGACCACGGAAGAACAGGATGGTCGCCACGCGCACCGCCGCGAACTCGGCGACCACGTCGGCGAGCAGGCGCCCGTCGCTGCCGTCGTGCGCGGCGTAGGCGTCCTCGTCGAAGCCGGGCAGGTTCTGCGTGTCGCCGCGCGCCACGCACATCGCCCGGTAGACGAACAGCCGTTCGCCGTCGACCACGTGCTGCACGAGCCGCTTCACCGTCCACTTGCCGGGCGCGTAGGCGAACGAGCCCTTCGCTTCGCCAGCGCCGACCAGCAAGGCACAGGTGGCGCGGCCCTGGCGTTCGAGATGGGCCAGCACGTCGCCGTCGGGCACGCGGTCGACGTAGCCCTGGAAGAACGGTGCGTAGTCCGACGGATCCGGTCGTCGCATCGCCACAGCGGACGCCGGCGACGCAGCGCGCGCAAGGCCGCGGTTCAGCCGAGCGTGCGCAGCACGCCGAAGCCGCCGTCGACGCCGAGCACCTGGCCGGAGATCCAGTCGCTGCGTGGGTCGAGCAGGAACTCGATCGCGCGCGCCACGTCCGCCGGCGTGCCGATGCGGCCGGACGGGTTCTGCTTGCCGGTCGCTTCGCGCATGCCGGCTCGCTGCAGCAGCGCCTTCGTCATGCCGGCTTCGACCAGGGCGGGCGCCACGCAGTGGCAGCGGATGCCGCGCCGCGCGTGCGTGGCCGAGAGCGCGCGGGCGAGCCCCTGCAGGCCGGCCTTGGCGGCGGCGATCGCTTCGTGGTTCGGCAGGCCGAGGTCCGCTGCGACCGAGCTGCAGAACACCACGCTGCCGCCGCGCGGCAGGATCTCGGGCAGCGCCATCGCCACGCCGAACGCCGAGGTCAGGTTGGTGTCGATCACCTCGCGCCATTCGTCGACCGAGGTGCGCGAGGCCGGCTTCAGCAACAGCGAGCCGACGCAGTGGGCGACCCCGACGACGTCGCGACCGGCACAGGTCTCGACCAGGGCTTCCTGCAGCGCCGCCGGGTCGCGGGCGTCGACGACCGCCGTCGTGGCGCCGAGCGGGGCGGCGACTGCCGCGAGGCGTTCGGGGTCGCGCGCCAGCAGCACGAGCCGGGCCCCGCGTGCATGCAGGCGCCGGGCCAGCTCGCTGCCGACGGCACCGGTCGCCCCGAGCACCACGAAGGAACCGGCCGAAGACAGATCGTCCATGGCGCGGGCCTTCGCCGGCCACGCCCACCGGATGCGCGGGCTTCGCAGCCGATCGACGATCCCGAGGCGCTGGGCACTAGCATGTTCGGCCCCGTGGCCCGCCCTTCCTCCCGACCACCCGACGATCGCCTGCCGCACTGCCGTCACTTCGGCGTCTGCGGCGGCTGCTCGCTGCTCGACCAGCCGATCGCGTGGCAGCTGCGCGACAAGCACGCCGCCTGCGAACGGCTGCTGGCGCCGTTCCTCGGCCAGGTGCCACTGCGGTTCGACGAGCCGCGCGTCACGCCGGTGCACCACCGCACCAAGCTGCTCTATCCGGTGCGCGCCGGTCGCTCGGGCGAACCACTCGTCGGCATCTACGCGTTCCAGAGCCACCACGTGGTGCGCATCGAGGAGTGCCGCACGCAGGATCGCTGGCTGACCCAGCTCGGCCAGGTGATGGAGAAGGCGCTGCAGACGCTGCGATTGGCCCCGTTCTCGCCGACGCGCGGCGAAGGCCACGTGAAGTCGATCTGGGCGCGGCTCGCCGCTGGCACCGGCGAAGTGTGTGCGGGCATCGTCACGCGACCGGGTGCGTTCCCGGCCGGGCAGGCGTTCGCGGAGGCAGTGCTCGCCGGCGCGGCAGGGATCCCGCAGCTGCGGCAGGAACGGCGCCTGGTCGGCGTGGTGCACGGCATCACCGATCGCGACGACGACTTCCTGCTCGCCGATCGGCACGTGCCGCTGCGCGGCCGCGACCACGTGCTCGACCACCGCGACGGCCTGTGGTTCAAGGTCAGCGCCGGCAGTTTCTACCAGGTCCACGCGGGTGCTCATGCCCTGCTCTACGGCCCGGCGATCGCGATGTGCGGCGATGTGCGCGGCAAGCGCGTCGTCGACGGCTACGGCGGCGTCGGTGGCTTCGGGCTGCGCCTCGCCCGAGCCGGTGCCGCGCACGTCACGATCGTCGAGGACAACGCGGCCGCGTGCCGCGACGCGCGCCACAACGCCGAACGCAACCAGCTGCCGAACGTCGCCGTCGTCGAGAGCCCGTTTCCCGCGGCGAAGCTGCCGGCGGGCACGGATCTGCTGGTCGTCGATCCACCGCGTTCGGGCCTGCAGACGCAAGGCGTCGCCCGAGTGCGCGCGATCCGCGCCCCGAACCTGCTCTACGTCTCCTGCTCTGCCGATTCCCTGGCGCGCGATCTGGCTGGTCTCGCCAGCGACTACGAAGTGCTGGCCGCGCGCCTGTGCGACCTGTTCCCCCACACCGAACACGCGGAACTGGCGGTGCTGCTGGCGGCTCGCTCCCCGCAGGTCGCGACGGATTGACCGTGCGCCGTATCGGAAGGAGTCCGTTGCCAGCGCAGCTTGCCGACACCTTCACGAGACCGCCACGCAGCCACCTGCCACGCAAGCTACAGTTTGCTAGTCTGCGCGACTCCCGCAACCTGCCTCACGCGGCCCTTCTCCCGTCCGATGCGCATCTCGACAACCTCCCTGACTCTCTGGAGCGCCGCCTCGCTGTCGCTCCTGCTCGCCAACTCGGCGGCCCTGTTCGCGCCGAGCACCGACATCCAGCAACCTGGGACGCAACCCCTGCAGGCTTCGCTGCTCGGCGGCGTCTCCAGCTGCGACGGCTGCCACGGCTACTACAACCAGGCGGTGGAGCCGGCCGAGAACTGGCAGGGCAGCATGATGGCGCACGCCGGTCGCGACCCGGTGTTCTGGGCAGCGCTGGCCGTGGCCGACAGCGACTTCCCGGGTGCTGGTGACTACTGCATCCGCTGCCACTCGCCACGCGGTTGGCACGAAGGGCGCGCGATCCCGAGCGACGGCTCGAACCTGATCGACGGCGTCGACCACAACGGCATCGAGTGCGCGATCTGCCACAACATGGTCAACCCGGACGACAGCGAGCATCCGGGCCAGCACTTCGCCCCCTACCTGGCGAACACCGGCGGCCTCGGCGCCGAGGGCTTCTACGGCAGCGGCATGGCGGTGCTCGCCGGCAACCAGACGCGCTACGGCCCCTACGCGAACGCCACGGCCGGCCACGCCTGGGCCCAGTCGAAGTTCCACCGCGAGTCGGCGATGTGTGGCACCTGCCACGAGGTCAGCAACCCGGTGACGGGTGACCTCGCCGCCAACAACGGCGCCCTGACGCCGCTGGCACCCGGCACGTTCAGTGGCGTCTCCGGTTCGCCGGTGACCAGCAAGGCCGCGTTCAACAACCCGCCCTACAAGTACGGCATCGTCGAGCGCACGTTCAGCGAGAACCTGGCCAGTGCGCTGTCGAGCACGCTGGTCAGCGACTTCAACACGCTGCCGGCCGACATGAAGCGCGGCGCGATCAAGCGCGCCTACGACCAGGCACAGCTCGCCGGCCTCGGCGGCGACTACGAGGACGGGACGCCTCGCTTCTTCAGCTGCCAGAGCTGCCACATGGAGCCCGTGGTCGGCGAAGGGGCCGGCTTCGGCATCGCCCCGCTGCGCTTCGACCAGCCGCTGCACGACCTCACCGGCGGCAACACCTGGGTGCCGAACGCGATCAAGTGGCTCGACAACCAGATCCCGAGCCGCCTGCGCCTCGGCCAGGGCATCGGCACGTCGATGTCGGCCGCCATGGACCGCGGTGTGCTGCGCGCGCGCGCCAGCCTGCGTCGCGGCAGTGCCCTCGACATCACCGGCAACACGGTGCGTGTCACCAACCTGACCGGCCACAAGATCCTGACCGGCTATCCGGAAGGCCGCCGCATCTGGCTGCGCACGCTCTGGATGGACGACGGCAACCAGGTGCTGCGCGAGGACGGCAGCTACGGTTCGTTCCAGACCAACGTCAACGGCACGAACTACACCGTCGAGTCGATCACCGATCCGAACGCGCGCATCTACCAGGCCAAGCTCGGCATCACCCAGGACTGGGCGTTCCAGCTGCTGCTGGCCGGCGTCTCGCCGACCCTGCCGCTCACCTTCGACCGCGTCACCGGTGCGCCGACGATGGACCTCGCCACGCTGGCGTCGTCCGCTCCGGGCACCGAGGTGGAGACGTTCCACTTCGTGCTGAACAACAAGGTGATCGCCGACAACCGCATCCCGCCGTTCCAGATGAACCGGGACGTGGCCATCGAACGCAACGCCCAGCCGGTGCCGGCCACGCAGTACGGCAACCCTGGCCCGGGCGGCGTCTACGACCACTTCGACGACGTGCCGCTGTCGCCGCCCGTCGGTGCGACGCGCGCGAAGGTCGAGCTGCTCTACCAGACGTCGAGCTGGGAGTACATCCAGTTCCTGCTGCTGGCGAACCCGGGCACGAGCCCGTTCCTGGCCACGGCCGGCCAGGACCTGTTCGACGCCTACATGGCGACGGGCCGGTCGGCGCCCGAGGTGATGTCCTCGGCGCACTGGTGCAGCATGCCGGGCACCAACGAAGACCTGGTGATGAAGACCGCGATCAACGGCGGCACGCTCGACACCCAGTGCGGCAAGGAAGTGCGCGCTGGCGACGTGATGACCTTCGAGATCACCTCGCCGGGCGGCACGCACGCCTCGTCGATCGGCTTCTTCTACCTCGAGATCTACGACAGTTCGGTGCCGCACGTGCCGGGCTTCGTCCAGGGCCTCTGGCTGAACAACTCGTCGGGCGACGCCTGGTTCTTCGGCATCCCGCCGGGTGGCTTCCAGTTCAGCATCACCATGCCGGCCGGCGCCCTGGGCACCCCGCTCGGTGGAATCGGCGACTTCCTGCGCTGGCAGACGTTCGCCTTGATGCCGAGCGGCGTGAACGGCTTCGTTGCCTGCTCCGACGCGATCGACATGCCGATCCGCTGATCGGCTCGCCTCGCAAGTGCCGCTGCCCACGGGGGCAACGGCACACCTGGCACGAGCAACCTCACCGGCCCCCTTCCCGCGGGTGGCGTTCTGCGCGAGCGCGCTGTCTCGAACCGAGCGACCAGCCGGGCGAGCACCCTTCAGAGGATGTCGAGCACCCCGGTGCTGCCGTTGGTCAGGGTGTCGACCGGCTCGCCGTACCTGCTGTCGCGGCTCAGGGGCTCGTTCCACGGGACGATGCGACGGTCACCGACGCCGCCGAGTGCGGCAGCGACGAACGCGCGCCCCAGCTTGGTGACCTCCGCGTCGCGCGTCAGCTCGATCAGTCGATCGATCGCGCGCCGGTCGCCGATCTGGCCGATGGCACTCGCGACGGCCGCCAGCACCGCCGTACCGTTCTCGTTGCGCAACATGGCGAGCAAGCGTTCGGTCGCCTGGCGGTCGCCGACGCGACCGAGCGCGATCGCCGACTGCTGCAGCAGGAACGGCCGGCGCTTCGAACGCTCCATCACGGCGGTCAGCGTGCTGGCCGTCGACGGATCGCCGAGCAACGCCAGTCCGACCGCCGTGTAGCCGGCGACCACTTCATCGGCCTCGTAGGTACGCAGCTGCCGCAGCAGCGCTGGCACCGCCGAACGGCGCCCCGTCAGCCCGATCGCCACGGCGAGGGCCGCCGCGGCGTCGGACTTGGCGGAGTCGAGCTCGCCGAGCAGCAGGCGCGCCAGAGCTTCGTCGGGAGTGCCGGTCCGGGCGGCTTGCGCAGCCTGCAGCCCGAGCGCCAGCGCCAGCCAGGGACGTTCGATGTAGCGATTGCCGCGTGCGAACGCCTCGAGCAGCCAGGCACGGTTCGTCTCGCCACCGATGCGACCGAGCGCGATCCCGGCCAGGTGTCGGGCCAGCTGGTCGACCCCCTTGCCGTGGAACTGCTGCAGCGCGTCGCTGAACGGACCGTCGCGGCTCGTGCGTTCGCGACTCTGGCAGAGCATGCCGAGCGCCAGCACGGCAGCCTGCTGGATGGCGTTGCCGCGACGTTTCCTGGCGTCCAGTTCGGCGACGAACGTCTCCTTCATGCGCAAGTGGACCTGACTGTCGCCGCGGCCGAGCAGCCGGCCGATCGCCACCGCCGCCTGGGCCTGCACCGCCTCTTCGCCGCGGCCGAGGTCGCGCCGGAAGAACTCCTCGAGCCACTCTGCCGTCTCCCACGCGAGTCGCTTGTGCGCCGACGCGTCCGGGTCGGCGACCAGCACTCCGAGGCCGTTCACGATCGCGACCCGCAGGTCGCGCTGGTCCACGGCTTTGTCCTGCAGCGTCGCCAGGAGAGCATCACGAACCTCGGTCTTGCGCGCCGGGTCCGCACTCTGCCGGGCCATCAGGCCGAGCCCATAGGCAGCGAACGCGCGAGTGCGGTCGCCGACCTGCTCGCGACCGACCGCCTTGCGTCCCGCGGGCTGGTCGCGCAGCAGGGCGACCAGCAACGGCAACGAGGCGTCGCGCCCGGCGATGCCGAGCGCCAACACCGCCGATTCCCGCACCTCCTGGTCGCTGCGCGCGAGGAGCGCCGCGAGCGCCTTCTCGAGGTCGAAGCCCGGCGCGTCGGCACCGAGCTTGCCGAGGGCGATCGCGCAAGCGCTCTGCACGTCGCGGTTGTTGTCGCGCTCGAGGAGCTGCGCCAGGGCCGGCACGATGCGGTCGCGCACGTCGGCTGTGGTCGGTTGCAGCGTGTCGACCGGCTGCCCGGTTCGCCCTGGCCCGATGTAGAAGTCGTCGTCGCCGGTCGTCGCCAGCAGTTCGGCGATGCCGCCGACCTGCAGGAACTCGTCCTTGTTGAACTCCCACCAGACCTGCCAGCTCGTCTCGTCGCTGCTGACGGCCACGGAACCAGTGGTCGGGGTGCCGGGCCCGGGCATGGTCGGCATGCCCGGTGCTGGCCGCCCAGGGATGCCCGGCACGCCTGGCCCAGGGGCGCCCGGCCCCCGGTACTGCCCGCCGTGCGCCGACAGGGAGAGGGCGGTCGTGGCGAGCACCAACGCGGCGTTCGCCCCGGCACGCACGAGCGAGAGGATGGCGACCATGGCCCGTTCGTAGCGTGTGCGAACTCGCACGTAACGCCCCCTGCACCGGCTCGACCGCCGCAGGCGGATCACCAGTGCCAGGCGACCGCCGGCGAACGAGCGAAGATGCCGTCGCCGCGACCGACGGCCAGCAGCCGCACCAGCACCACGCGCCCCGCGAGCCCCGGCCCGGGCGGCGGCGGCAGGTGCAGCGCAACCCGGCCGTCGGGGCCGACTTCGCCGATGGTGTGGGCGCCGTACGTGCCCCGGAAGTCGGCCAACAGCACGCGCGGCCCGGCGGGCCGCTGCAGCAACAGCGATTCGAGCCCGTCCAGCTGCGGCAGCAACGGGCCGGGGCGATCGAGGCCGAACTCCACGACGTAGGTGTTGCCGGGCGACCAGGGCAGCGCCGCGTACAAGGTCGCCCCTTCGCCGCGACGCGACACGAGCGCGGCGCTGGCGCGCGGCGAAGCGATCCCGGCCAACGCCAGCTCCAGCCCGCCCGGCGGTTCGCCGCGATAGCAGTAGCCGAACGCACCGGGCGCCGACCCGCCGTCGAGGCACTGCAGCATCGGCACCCCATCGAACCACGCCTGCACGCGGAAGCCGTCGATCTGCGCGGTCAGGTCGTGCTCGAATTCGTCGGCCGCCAGGGCCTTCCGCGCCATCACCGCGACCCTGCCGCCGAGGCACCGTTCGATGCGCAGCTCGCCGGCGGCCCGATCGAACACGCAGCGACTCCACTGCTCGGGCGAACGCCAGCGCAGCACGATGCCGATCCCGGTGGTGCCGGCCCCGACCTTCGTCACGAGCCGGACGCGCTGCAGGGCGTCGTAGCCTCGCTCGCTCGTGCGCACGATCCACTCGCCATCGTGCTGCTGCCAGCCTGGATCCAACGTGAACATCTCGATTGCCCGCTCGGCCGAGGCCGGGGCGATCGAAACCTGAACGGAGTCGCCGCCTGCGACCTCGAACGACAACGAGCGCGGTTGTCCTTCGGCATCCGCGGCGAAGTGCACGTCGTAGTGGCCACTCGGCAGCTCGGCATGGGCCCTCGGCCCGTCGAGCCACGTGGCAGTCGGGCCCACCACGCGCACGCGAGCGTCTGCCCCGCACACGGTCCAGAACGACTGCGCCGAGCTCGGCGCCGTGGCCGTCGCCGACACCAAGACTGCGATCACGAACCCGTGCCGCGTCACGACGGGCCTCCGGCATCGACGGCGCCGTTGCTGCGCAGCATCGCGCAGAACATCGCGCCCTGCTCGCGCGCATCCTCGAGCGCCACGTGCGGGTGCGGCAGCCCCGTGCTCCACTCGGGCGGCAACGCGCCCTTCACGCAGTCGCGGTACGGCTTCTTCAGGATCGCCATCGCGTAGGTCTTCACGTCGAGCGCGCTGTGGCCGAACGGCGAGTCGCCGACGAAGCGCAGCAGGTACCAGTAGACCCACATGAAGTCGTAGCCGGCGGGCTGGCCGACGAAGACCACGCGGCCGGGCAGCTTGCGCAGCCACTTCGCGTAGTGCTTCATCGCCACGGCGGGATCCTCGGGGTTCTCGCGCGTCTTCGCGAGTGCTTCGGGAAAGCCCTCCCACCACGCCATCGTGCGAGCGTGCGGGACCGCCCCGTCGAGCGGCAGCAGGTTGACCGAGAATTCGTCGACCGTGCTGCCATCGGCCAGGAGCGCCACCGAACCGAGGCTCAGCATGGAGTGGGGCCCGGGGATCGGACCGTCCGCCTCGACGTCCGTGCTCACGTAGATCTCGTCTGGCATGCGCGTGGTCCGAGGGGCAATCTTGCCCCCGGCGGGCTCCTTCCGCACCGATGCGCTTCCTCCCCTTCGTCGCGGCCGCCGTGTTCGTCGCCTCGCCGGCCGTGGCCCAGACGGACGAACGTCGCCCCGCGGCTCTGGCCGAGCCGCAGCGCGGGCGCTTGCGGGAGGTGCGGATCGTCACCGGCGACGTGTTCGACGAAGCGACCCGGGAGGAGCGGCCGATCGCCGCGCTGGTCGACGCCCTGCACTGGACGACGCGCGACGAGGTCGTCGCACGGGAACTGTGGTTCGCCCGCGGCGACCGGGTCGACGCCGCGATGGCGGCCGAACTGGAGCGCAACCTGCGCGCGCTCGGTCTGTTCGCCGAGGTCCGCGTGCGGCTCGTGCCGACCGACACGACCGACGAGGTCGATCTCGAGGTCGTGACCCGCGACCGCCTCAGCATCACGTTCGGCGGCGGCGCGTCGTTCGTCGGTGGCGTCACCGGGCTGCGGTTCGCACTCGGCGAGAGCAACCTGTTCGGGCTCGGCGACCGCCTGGTCGGCTCGTTCGCCGAGAACTCCGACGGCGACTACCGCGGCAGCCTCGTCTACAGCGATCTGCACGTGTTCGACACGTGGCACACCGGCAGCGTGCGGCTGTCGCGCACCGACGACGGCGAGTCGCTCGGGCTCGAGCTGCGCCGGCCGCTCAAGCACCTCGCCGATCCGCGCAGCTACGGCTTCGCCTACGCGCACGACGAGCTGGCCAACGAGTTCGTGCGCGACGGCGACGTGCTCGCCGAAGTGCCGGAACGCCGCGACGTGTTCACCGCCGACCTGCTGTGGGCGAACGGCCCGCGCGAGCACCGCGACAAGCTCGGCTTCGTGCTGCGCGTCGTCGAACGCGACTACGAGCCCGCGCGTGGCCCCCTGGCAGCGGAGATCCGCGTGCCCGGCGACACCTCGAGCGTGTTCTTCGGGCCGTCGCTGAGCACGCGGTGGATCACCGGCTTCGCGAAGGTCGACAACGTCGACACGCTCGGCTTCGTGCAGGACGTGGTGCTCGGCGTCAGCCTGTCGGCGACTGCCGGCGCACGCTGGCGAGACGCCGCTGGGGAAGGCGGCGCAGTGCAGCCGGAGATCGCCGCCGAGACCGGCTGGGCCGCCGAACCTCTGCCGGGCCTGCTCACCAACCTCGGCCTCGCCGGTGGCCTGCGTTGGGACGGCGACACCGCAGGAGCCTGGAACGTCGGGGCCAACGCCCGCGCGTTCGCGCGGCTTTCGTCGCACCACACGTTCGGAGCGTTCGTCGATTTCGACGCGCTCGAGGAGCTCCAGGACCTGCCGATCGAGCTGACGCTCGGCGAGGACAACGGGCTGCGCGGCTACCGCGCGCGCCAGTTCGCCGGCACCCGTCGGCTGCGCACGATCGTCGAGCACCGCTGGGCCACCGGCCTAGAGGTGGCGACGCTGCGCCTGGGCCTGGTCGGGTTCGTCGACACGGGCTGGACCGGCGATGGCAGCGAGCTCGGGCGCCCGTTCCAGTCGATCGGTGCGGGACTGCGCATCGGCAGCCAGCCGCTGCTGGGCGACGGCGTGTTCCGGCTCGACGTGGCGAAGCCGCTCGACCAGATCCCGGGCGAGGACGACGGCTGGCAGCTGTCCGCGACCATCGGGCAGGTGTTCACGTTCGGCGGCAACACCACGGTGGCCGGCTCGCGGTGACCCGCTCGCGGGGCCGGCCGGCGGCGAACGGGCCGCTGTCCGGCCTTCATTGCCCGTCGGGTGGCGGCTAGCCTGTTCGCCCCCGATTCGAGGAACCCATGAGCTTCACGCACGCAGGTCGCACCCTCACCAAGGTCGCAGTCATCGGTTCGGGCCAGATCGGCCCGGACATCGCCCTCTACTTCGCCAAGGTGTTGAGCCCGTTCGGCGTGCAGACGATCGTCGTCGACGTCAGCGACCAGGCGCTCGCGAACGGCAAGGCGAAGCTCGAGAAGAAGGTGCAGAAGGGCGTCGAGAGCGGCGCGTTCACCGCCGAGCAGCAGGCGCAGATGGTGTCGGGGGTCACGTGGACCAACGACTACCAGAAGCTCGCCGGCGCCGAGCTGGTCGTCGAAGCCGCGACCGAGTACAAGGAACTCAAGGGCAAGATCTTCGCGCAGGTCGAGGCGCTGGTGTCGCCGGACGCGATCCTGTGCAGCAACAGCAGCCACCTCGAGCCCGAGGTGATCTTCGCCAACACGAAGAAGAAGGACCGCAGCGGCGTCGTGCACTACTTCTTCCCGGCCGAGCGCAACCTGATGGTCGAGGTCGTGTCGGGCGTGGACACGTCGGCGGCGACGCGCCAGTGGCTGCTGTCGTTCTACGAGGCGATCGGCAAGGTGCCGATCCCGGTGAAGTCGCGCTACGGCTACGCGCTCGACCCGGTGTTCGAAGGCCTGTTCTTCGCGTGCGCGCTGCTCGCCGAAGAAGGCGTCGGCACGACGAAGCAGATCGACGTCGTCTGCAAGAAGACGTTCAAGATGGGCATCGGCTCGTTCACCGCGATGAACCTGACCGGTGGCAATCCGATCACCGCGGTCGGCCTCGACAACTACACCACGAAGATCAACACGTGGTACCGCACGCCGCAGTCGCTGAAGGACAAGGTGGCGAAGAAGGAGAACTGGGAGGTGCCCGCGCGCGGTGAGACGGTCGAGGTGCCGGACGCGCTCGCAGCACAGATCCGCGACCAGCTGCTCGGGGCCTACTTCGGCATCTGCGGCGAGATCGTCGACGCGGGTCTCGTGTCGATCGCCGACTTCAACATGGGCCTCGAGCTCGCGCTCGACATGAAGCCGGCGTTCACCTACATGAACGAGCTCGGCACCAAGAAGGCGCTCGAGCTGGTGGCGGCCTACGCGAAGAAGCACAAGGGCTTCCCGGTGCCGAAGTGCATCGAGGCGCTTGGCAAGGACGACAAGCCGTTCGAGGTGCCGGTGGTGCTGCGCGAAGACCGCGACGGCATCGCAGTGCTGACGATCCGCCGCCCGAAGGTGCTGAACGCGCTCGACCAGGGCGTGTTCGCCGAGATCAAGACGCGCTTCGAGCAGTGCGATCGCGACCCGAAGGTGAAGGGCATCGTGCTGACCGGCTTCGGCAAGAAGGCGTTCGTCAGCGGCGCCGACGTCAACTTCCTGGCCAAGATCGACAGCGTGGCGATGGGCGAGCAGACGTCGCGCACCTCGCAGGTCTGCGTCGACGCGGTGCAGGCGGTGCAGAAGCC